>NZ_RJVR01000240.1 GCF_003999195.1 Streptomyces soli
GGCGCCGTGCCGCCCCCTGCGCCGCCGCATTGCCCGGGGCGCGCTGCGGCGTCCCCGGCCTCCCCGACCTCGCCACCGGCCGGCCGGGCCGTCCCTGCCGCTTGCGCGGCGGCATGTCCCCGCTCACCCGTTGCTCCTCGTGGTCGTCTGAACGGAGGCCGCTGCGGAGATCTGCGCCGAAGCGCTGGGCGTCACGGCCACGGTGGCCGTCACGCTCGGGGTGGCAGTCGGTGTCGGCGTCACGGTGAGCGTCGGCGTCACCGTCGCCGACGGTGTCGGCGTCGGCGTCACGGAGGGCTCGGGGAGCGGCTCGGTGGTCGCGGCGTCCGCCTGGCCCCGCACCGTCCCGTCCGGCGCGAGGAAGGCGGGGTTCCCTCCGGGGACCATCCCGAGCTCACGCGCCCGCTTGTCCAGCGCGTCCGGCGCGGAGTACCCGTCGACCTCCTGTTGCAGGCCCTGCTCCTCGTCCGTGAGCTGCGTGGTCTGCTTCTGCAGATCGTTCAGCTGGAACGAGTCCTGAACCACCGCCGAGTTCAGCAACAACAGCGTGAACAGCCCGCCCGCCAGCAGCAACACGATCAGCAACACGAACGGCGACCGCGCCGCCGTCGTCGCCCCCGGCCGCCGCGGCGTCATCCGCAGTCCCCCGCCGCTCACCGGGCCTCCTCCTCGCGGATGCGCTCCGCCCCCCGGAGACGGGCGGGGGCGGCGCGGCGGTTCTCGGCGATCTCGTGTTCGGTGGGGAGTTCGGCGCCGCGGGTGAGGAGCTTGAGGCGGGGCTGGTAGCGCTCGGGGACGACGGGGAGGCCAGCGGGAGCGGTGTTGGCGGCGCCGGCGGCGAGGACCTGCTTGACGATGCGGTCCTCGAGGGACTGGTAGGACAGGACGGCGATGCGGCCGCCGACCGCGAGGGCCGCGACGGCGGCGGGGATGGCCCGTTCGACGGAGGCGAGCTCGCCGTTGACCTCGATGCGGAGGGCCTGGAAGGTGCGCTTGGCGGGGTTGCCGCCGGTGCGCTTGGCGGCCTGGGGCAGGGCAGCGCGGATCAGGTCGACCAGACGGGCGCTGTTGGTGAAGGGCTCCTTGTCCCGCTCCCGTACGACCGCGTCGACGATCTTGCGGGCGAACTTCTCCTCGCCGTACGTCCGAAGGATCCGCACCAGCTCACCCGGCGGATACGTGTTGAGCACCTCGGCGGCGCTGATGCCCGTGCTCTGGTTCATCCGCATGTCGAGCGGCGCGTCCTGCGCGTACGCGAAGCCGCGCTCGGCCTCGTCGAGCTGCATGGAGGAGACGCCGAGGTCGAAGAGGACGCCCTGGACCGTGGGGATCCCGAGCCGGTCGAGGACCTCGGGCAGCTCGTCGTAGACGGCGTGGACGAGGGTGGCCCGGTCGCCGTACGGGGCGAGTCGCTCGCCGGCGAGCTTGAGCGCCGCCGGGTCGCGGTCGATGGCGACCAGCCGGGCCTGCGGGAACTCCGCGAGCAGTGCCTCGCTGTGGCCGCCGAGCCCGAGGGTGGCGTCCACCACGACCGCGTCCGGCCTGGCCAGCGCGGGCGCCAGCAGGTCCAGGCAGCGCCGCAGCATCACGGGGACGTGGGATGGGGTGGTGCTCATCGGGCCCTTCTCATGTGTTCGGGACGTACCACTTGGTCCCCGCCCGCTCTGGAGGGCAGCTGGCACCGGGGAAGTAGTGCCAGCGGACCGGGGAGCGGGAGGAGGCCGAGCGTCACGTACGCGTACGTGAGACAGCAGGCTACGGCTGGGTCACAGTAAGCCCGGCGGCACCTCCTGGGACAACGCCGAGAAAGCGTCCTCCTGGGCCGCCAGATAGCCCTCCCAGGCGGTCGTGTCCCACACCTCGACCCGGGTGTTGGCACCGATGACGGCGCAGTCGCGGCGCAACCCGGCGTATTCACGCAGGGCCTGCGGGAGGGTGACGCGGCCCTGCTTGTCCGGCACCTCGTCGTGCGCGCCGGCGAAGAGCACGCGCATGTAGTCCCGGGCGGACTTCGAGGTGACGGGGACATCGCGCAGCCGCTCTGTCATCGCCTGGAACTCGGCGAGCGGCCAAACGTACAGGCAGCGCTCCTGCCCTTTGGTGATCACCAGGCCCTCGGCGAGCGGCTCGCGGAACTTGGCGGGCAGCACGAGCCGGCTCTTGTCGTCCAGCCGCGGCGCGTACGTCCCGAGGAACATCCGCACCTCCCGCAGCTGATCAGGCAATTCGGGTCGGGCTCAGGCGACCCACTTCGTGCCACTTTACTCCACTAAGCCCCACGGTCAACGAGAACCCCGCCCCGGCGCACACCCCCGCGCGGGCACCCGCTTCACGATTCATCCCTCTGGGGGAACCGGGGCGCCCGCTTGTGGGTTACCTCACAATGCAGCCGATTGACCGAGATTTGTGGGACCTCACAGCAGGTCGGAAGGCCTTCCGCCGTCTACGGTCGTGTCATGTCGATATCTGAGCAGCAGCCGCCTCAAGGCACTGACTCCGTCACCGACCGGCTCGTCGAGGCGAACCGGCGCTATGCGGACCAGTTCCGCGACCCCGGCATGGACGCCCGGCCGGTCCTGAAGGTGGCGATTGTCGCGTGCATGGACGCCCGCCTCGACCTGCACGCCGCCCTGGGCCTGGAGCTGGGTGACTGCCACACGATCCGCAACGCCGGCGGGGTGGTCACCGACGACACGATCCGGTCCCTCACTATCAGCCAGCGCGCCCTCGGCACCCGGTCGATCGTGCTGATCCACCACACCGGCTGCGGCCTGGAGACCCTCACCGAGGATTTCCGTACGCAGTTGGAGGACGAGGTCGGGCAGCGGCCGACTTGGTCCGTCGAGTCCTTCCGGGATGTGGATCAGGACGTACGCCAGTCGATGAACCGGGTGCGGACGTCGCCGTTCCTAGCACATTCGGACGATGTTCGAGGGTTTGTCTTCGATGTGCACACCGGACTGCTGCGGGAAATCACGACTGAGTAACGGAAGACGAGTGACGCGGAGCATAGTTGGAGTAAGAATGCTCCGAACGCGCCACCTCGCCCGAGGTCAGGGACGCGAACGGGGAATTGGGCCGAGGAGGGCCGGGGTGACGACCTATGACGCACGAGCGAGCCTTACGGATCTAACCACCACCGCGGAGCGGGTGCGCCGCTCGGTGGAGAATGTGATCGAGGGCAAGCCCGAGGTCGTACGGCTTTCGCTGACCGTGCTGCTCGCCGAGGGGCATCTGCTGATCGAGGATGTACCGGGCGTGGGCAAGACCATGCTGGCCAAGGCGCTGGCGCGGTCCATCGACTGCTCCGTGCGGCGCATCCAGTTCACGCCGGATCTGCTGCCCTCCGACATCACCGGGGTCAGCGTCTTCGACCAGCAGCGGCGGGACTTCGAGTTCAAGCCCGGTGCGATCTTCGCGCAGATCGTGGTCGGGGACGAGATCAACCGCGCCTCGCCCAAGACCCAGTCGGCGCTGCTGGAGTCGATGGAGGAGCGGCAGGTCACCATCGACGGTGCCACCTATGAGCTGCCCAGCCCTTTTATGGTCATCGCCACCCAGAACCCGGTGGAGATGGAGGGCACCTATCCACTGCCCGAGGCGCAGCGCGACCGCTTCATGGCCCGGGTGTCGATCGGTTACCCGAGCGCCGAGGCCGAGCTGCAGATGCTGGATGTGCACGGCGGCGCCCCGGCGCTGGACGACGTACAGCCGGTGGCCCATGCGCACGAGATCGTGAAGCTGGTCGAAGCGGTGCGTACGGTGCATGTCTCGGCGCCGGTGCAGCGGTATGCGGTGGCGCTGGTGAGCGCGACCCGCCAGCATCCGGACCTGCGGCTGGGCGCGTCACCGCGCGCGACGCTGCACCTGGTGCGGGCGGCGAGAGCGGCGGCGGCGCTGGACGGGCGGGAGTTCGTGTTGCCGGACGATGTGCAGACGTTGGCGTCGGCGGTGCTGGCGCACCGTCTGCTGCCCACTGCGCAGGCCCAGTTGAACCGGCGTACGCCTGAACAGGTGGTGGCCGAGATCGTGCAGCGCACGCCGGTGCCCGACCCGTACGGCAGCCCGTCGCCCGGCGGGGCGCGGGGGCTGTGATGTCCGGCTCCGGAGCGGGTCCGGCCCCCGACGCCCCGGGCCCGGACCCCTCGGGTGATCCGGGCAGCGGTCTGCGGGCCGCCCTCGCGGGGCTGACGACGCGCGGGCGGTCCTTCCTCGCGGCGGGCGTGGCGGCCGCGGTGTGCGCGTATGTGCTCGGGCAGCCGGACCTGCTGCGGGTCGGGCTGCTGCTGGCTGCGCTGCCGCTGGTGTGCGTGGTCGTGCTGCACCGGACGCGCTACCGGGTGGCGGGCAGCCGGCGGCTGGCGCCGTCCCGGGTGCCCGCGATGTCCGAGGCCCGGGTGCATCTGCGGGTCGACAATGTGTCGCGGATGCCGACGGGGCTGCTGATGCTCCAGGACCGGGTGCCTTACGTGCTCGGGCCCAGGCCGCGTTTCGTACTGGACCGGGTGGAGCCGGGCGGCCACCGCGAGGTGTCGTACCGGGTCCGTTCCGATCTGCGCGGGCGCTATCCGCTGGGGCCGCTGCAGCTGCGGCTGACGGATCCTTTCGGCATGTGCGAGCTGACCCGGTCCTTCAGCGCCTACGACACCCTCACCGTGGTCCCCAAGGTCCAGCCGCTGCCGCCGGTGCGGCTGGCCGGCGAGGCCTCCGGCTACGGCGAGAGCCGCACCCGGGCCCTGTCACTGGCCGGCGAGGACGACGTCATCCCGCGCGGCTACCGCCACGGCGACGACCTGCGGCGGGTGCACTGGCGGTCCACCGCCAAGTACGGCGAGCTGATGGTCCGCCGCGAGGAGCAGCCGCACAAGGCACGCTGCACGGTGCTGCTCGACACCCGGCGGGAGGCCTTCTACGGCGCCGGGCCCGACTCCGCCTTCGAGTGGGCGGTCGCCGGGGCGGCCTCGGTGGCCGTGCACATGCTGGAGCGCGGCTACTCGGTACGGCTGCTCACCGACACCGGCAGCTCGGTGCCCGGCCCCGACGGGGCGGGCGGCTTCGGCGTCACCGACTCCTCCGACGCCGCCGGGGTACTGCTCGACACCCTCGCAGTGATCGACCACTCCGAGGAGTCCGCGGCCGGGCTCTCCCGGGCCCACGAGGTGCTGCGGGCCGGCAGCGAGGGGCTCCTGGTGGCGTTCCTGGGCGACCTGGACGAGGAGCAGGCGGCCATAGTCGGCCGGATGCGCCAGCGTACGGGCGGGGCCGTGGCCTTCGTGACGGACAGCTCCGCCTGGACGGCCGCCCTGCGCGAGTCCGACGACGGCTATCCGGAGGTGCCGCCGACGGGCACCGACCCGGCGCCGGAGGCCGGGGGCGAGGGCGCGGGCGGGGGCGGCGAGAAGCGCACGGTGCGGATGCTGCGCGAGGCGGGCTGGACGGTGCTGCCGGTGTCGGCCGGCGAGGGGCTGGACGAGCTGTGGCAGCGGGCCGACCGCTACCGGTCGCGTGAGGAGGCTGGGGCCCGATGATGAGCGGACGTGCCAGGCTGGCGGTGTGCGCGGCGGCCGCCTCGATCATGGCGGCCTGCTCGCTGCTCCCGCTGACGGACAGCAGCGCCTGGATCGTGCAGGCCCTCTTCCTGGTGGTCATCCAGAGCTCGGTCGGCGCGCTGGCCAGGCGGGTGCCGCTGGCCCGGCCGCTGACGATCCTGGTGCAGGCGGCGGCCTCCCTGCTGCTGCTGACGCTGATCTTCGCGCAGCAGCAGGCCTTCCTGGGTTTCCTGCCGGGCGTGGGCGTCTTCCGGCACTTCGGCGAACTGCTGACCGCCGGTGTGCAGGACGTCAGCCAGTTCGCGATTCCGGCCCCGGTCACCACCGGCATCCGGCTGCTGCTGGTCGGCGGGGTGCTGCTGATCGCCCTGGCGGTGGACGCGCTGGCGGTCACCTACAGCAGCGCGGCCCCGGCGGGGCTGCCGCTGCTGGCGCTGTACTCGATCGCGGCGGGGCTGGCGGGCGGGGGCAGCCGCTGGCTGTGGTTCGTGATCGCGGCGGCCGGCTATCTGCTGCTGTTGCTGGCCGAGGGCCGCGACCGGCTGTCGCGCTGGGGGCGGGTCTTCGGCGGCCCCAGCGGCGGTTCTCCGGCGGCCGGTTACGCGGGCGGGGCGTCGGCCTTCTCCAGGGGCTCGGGTTCCGATGGGTCGGCGACCGCCCCTGTGCGTACCGGCCGCAGGATCGGTGCGATGGCTCTGGGCATCGCGCTGATCGCGCCCGCCGCGCTGCCCTCGCTCAGCGGCGGCCTGCTGGCGGCCACCGGCGCGGGCCAGGGCACCGGACGCGGCGGTTCGATCCTCGCGGTCAACCCGCTGGTCGCGCTCACCGACAATCTCAACCAGCCCGACAACCGCGACGTCCTCACCTACCGGACCAACGCCAAGACCACCTCGGACCTGTACCTGCGGATCGTCTCCCTCGACGAGTTCAACGGCGAGCAGTGGCAGTCCGCCAAACGGTCCCTCACCGGCATACCCGCCCAACTACCCACCCCGGCGGGGCTCAGCCCGCAGATCAAGACCACCGAAGTGCGGACCAACATCGCTGCGGCCAAGGACTACGGGCAGCTGTGGCTGCCGCTCCCCTACCCGGCCAAGCAGGTCCAGGTGAACGGCCGCTGGCGGTACGAGCCGGTGGGCCGCACGATCATCGGCGACCGGGGCCAGACCACCTCGGGCGTCAGCTACTCGGTGACCAGCCTCCAGGTGGAGCCGACCGCCGCCCAGCTCGCCGCCGCGCCGAACCCCTCGGCGAACCTGGTCCGCGAGTACACGGCGGTCCCGGACACGCTGCCGGC
The DNA here is from genome assembly GCF_003999195.1 of Streptomyces soli. Taxonomy (GTDB): domain Bacteria; phylum Actinomycetota; class Actinomycetes; order Streptomycetales; family Streptomycetaceae; genus Actinacidiphila; species Actinacidiphila soli. Next base: position 6,847 of record NZ_RJVR01000240.1, read on the forward strand.
CGTGGTCAAGCAGACCGCCCTGTCGATCACCAAGGACGCCACCAACGAGTACGAGCAGGCCGTCGCCCTGCAGAACTGGTTCACCAACGGCCAGTTCACGTACAGCACTTCGGTGTCCTCGGGCACCGGGGTGGACGCGATCGCCAAGTTCCTGAAGAACAAGGAAGGCTTCTGCGTCCACTTCGCCTTCACCATGGCGGCCATGGCCAGGACCCTGGGCATCCCGGCCCGCGTCGCCGTGGGCTTCACCCCCGGTACCCCGCAGTCCGACGGCTCGTACACGGTCGGACTCAAGGACGCCCACGCCTGGCCCGAGCTGTACTTCGAGGGCATCGGCTGGACGCGCTTCGAGCCCACCCCGACCCGGGGCTCGCAGCCCGACTACACCCAGGACCCGACCTCGGCGAACTCCGGCTCCACCACCCCCGACGTGCCGCCGCGCAACAACAGCGCGGCGCCCAGCGCGAGCGCCTCCGCGTCGCCCACGTGCAGCGCCAAGCAGGCGCAGCAGGGTGACTGCGACCCGTTGGCCGTGGCCTCCGGCAGCGGCCCGAAGAGCGGCGGCCTGTGGGGCTGGCTGCTGGGCGTCACGGGCGGCGGGGTGCTGCCGGCCCTGCTGTTCGGCGCGGTGCTGCTGTTCGTCGGTGCGGCGGTGGTCATCGTGCCGCTGCTGCCGCTGCTGTGGCGGCGGCGGGTGCGGGCCCGGCGGCTGGGACAGCACCGGGTGCTCGACGCGTGGCGTGAGCTGGTCGACACCGCGTGGGACTACGGAGTCCTGCCCGACGACTCCGAGACGCCACGCCGTACCGTGGCCCGGCTCATCCGCGAAGGCGGCCTCGGCGAGGCCCCCGCGCAGGCCGCGCGCCGCGTCGCCACGGCGGTCGAGCAGGCCCTCTACGCCGCCCGCCCGCACCCCGTCGCCGGCCTCGCCGCCGACATCCACCACGTCCGCGACGGCCTCCACCATTCCGCCACCCGGGTCACCCGTCTGCGCGCCGCGCTGGCCCCGCGCTCCGCCGTGCGGCTGGTCTGGGCCCTGTCTCTGCGCTGGTCAGCGACGACGGCGGCCTGGTCAGCGGCCCTGCACCGGGCGTCGACGGCGATCCGGCGTCCGGCGCGGCAGACGCGATAGCAGGCCGGGGCCCGACGCGCATCCGGGGCGCCGGCACGCACACCCCGCACGTACGCGAGGGGCGCGGGTTCCGTCCGGAACCCGCGCCCCTCGATTTGCTTTCGGTGTTGCTTGAGCTTTACCGTCCCTGCTCGTCGCGGCGGCGTTGCCACCGCTCCTCGATGCGGTCCATCATGCGGCCCCGGCGGCGTGGATGTCGCTGCCCGCGTACGTGATGATGCTGACGGCCCGCAGGGGCCTGAGGCTGCTCGCCGGGCTTCACGACGCGACGCCAGCCGGTGACCGCCAGGACGGCACAGCCCAGCATGACAAGGAAGCCGACCACACTGATCCAGGGCTGCTTGGCGATCATGCCCGCCATGAGCAGTCCGATACCCACCAGGAAGCCTGCAACCGCCAGGTAGACGCGCCGCCTGGTGTAGGTGCGCAGCCCGCTTCCCTCAAGCGCCGACGCGAACTTGGGATCTTCGGCGTACAGCGCTCGCTCCATCTGCTCGAGCATGCGCTGCTCGTGCTCCGAGAGCGGCACGGAGACCTCCTACTCGTCGGTCGCAGGGGGAGCGACCGGTACGACCCTTCCAGGATAGGCAGGGAATCGCCCCCGTGAAACCCGCCCCACTGCGCCAATCCGACGGGGGGTTCATTCCCCGCCCCTGGTTACGTCATGCCAGCATACGGCCCTGAACGTCGCGCTGGGTGGCGTGTGACGTACTACCCGCACCTGCCGACTCAGCCGCGCTCGGCGAGCACGTGCAGTTGAGTGGCGATCGAGTGGAACGCCGGCTGTTCGGCAGCGGCCAGCTCCAGCCGGAGCAGAGCGTCGAAGGCGCCGGGCTCGGTGTCCACGAGGACGCCCGGGACGAGGTCGGCGAAGACGCGGACGCCGTGGACGGGGCCGACGCGGAGACCGGCGCCCTCGACGAGGCGCGTGAGGTCCTCGGCGGTGAAGCGGCGGGGCACCGGGTCCCCGGCGCCCCAACGGCCGTCGGGGTCGGTGAGGCTGTGCTGGGCCTCCGCGAAGTGACCGGCGATGGCCCGGGCCAGGACTGCGCCATGACGGCTGGCGGCGAGCAGGCTGAGCGTGCCGGAGGGGCGCAGGGTGCTGACCACGTTCCGTACGCCCTCGGCGGGGTCGTCCACGTACTCCAGCACGCCGTGGCACAGCACGGCGTCGTACCCGCCGGGCTCCACGACGTCCAGCAGGCCGTGGGCGTCGCCCTGAACGCCACGCACCCGGTCGGTGAGGCCGGCCTCGGCGGCGCGGCGCTCCAGCGCGAACAGCGCGTCCGGGCTGGGGTCGACGACGGTCACCCGGTGGCCCAGACGCGCCACCGGCACCGCGAAGTTGCCGGTCCCGCCGCCGGTGTCGAGGACATCCAGCACATCGCGGCCTGCCGCCTTGGCCTGCCGGTCGAGGGCATCCCGCAGGACCTCCCACACCACAGCGGTACGCAGGGACGCGCGGGGCCGCATCGGGTCGGCCCCTCCTTCACGGGACATGCGGACGGCTCCTCGCGGGGGTCGGTCTATCCAGGCAGGTCCACTCTAGTGCGGCAGCCTGGGCAGGCCCGTCAGTATGCGGTCGACCAGGCGCAGGAACATGCCTGCCGCGCGCACCAGGTCGTCGGCGTCCCGCCAGGTGGCGGCGCCTTGTATGCCGGCTTCGCAGAGGGCGCGGCGGCGGGCGCCGGCCTCGAACAGGGCGGCCCATTCGGCGAGTTCGGGAGCGACCTCGGGCAGCACTTCCCAGGCGGTACGGATCCGGGGCCGGCGGCGGGTGGGCTCGGGGCGGCCGCGGACGGCGAGGACTGCGGCGGCGGTGCGGAGGGCGGCCAGGTGGGCGGTCGCGTACCGCTCGTTGGCGGTCTCGAGGGCGGCGGCTTCGGCCAGGCCGCGCCTGGCCTGGCCCAGCAGATCGACAGCGGCGGCCGGGGCGGCGGCGCGGCGCAGGACGGGGTGGACGTCGAGCGCGCCGTTCGGCCTCTGCGCGGGTGCGGTCATGGAGAACCTCCTCCTTCGGGCCATCTCCACTTCATGGTGAAGCAGGGCACTGACAATCGCTCTGACCAGCGTGAATGTCCTCTTTCCAGGGGCCGTTGGGCATTTCGCGGACCCATACGTCATGATGCTGCAGCTGACCTCGGCGGGGGGCACCTATCCGGTGCAGACCAGCCCGGGGTTCTTCAACGCGCTGCACCCTCTCCTGCCCATGACGTACGTGGTCGACGGGCTACGGCACCTGATCACAGGCGGCGAGCTGTGGCCGGTCTGGCGGGCCTGCCTGGTTCTGGGCGTATTCACAGCCGGCGCGCTTACGCTCACCGCCTGGTCGGCGCGTCGGAAGCAGGTCTGGACGCTGGACCGGCTGCATCCTGAGCTGTCCTTGTGAACCCGCTGCGCCCGCGGCGCCCCCGGCAGGGAGAATCGGCGCCATGAACAGCCCACGACGTCAGGTCACCCGGCAGAAGCTCTACGAGGCCGCCGTCACCCTCATCGCAGAGCAGGGCTTCTCCGCCACCACGGTGGACGAGATCGCCGAGCGCGCCGGGGTCGCGAAGGGCACCGTCTACTACAACTTCGCCAGCAAGAACGAGCTCTTCGAGCAGCTGCTCCGGCACGGGGTCGGACTGCTCACCGACTCCCTGCGCGAGGCGGCCGCCGAGGTCGCCGAGCGCGGCGGCACCAAGGTCGAGGGCATCGACGCGATGATCCGGGCGGGGCTGGCCTTCATCGCCCGCTACCCGTCCTTCACGCAGCTGTACGTCGCCGAGCTGTGGCGCACCAACCGGGCCTGGCAGGACACGCTGTTGGTGGTCCGCAAGCAGGCCATAGCGGTCGTCGAGCAGGCGCTGCGCGACGCGGTGGAGGCCGGGGAGCTGAGCGACGAGATCGACATCCAGCTCACCGCGGCCGCGCTCTTCGGCATGGTGCTGGTCGCGGCCCTGGACTGGCTGTCGTTCCAGCCCGAGCGCAGCATCGACGAAGTCCACGCGGCGCTTTCGCGGCTGTTGCAGGGGCGGGTGGCGGGGCGCGCCAACGCGTGAGTGAACGGGGCGCGAATGCGCGCTGCCCCGGTACGGTCCGATCCCCCGTCGGGCTGTACCGGGACAGCGCTTTCCCCCCGTTCACGGCCGGGCTGCCGCGATGCCGTTCCGCCGCCCCGTGTCGGCAGTTCCGGCACCGCGCCCGTCCGTTGCCTCTACCTTCGCGTCTACGCGGGTGGATGCCTATCCGCGCACCTACCTATCCGGGCTTCTAGGTACACGTGCTCAGGGTTGGGCCGGTTCGCTCATCGGGCCATGAGCGCCTTTCGCTAGCATCACGGTCCATGTCCGTACTTCCCCTGGTCTTCACCAGCGGCTGGGCGAGCGGGATCAACGCCTACGCCGTGGTCCTGCTGCTCGGCCTCATGGGTGCCACCGGCATCAGCGACGAGGTGCCGCCGTCCCTGGAACGTACGGACGTGCTGGTCGTCGCCGGTCTCCTCTTCCTCTGCGAGGCCGTCGCCGACAAGATCCCGTACGTCGACACCGGCTGGGACGCCATCCACACCGTCATCCGCCCCATCGCCGGCGGCGTCGTGGCCGCGCTCATCGCCGGGCACGACGGCTCCCTCCCGCAGCTCGCGGCCGCTGCCGTCGGCGGTACGACCGCGCTCGCCAGCCACCTGGTCAAGGCCGGGGTACGGATGGGCGTGAACACCTCGCCCGAGCCCGCCAGCAACATCATCGTCAGCCTTGCCGAGGACCTCGGGGTCTCCGGCATCATCGTCTTCGCGCTCTTCCACCCGCTCCCGGCCGCGATCATCGCGGCGGTCGCGCTGGTGCTGGGCGGGGTGACGGTCTACTTCATCCTGTCCCGGATCCGCCGCTACTGGCGTCGATGGCAGGCCAGACGGGCGGCCAAGCGGGGCAACGCTCTGGCATAGAGTCCTGCTCATGGCACGGATTGCGGTGATCGGCGCGGGCATGGGCGCGCTGGCGGCGGCTGCCCGGCTCGCCACGGGCGGGCACCGGGTGACGGTGTACGAGCGCTCAGCGACGTACGGGGGCGGCGTCAGCCGGTACGAGCGGGACGGCTTCGTCTTCGACACCGGGCCCGGGCTGCTGCATCTGCCGGCGGTCTACCGCGACCTCTTCATCAAGACCGGCAGGGAGACGCTCGAGAGCTGCGTCTCCCTGCGCCAGGTCGACCCCGCCATCCGGCACGTCTTCGACGACGGGACCTCGGTCTCCCTGCCCAACGCCTCACGGGCCGGTGTCATCGCCGCCCTGGACGACGCGCTCGGCCCGGGCGCCGGCACCCGCTGGGCCGACCTGCTGGGCCGCGCCCGCGAGGTCTGGGAGGCCACCCGGCGCCCCCTCCTCGAGGACGCCCTGGCTGCGGACACGGCGCCGCTCGGCCGCGATCCCTATCCCGCCCCTCCTGTACGGCGCGGGCTCTTCCGGCGCGGTGCGCCGACGCTGGCCGAGGTCGCCGCGCGGGAGCTGAGCGACCCGCGGCTCGCCGCCATGCTGGAGCACTACGCGGTGGCGTACGGCTTCGACCCGGCGATCGTACCCGCGAGCGCGACGGTGCTGCCGTACTTCGAGCACACCTTCGGCACGTGGTACGTCGACGGGGGCATGCGGGCGCTCGCGGAAGCCGTGTACGCGCGGTGCGTGGCCCGCAGGGTCGACTTCCGCTTCGGGGCGGACGTCGCGGAGGTGGTGGAGAAGGACGGCCGTGCGGCGGGGCTGCTGCTCGTTGACGGGACCCGGGTCGAGGCCGACACCGTGGTCTCGGGTGCGCCGCCCGCGCCGGTGGCGCCGACTGCCGGGGGTGGCGGCCGTGTGGTGATCTGCCTCGCCCTCGCGGGCCCGCGTCCGGACGACGCGCCGCACCGCACGGTGATCCACGCGGCCGGCGTGACGGTGCTGCGCCCCGACGACCCGTCAACGCGGCCGGACGACGCGCACGAGGCCGTCACGCTGCACGTCCCCCTGCCCCTGGCGGGCGGCACCGAGGCGGCCCTGCGCGCCGCCGAGGCGGCCGTCCCGGGGCTCCGCGACCGCCTCCTCTGGCACCACGTCCACCCGTCCTCCGCCCCCCCCGGCCCCGCGCTCGCCGGCGCCTCCGGCACCTTCCTCCTCCCCCCCAACCCCGCCCCCCTCCCCGGCCTCTACCGCGTCGGCCCCTGGGCCCACCCCGGCGGCACCCTCCCCCACACCGGCATGTCCGCCGCCATCGTCGCCGACCTCATCGCCGGCGGCCCCGGCGGCAGCCGCTAACGCCTGCGGGCCGGCGTGCCCCGGCTTTTCTGCACCTCTCGCGCTGCTGCGCGGGCTTCCAGCCGCTGCGCCGGACTCCGTCCTCGTGCCGGGGGCGGCGCCACGCCCCGGTCCGTTGCCGGGTTGTGCCAGCCTCCCCCCGGCTGGACGCTGGTGCATTCGGCCCGTCCGGCGCTTGAGGACCGGGGGTTCCGGCACGACGGAGGGGTGCACTCTCCCCCAGACTCCGTCCGGGGGGGACCCCCACCAGCCTTCGGCCGGTGGGGGTGCCCCCGGCGTAGCCAGGGGGAGGACCCCCACCCAGACGGAGTCTGGGGGACAGTCCGGCGCGGGGCCGTCAGAAGCGGTAGGGGTCGTAGGGGTCGGCGTATTGGGGTTGGTCGGGGTGGGGTTGTTGCTGGGGAGGGATGTAGGGCTGCTGGGAGGGATCGGGGTCGCCGGTGGGCTGTTGGGGGACCCAGACGCCGCCGGCGGGGGTGTCGTAGCCGTATTGGGGGGTCTGGGCGTAGGGGTCGGCGTAGCCGCCGTTGGCCGGGTCGTAGCCGTAGGTCTGCTGGGAGGTGTCCCAGGCCGCGGCGTACTGCTGCTGCTGTTGGGGGTCCTGGGCGTAGGCCGCCGTCGCGGGCTGCTGCTCGGCGGACCACTCGCTGCCGTAGCCCTGGGCGCCGTAGCCCTCGTAGCCGCCGCTGGTGTACGGGTCGGGGGTGTACGTGGACTGGCCGTCGTAGAGCGGGAGTTCGCCGCTCTCGTCGTGCATCGGCACAGGCTGGTAGATCTGCGTGGAGTCGAAACCGCCGTAGACCGCGGTCTGTTCGGCGGCTGTCTCCATGGGCTCGTCCGCCGCCACCGGCTGCTCGTCGTAGGAGACGGCAGCGGCCTCGTCGGCCCGGGGCCCGCCCTTGCGCCGACGGCGACTGCCACCGCCACCGGCGTTAGCGCCTCCGCTGTCGCTGTCGCTGTCGGCCGCCGCGGGCCGCCCCCTGATCGCCCAGCCCTCGGCGAAGCCCTTGCGATACGAGAGGGTGACGAAGGTCTGCCCGGTGGCGAAGGCCGCCGCGCCGGCGCCGATGACGATGACGGACGGCAGGTAGACGCCGAACACCACACCCAGGAAGCCGGCGAAGGCCAGCAGGCGCCAGCGCAGGCGCGCCTTGTACTGCAGCAGCACCTCGCCGAGCAGCCAGAGGGCGACCACGCCGAACGCGATGTAGAGCACCGTGTAGCCCATGTCGCACTTCCTCACCGTTCACCGTCGGCGGCCCTCGACGGGCGGCGGTTCCGCCCCTCACGACCTCTGGTGGAGTCCCAGATTCTCGTAGATTTCCAGCGACGCCGTGGAGTGGTTCAGGGTAATGAAGTGCAGTCCCGGAATCTCCTCGGCCATGAGCCGTCGGCACATCTCGGTCGCATACTCGACCCCGATCGCCCGCACTGCGGCCGGATCGTCCTTGACCGCGAGGATACGGTCCGCGAGCTCCAGGGGGAAAGGTGCGTTGCCCAGCTGCGCGAAGCGCTCGATCTGCTTCACGTTCGTGACCGGCATGATCTCGGGGATGATCGGAGTGACACATCCCGAGGCGTCGACCCGGTCACGGAGCCGCAGATAGTCGTCGGCCCTGAAGAACATCTGCGTGATGGCATAGTCAGCCCCGGCCCGGCACTTGTCGACAAAGTGACGGGTGTCACTATCCCAGTCGGTAGACCGGGGGTGCATTTCCGTGAACGCGGCCACCCCCACGCAGAAGTCGCCCGACTCCTTGATCAGCCGGACGAGCTCGGCGGCGTAGGAGACGCCGCTGGGGTGCGGGACCCACTCCCCCATCGGGTCGTCCGGCGGATCGCCGCGCACCGCGAGGAGGTTGCGGATCCCGGCGTCGGCGTACTGGCCGATGATGTTGCGCAGCTCGGCGATGGAGTGGTTGACGGCGGTGAGGTGCGCGACCGGGGTGAGCGTGGTGTCCGAGACAATCCGCTCGGTGGCCCGCACCGTCCCCTCGCGGGACTTGCCGCCGGCGCCGTACGTCACGGAGACGAAGGTCGGCGCGACCGCCTCGATCCGGCGGATGGCGTTCCAGAGGGTCCGCTCGCCCTTCTCGGTCCGGGGCGCCATGAACTCGAACGAGTACGAACGCTGACCGGATGCGAGCAGCTCACGGATGGTGACTGCGCGGTCGGTCCTGGTGGATGCTGTACCGAGGGCCATGCGCTTCAGGCTAGCCGCGCTTGTGTGATGCCCCAACCAGCGGCGATGGTTTGTCCACGCCTTGGGACGGCGGTCCCGCCGGGCATTACGCGCGTTCCCGTACGCGCTTGGCCAGCTCGGCCGCCGCGGCACCCGGGTCCGAGGCCTCGGTGATCGCCCGTACGACGACGATCCGCCGGGCCCCGGCGTCGAGCACCTGGTCGAGGTTGGCCAGGTCGATGCCGCCGATCGCGAACCACGGCCGGCTGGTGCCGAGCGCTGCCGCGTACCGGACCAGGTCCAGGCCGGGCGCGTGCCGGCCCGGCTTGGTCGGGGTCGGCCAGACGGGCCCGGTGCAGAAATAGTCCGCACCGGGCTCCGAGGCGGCCGCGGCCACCTCGGACTCGGCATGGCAGGACCTTCCGATGATCACCTCGTCGGAGGAGCCGAGGATCGCGCGGGCCGCCGGCACCGGCAGGTCGCCCTGCCCCAGGTGCAGTACGTCCGCGCCCGCCGCGTGCGCGACATCCGCCCGGTCATTGACCGCGAGCAGCCTGCCGTGCCGACGGCACGCCTCGGCGAGGACCGCGAGGTGCTCCAGTTCCTCGCGGGCCTCGATCCCCTTGTCGCGCAGCTGGATGATGTCCACCCCGGCCGCCAGCACCGCGTCCGCGAAGGCCGCCAGGTCGCCCTGGCGCTTACGGGCATCGGTACACAGGTAGACGCGGGCGTCGGCGAGCTGCGCATGGGCGGTCATACGGAAGGTCCCCCCTCGGTGTCGGGCGTGCTGCTCAGAGGGCGAGCGCCTGGGCCCGGCGCTTCACCTCGGTCCCGCGATTCTCGCGCAGGGCCTGCGCCGGCGTGCCGGGCAGGGTGGAATCCGCGGTGAACAGCCATTCGAGGGCCTCTTCGTCGCTGAACCCGTCGTCCTTGAGCAGGGTCAGCGTGCCTGCGAGGCCCTTCACGATCTTTCCGTCGCCGATGAAGTCGGCCGGAACCATCAGGACCCGGTTCTCACCGCGGCGCACCGCGATCAGCTGACCTTCCTTGATCAGCGGCCGGATCCGGGTCACCTCCAGGCCGAGGCGCTCCGCGACATCGGGGAGGGTCAGCCAGGACGGTACGAGGGCGTCAATCTTTGCGTCGATCTCGGTCACGAAGACAAGCCTGCCATCCCGGACCGAGAGTGCGATACCGCACCGCCTACCGAACCGCCGTCTTCAGCGGTACAGCGGGGTCCGCGGCGAGCGCCACGTCGAGCCGATCGCCGCGCTCGATGAGCTTGCGGGCCTGCGCGAGATCCCGGGGCCGGCCGACAGCCAGCAGCGCCACCAGCACGCCTTCGCGCAGCCAGCAAACGGACCAGGCGGGGCCGTCCGGGTCGCCGCGCTGCAGCATCGTGTCGGCGGCCGGGTGGTGCCCGGCGTACTGCACGAAGCGGCCGAACTGCTCCGACCAGAAATAGGGCACCGGGTCGTAGCGCTCGTCGCCGCCCATCAGGTTCGCGGCGGCGACACGCGGGCCCTGGACGGCATTGTCCCAGTGGTGGACCAGCAGCCGCCTGCCGTAACGCGCCGAGGGGAAGGACGCGCAGTCCCCGACCGCGTACGCATCCGGCACGGACGTACGCAGCCGGTCGTCCGCCAGCACCGCGCGGTCCGGGCCCAGCGCGACCCCCGACCCGGCCAGCCAGTCCGTCGCCGGCCTGGCGCCGATCCCGACCACCACGGCCCCGGCGGCCAGCCGCGTACCGTCGTCCAGCAGCACCGCCCCGGGCTCCACGGCGGCCACGGCCACGCCCGTCCGCAGCTCCACGCCCGCCTCGGCGTACCAGCCCCGCATCCGGTCACCGATCTCGCCCGGCATCACCCCGGCCAGCGGCCGGTCCGCCGCCTCCACCACGGTCACCGCACAGCCGGCCTGCCGCGCCGCCGTCGCGAACTCCGCGCCGATCCACCCCGCCCCGACGACCACCACATCCCGCTTCTCGTCCAGCACGGGGCGCAGCGCGGCCGCGTCATCCAACGTCCGCAGCGTGTACCCACCCCCGCCCGGCAACGTCACCGGCTCCGCGCCGCTCGCGATCACCAACCGGTCGTACGGCACCGCGCCCGCGCCCGTCGTGACCTCACGGTCGGCCGCATTCAGCGCGGTCGCCTCCCTGCCGAGCAGCAACTCCACATCGATCGCCCCGAGGTCCACGTCGAATGCCACACCCTCGGCTTCGCCGCCCAGCAACACCGCCTTCGACAGCGGCGGCCTGTCATACGGCTCATGCGCCTCCGCCCCCAACAGCGTGATCCTCCCGCCCCGCCCCTGCTCCCGTAGGGACACCGCCGTCTGTACCCCGGCCATCCCCGCCCCAACAATGACCACGCGCTCCGCGCCGCTGCTGCTCACGGCTTCACGGTAGCCCTCCTTCTCTGCGCCGCCCGATCTTCACGCCGTGCTCGCACCATTCGGCCCCTCGCGCCGCTGCGCGGGCTTCGAGCCGCTGCGTCGGACTCTCCCCCAGACTCCGTCTGGGTGGGGGTCCTCCCCCTGGCTTCGCCGGGGGACCCCCACCGGCCGAAGGCTGGTGGGGGTCCCCCCGGACGGAGTCTGGGGGAGAGTGCCCCCGTCCGCCGTGCCAGGGCTGCCGCCGCGCCCCTGCCCGGTAGGTGGCCGGGGTCGCGTTGACACCTGCGGGCGTACGGCCAGGTGCCCCTCCCTTTCTGCGCCCCTCGCGGCGCAGCGGGGCGAAGCCCGGGGGGCGCGTCGGCGCCAAGCAGTGCGAGGGCGGCGTCGAACCGCTGCAGGGGCCGGGAGGGCCATGGCGGGGCCGCCGGGGGCGTACTAGGGTGGCTGGGCAAACACACTCGCGGGAGCCCGGCGGACCGGGCTGAGAGGGCGGCTGGACGGCCGCCGACCGTACGAACCTGATCCGGGTCATGCCGGCGAAGGGAGAAGAAGCAGGTGCAGCAGATGCATCGGTATGACGTGGTCGTCGTGGGCGGCGGCATCATCGGCCTCGTGACAGCGTGGCGGGCGGCCCAGCAGGGCCTCCGTACCGCGGTGGCAGACCCGGAGCCGGGCCGCGGGGCGGCGCATGTGGCGGCGGGGATGCTGGCCGCGGTGACGGAGCTGCAGTACGGGGAGCAGGAGCTGCTGGAGCTCAATCTGGCCTCGGCCCGCCGGTACGCGGCGTTCGCCGGGGAGTTGAGCGAGGCGACCGGCCTGGACCTGGGGTATCGCCGGTGCGGCACGCTCGCCGTGGCGCTGGACGCGGACGATCGGGCGGACCTGCGCGAACTGCACGCGTTCCAGAGCCGGTTGGGCCTGGAGTCGGAGTGGCTGAGCGGCCGCGAGTGCCGCCGGCTGGAGCCGATGCTGGCGCCGGGCGTTCGTGGCGGGCTGCGGGTGGACGGGGATCATCAGATCGACCCGCGCCGCCTCGCGAAGGCGCTGCTGCGCGCCGCCGACCTCAGCGGGGTCGACTTCCACCGCTCGGAGGTGGCCCGCGTCGAGGTGGTGCGGGGCCGGGCGCGCGGTGCCGTGCTCCGCGACGGGACGACGCTCACCGCTGACCGGACCGTGCTTGCCGCAGGCAGTCGCAGCGGCACGATCGGCGGCCTGCCGGAGCACGTGCTGCCGCCGGTGCGCCCGGTGAAGGGCCAGGTGCTGCGGCTGCGGATCCCTGCGGCGTACGCGCCGTTCCTGTCGCGGACCGTACGGGCCGTGGTGCGCGGCGGGCACGTCTACCTGGTGCCGCGCGAGAACGGCGAGCTGGTGGTCGGCGCGACCAGCGAGGAGCTGGGCTGGGACACGACGGTGACGGCGGGCGGCGTGTACGAGCTGCTGCGCGACGCGCACGAGCTCGTACCGGGCATCACCGAACTCCCCCTGGTCGAGACGCTGGCGGGCCTGCGCCCCGGATCGCCGGACAACGCCCCGATGCTGGGCGAGGCGCCGCGGCTGCCCGGGCTGCTGCTGGCCACCGGGCACCACCGCAACGGGGTGCTGCTCACACCGGTGACCGGCGACATCATGGCCGCGCTGCTGACCGGCGGCGAAGTCCCGCCCCAGGCCCGGCACTTCTCCCCCGCCCGCTTTTCCTCACGGCTGGAGCAGCCCGCATGATCCGTCTGAACGTGAAGGTCAACGGCGAGCCCCGCGAGCTCCAGCCCGGCATCACCCTCGACCGCCTGGTCGCGACGCTCACCACCGCGCACTCCGGGGTGGCGGCCGCGCTGAACGAGACCGTGGTGCCGCGCGGGCAGTGGCCGGCGACCGCGCTCCGCGACGGCGACCGCGTCGAGGTCCTGACCGCAGTACAGGGAGGCTGACCACCATGGCCGACGACCCGCTGACCATCGCCGGTACGACCTTCGCCTCCCGCCTCATCATGGGCACCGGTGGCGCGCCCAGCCTGGAGATCATGGAGCGGGCGCTCATCGCCTCCGGCACCGAACTGACCACGGTCGCCATGCGGCGCCTGGACCCGACTGTGAAGGGCTCGGTCCTCTCCCTCCTGGGCAAGCACGGCATCCGTGTGCTCCCCAACACCGCCGGCTGTTTCACCGCGGGCGAGGCCGTCCTCACCGCCCGGCTGGCCCGCGAGGCGCTCGGCACGGACTGGGTGAAGCTGGAAGTGGTCGCCGACGAGCGCACGCTGCTGCCCGACACCGTCGAACTCCTCGACGCCGCCGAGACCTTGGTGGACGACGGCTTCACCGTCCTGCCCTACACCAACGACGACCCGGTCCTGGCCCGGAAGCTGGAGGACGTCGGCTGCGCGGCGATCATGCCGCTCGGCTCGCCCATCGGCTCCGGGCTCGGCATCCGCAACCCGCACAACTTCCAGCTGATCGTCGAGCGGGCCACCGTCCCGGTGATCCTGGACGCCGGCGCCGGTACGGCGTCCGACGCCGCCCTCGCCATGGAGCTGGGCTGCGCCGCCGTCATGCTGGCCTCGGCCGTGACCCGGGCCCAGGAGCCCGTCCTCATGGCCGAGGCGATGCGGCATGCCGTCGAGGCGGGCCGTCTCGCGCACCGGGCGGGCCGGATTCCCCGGCGGCATTACGCGGAGGCGTCGTCGCCGATCGAGGGTGTGGCGGCCTTCGACCCCGAAGCCCCGGCTTTTTCCGCCCGTACGAGTGAAATCCCTGGGTGAGGAGCCACCCGAGGTCCCCGTGATCCCGGGGAATTCACCTGCCGACCCATCCCTCGTGTGACGCGGATCACGCTAGCGTGGCCGCATTGTCAACGTCGACAAAAGGGAGAGAACCATGCGGGTCGGAGTACTGACCGGCGGCGGTGACTGCCCCGGGCTCAATGCGGTCATCCGCGCCATCGTCCGCAAGGGCGTCCAGGAGTACGACTACGACTTCATCGGCTTCCGGGACGGCTGGCGCGGGCCGCTCGAGGGCGACACCGTGCCGCTCGACATCCCGGCGGTGCGCGGGATCCTGCCGCGCGGCGGCACGATCCTCGGGTCGTCGCGCACGAATCCGCTGAAGGCGGAGAACGGCATCCGGCGGGTCAAGGAGAACCTCGCCGAGTTCGAGGTGGACGCGCTGATCGTGATCGGCGGCGAGGACACGCTCGGCGTGGCCACCACCCTCGCCGACGACGAGTACGGCATCAACTGCGTCGGCGTACCGAAGACCATCGACAACGACCTGTCGGCCACCGACTACACCTTCGGTTTCGACACCGCCGTCAACATCGCGACCGAGGCCATCGACCGCCTCCACACCACCGCCGAGTCGCACATGCGCGCCCTCGTCGTCGAGGTCATGGGCCGGCACGCCGGGTGGATCGCGCTGCACTCGGGTCTGGCCGGCGGCGCCAACGTCATCCTCATCCCGGAGCAGCGCTTCGACGTCGATCAGGTCTGCGCCTGGGTGGAGAGCCGCTTCAAGATCCGTTACGCGCCCATCGTGGTGGTCGCGGAGGGTGCGATGCCCAAGGACGGCGACGTGGTCCTCAAGGACGGCACGCTCGACTCCTTCGGCCACGTACGGCTGTCCGGGGTCGGCGAATGGCTGGCCAAGGAGATCGAGAAGCGCACCGGCAAGGAGGCCAGGACCACCGTGCTCGGGCACATCCAGCGCGGCGGCACGCCGAGCGCCTTCGACCGCTGGTTGGCCACCCGCTTCGGGCTGCACGCGATCGATGCCGTACGGGACGGGGACTTCGGGAAGATGGTCGCGCTGCGCGGCACGGACATCGTGCGGGTGCCGCTGGCGGCGGCGACGGCGCACATCAAGACGGTCGATCCGAGCCTCTACGCGGAGGCGAGCGTCTTCTTCGGATAACCCCACCGGATAAACACAAGGTTTCCTCCGCGACCCCACAGCTTTCCCTGCTTGCCATGGGAGATCAGGCGGCCTTACATTCCCTCCACCCGGCTAGTCCGGCCGCTTCGTAAACCCCCCATGAGCAGCTGAGGAGCGCCCGGATGACGGGTGTACTGGCGGTTGCAGGCGGCACCGCATCCGGCAAGTCCACCCTTGCCGAGGCGCTGTCGCTGCACCATCCCGAGAGCATCGCCCTGGTCCACATCGACGACTTCTACGTGTCCGCGCACGATCGGATGCGCGGCGTGTGGACGGTCAGCGCGACCGGCTATCCGGTCCTGGACTGGAATCACCCCGGCTCGATCGACGAGGCGGCGGTGGCGGCCGCGATCGACTCCGCGCTCTGCTCCGACCGGCGGCTGGTCGTGGTGGAGGGGCTGTTCGCGCTGACCCTCCCGGCGGTCCTCGCCCGCGCGACCTGGCGGGTGTACGTCGACGCCCCCGACGACGTACGGCTGGCCCGGAAGATCCTCCGCAAGATCGAGGCCCAGCGGCAGGATCCGCGTATCTCGCTGCTCAACTACCTCCAGGGCGGGAGGGACCGGCATGCCCAGCATGTCGCTCCCTCCCGCGCCCTGGCCGATCTCGTGGTCGACGGCACCGCCGACGAGTACGAGATGCTGGCCTCCGTGATGATGCTGGTCGGCCCGGTGCTCTCCGAACACCCCGCCCTGGAGGCCTCCGCCTTCAGCGAGACGGCGTGAGCACCCTGGCCAGCAGCTCCGCCAGGATCCGGGTGCCGTCCAGCGTCAGTACGGACTCCGGGTGGAACTGCACGCCCGCGAAGCCTGGCCCGCGCATCGCGTGCACGTCGCCGGTGGCCGGGTCGCGGCTCAGCTCGACGCGGTGCATCGCCAGTTCGCCGACGGTGGCGTCGTCGGCGCGCGCGGTGAAGGAGTTGTAGAAGCCGACCGTCTCCGGGCGCCCGAAGAAGTCGATCGTCTTCTGCGCGCCCTGGAACGGCTCGTCCTTGCGGACGATCTCCAGCCCCAGCTCGGCCGCGATCAGCTCCTGGCCGAGGCACACCCCGAGCAGCCCGTGCGCGTGGTCGCGGAGCAGCTCGGCGGCGAGCGCGCGCAGGAAGCGCATTTTCGGGTCGGCTGCGTCGGCCGGATCCCCGGGCCCGGGGCCCAGGACGACCGGGCCCTCGTGGGCGAGGGCGGCCCCGCGCAGCCCCGGGTCGTCGTAGCGCCGTACGGTCACCTCGTAGCCGGACGAGCGCAGGGCGTGCGCCAGCATCGCCGTGAAAGTGTCCTCGCCGTCGACCACCAGGGCGTGGCCGTTGACCGGCTGGGGCTGCTTGGTCTGCATCCGTAGCCAGAAGGGCGCCAGGTTCGCCCGCCGCGCGTCCAGGGCCGCCTGCACCCGTACGTCCTCCGCCAGGCGCGGGCCCCGTGCGCTCTCGTCCCGTACGGGCCCGGGCAGGACCCCGAGGGCCGTCAGCACGCCGGCCGCCTTGGCGCGGGTCTCGGCGACCTCCGCGTACGGGTCGGAGTGCCGCACGAGCGTCGCCCCGACCGGCACCTTGAGCTGCCCGTCCGGCGCGATGTCGACCGTCCTGATCAGGATCGGCGAGTCCAGGGTCTGTGCTCCGCCCGCGTCCTGGCCGATGAGCGCGAGGGCGCCCGCGTAGTAGCCGCGGCCACCCGGCTCGTACCGCTGGATGACGCGGCAGGCGTTCTGCACCGGGGAGCCGGTCACGGTCGCCGCGAACATGGTCTCGCGCAGCACGTCCCGTACGTCCATGGTGCTGCGGCCGCGCAGCTCGTACTCGGTGTGCGCCAGGTGCGCCATCTCCTTCAGGCGGGGGCCGACCACGACTCCGCCCAGGCTGCAGATGGCGGACATCATCTTCAACTCCTCGTCCACGACCATCGTCAACTCCTCCACCTCCTTGGCGTCGTGGAGGAAGGCCAGCAGCCCTTCGGCGTCCGGGCCGGTCGAGGGGTAGCGGTACGTGCCGCTGATCGGGTTCATCACGACGGTCCCGCCCGACATGCGGACGTGCACCTCGGGGCTGGCGCCGACGAGGGTCCGCTCCGGGGTGTGCACGACGTACGTCCAATAGGCGCCGCGCTCGCCGCTCAGCAGTCGCCGGAAGAGCGCGAGCGCGTCCGCCGCCGCGAAGTCCGGGATCCGGCCGCGGAAGGTTCGCCGGATCACGAAGTTCGCGCCCTCGCCCTGCCCGATCTCGTCCTCGATGACGCGGCCCACGATCCCTGCGTAGGTGTCGTCGTCGATGTCGAAGGCTCCGTCCTCGACGCGTACGTCATGCGCGGGCAGCGCCGCCATGACCTCGCTCAGCGGCAGCTCATGGGACTCCTGCGGTACCAGCACCGCCAGCGGTGTCCCGTCGTCGCGTACGTCGAAGCCGCGCTCGGCGATCTGCCGGAACGGCACCATCACCAGCGCGGTCGGCAGCGGCACGTCGACCAGCCGCTCGACCGTGGTCACCGGCCCGATCAGCACTTCGACAGTGTGGGCGTCCCGGCCGGGCGTGCGGCGGCGGATCAGGGCGAAGGGCGGGGCGGCGGGAGAGAGCAGTCGCTCGATGAGGCTGTGCACGGCGGTTCCTTCCGGTACGGACTACTGAGTACGGGAGGAGCGGCCGGGCTGCGGAAACGCCGAAGGCCGCCCCTGGGGCGGCCTTCGCGATGTCTTGGGTGCGCGCGAGTCAGTGGGCCGCCGGATGAGCGGTCCACCACCAGTTCATGTTCATGCTGATCTGCTTCGCGTGCATACTCCGCACTTTAGCGCACGTCCACGAAGATCGGATGGCCTTGATCATCGCCGCCGTTGTGCTCTACGTGGCCATGCTCGCCATCACCTTCGCCGTCAACGTCCCCCTCAACGACCAGCTCGAAGCCGCCGGCACACCCGACCGCATCCCCGACCTCGCCGCCGTCCGCGAGCACTTCGAAACCACCTGGGTCCGCTGGAACATCGTCCGCACCCTCACCTGCACCGTCGCCCTGGCCTGCCTGTCCTGGGCCCTGGTGCTCAGCGGGCGCCGAGCCTAGCCAGTACGGCGTCGAAGAACTGCCAGCCGTCGACCTCGGCCGCCGCGCCGACCGTCAAGGAGTGACCGGCGGCCAGTGCCTCGTCCAGGAAGGCCCTTACCGTGCCGGGAAGGTTGAGGTTGAGGTAGCCGCCGTCGCCGGGGCGCCATACGCCGCCCTCGTGCACCACGGCGCCGTTGAGCGGGAAGGCGAAGCGGAGGCGGCCGCCCGCCGGCTCCGCCCGGAAGACGGTCAGCACTTCCTGGCAGTCGGCCCCGGACGGCCCGCCGTGCCGGTGGCCGACGGTCCAGCGGAAGCGGTCCGGGCCTACGGTCAGGCGGCGGGACCGGCAACGGGTCATGCGGGACTCGCGGGGATCAGTGGATGATGCCGAGCACCAGCAGGACGACGCCGGCGACGGCGGCGACGCCGGAGCCGATGCCGAAGCCGAGGACGTTGTTGTTCTCGGACCGGAGGAGTTCTTCCTCGGTCTTGACGGACATGAGGAAGACACCGCCCTCGGCCGGCTCGCCGACGGCCAGGCGGCCGTTGGTGTCGGCCGCCTCGCCGTGGACGTAGAAGCGGCTGCCGGGGCGGACGATCCACTCCTCGCGCTTGAAGCCGATGGTCCCGTCGCTGCGGCCGAGGTTCAGGCGCAGGGGGCCGAGTTCGAGGCGGTTGGCGGTGCCGCCGTCGTGGACGTCGAAGCGGTCGAGCACCTTCTCGGCACCGATGACCTCGTGCTTGCCGGGGCGTATGACCATCTTGCCGGTGGCGTCCTCGACGAAGAAGGCGGTGGTGCTGGTGTAGTCGGAGAGGGTTTCGGTGCGGGTCCTGCGCTGCCGCCGGCCCTTGCTGTCGTGGTACGTCTCCTCATACTTACGGGTGATCTTGTGGCGGTGCCACACGCACTCCAGGCTCTCGAGCTGGGACTTCAGCGCGCCGTCCTTGTGCGGCCGGACCAGCCCCTCCACCTCGCACCGGTAGCGGAAGGCGCCCTGGCCCGCCGCCTGGACGGCCGCGTCGTGCAGGGCGCGCAGGTCCTGGACGGGCAGCGTCTCGGTGCTCTCCATGGAGCGGGCGCGCCCGTGCGCGGCACGTGCCAGAAACGCGCAGACCACCGCCGCGACCAATACGGCCAGACCAATCCAGATCACAACATCTCCCCGAGCCACGTGGGCTTTCTCGACCGCGGCGACTTTATACGGCCCGGGAAGTCGCGGGTGAGGCCGGTGAGGCTGTCTCATCCACTGGGCTGATGCGAAAAACAGTCGACACGACCCCGTAATGTGGGATGCGTGACCGTGAACGCTGAAACCCACGCCGGTGGCAACGCCTGGCGACACCTGCCCGCGGCGCAGCAGCCCGAGTACCCCGATGCCGAGGCTCTGCGCGATGTGATCGCGGACCTCGAATCGTATCCGCCGCTCGTCTTCGCGGGCGAGTGCGACCAGCTGCGCGACCGTCTGGGCGCCGTCGCCCGTGGCGAGGCGTTCCTACTGCAGGGCGGCGACTGCGCGGAGGCCTTCGACGCGGTGTCCGCGGACCAGATCCGCAACAAGCTGAAGACGCTGCTGCAGATGGGCGCCGTGCTCACGTACGCGGGCTCGGTGCCCGTCGTGAAGGTGGGCCGGATCGCCGGCCAGTACAGCAAGCCGCGCTCGAAGCCGACCGAGACCCGCGACGGGGTCACGCTGCCGACCTACCGGGGCGACTCGGTCAACGGCTACGAGTTCACCGAGGAGTCCCGGATCCCGGATCCGGAGCGGCTGAAGCGGATGTACAACGCGTCGTCGGCGACGCTGAACCTCGTACGGGCCTTCACGACCGGCGGTTACGCGGACCTGCGGCAGGTGCACGCCTGGAACCAGGACTTCGTGAAGTCGTCCCCCTCCGGCCAGCGCTACGAGGCCCTGGCCCGGGAGATCGACAACGCGCTGTACTTCATGGAGGCGTGCGGGGTGGACCCCGCCGAGTTCCGGACCGTGGAGTTCTACGCGTCGCACGAGGCACTGCTGCTGGACTACGAATCGGCGCTGACCCGCACCGACTCGCGGACCGGCAACCTGTACGACGTGTCGGGCCACATGGTGTGGATCGGCGAGCGCACCCGGCAGCTGAACGGGGCCCACGTCGAGTTCGCGTCGCGGATCCGCAACCCGATCGGGGTGAAGCTCGGTCCGACGACGGCGCCGGAAGAGGCGCTGGCGCTGATCGACAAGCTGGACCCGGAGCGCGAGCCGGGGCGGCTCACGTTCATTTCCCGGATGGGCGCCGACAAGGTCCGCGACAAGCTGCCGACCCTCGTGGAGAAGGTCAGCGCGTCCGGTGCCCGGGTGGCCTGGGTCTGCGACCCGATGCACGGCAATACCTTCGAGGCGGCCTCCGGCCACAAGACCCGCCGCTTCGACGACGTCCTGGACGAGGTCAAGGGCTTCTTCGAGGTGCACCACGGCCTGGGCACGCACCCGGGCGGCATCCACGTGGAGCTGACCGGTGACGACGTGACGGAGTGCGTGGGCGGCGGCGACGAGATCTTCGTCGACGACCTGCACCAGCGGTACGAGACGGCCTGCGACCCGCGGCTCAACCGCAGCCAGTCGCTCGATCTGGCCTTCCTGGTCGCGGAGATGTACCGGCGGTAGCACCCGGAATACCCGGCGGCAACTGGACGAGGGGCACGGATCACATCGATCCTTGCCCCTCACCACTTTTCACTCCGACGGACGCCGGGTAAGGTTAGGTTAACCTCAGGTCGGGACCCGGGAAGGGGTGAACCGCGTGTACGTCTGCTCGTGCTTCGGCATCACCGAAGAGCAGGTCAAGCAGCATGCGGATGCCGGCCGCTGCACCCCCCGCCAGATCGCCTCGGCCTGCAAGGCCGGCACCGACTGCGGCTCGTGCGTACGTCGTATACAGGCCCTGCTGGGCCGTGGTACCAGCTGCGCCCCCCGTACGGAGATGGCGACGACCGTCGCCCGGACCTTCGTACCGGACGAGGCGGCGCGGGCCGCGTAGCCCGCCTCAGCTCTCCGGCTGTTCGATCAGCTGGGCGATGTAGAGCGCCTCACCAAGCTTCTCGACCAGATCCAGCTGGGTGTCGAGGTAGTCGATGTGGTGCTCCTCGTCCGCGAGGATGCTCTCGAAGATATTGGCCGAGGTGATGTCACCCTTGGCCCGCATGACCTCGATGCCGCGCTTGAGGCGGTCGATCGCCTCGACCTCGACCTCGCGGTCGGCCCGGAACATCTCGGTGACCGTCTGGCCCACGCGGACATGGAAGAGCCGCTGGTAGTTGGGCAGGCCCTCGAGGAAGAGGATGCGGTCGGTGAGCACTTCCGCGTGCTTCATCTCGTCGAACGACTCGTGACGCGTGTACTTCGCGAGCTTCGTCCAGCCGAAGTTCTCCTGCATCTTGGCGTGCAGGAAGTACTGGTTGATCGCGGTCAGCTCGCCGGTCAGCTGCTCGTTCAAGAACTCGATGACCTCGGGGTCGCCCTGCATGGCAGACTCCGTCCTTCCTCACGGGGTTCGACAAGTTGCCCGCCGCATCATGGCATCGCACGCCTGGCTGATCCAGTAAGTGGAAGCTTAGTGCCACGGACCGGCTTGTCACCGTTTGGGATGGTCCTGGTCGGTAGCACTGCATCCGGTCTGTCACCATGGAGTCATGGGTCAGTCCGAACGTCACGAGGGGAAGCCGGACGAGCTTCCTCCGGGGCAGCGGCTTCAGCGCGGCTGGCCGGTGACGCACTACGGACCCGTACCGCGCTTCAAGCCGGACCGCTGGGAATTCAGGGTGTTCGGTGCCACGGCGGACGGTGACAAACACTGCTGGAACCACGAGGAGTTCGCTGCGCTGCCGTATACGACGGTCGTCGGTGACTTCCACTGCGTGACCAAGTTCAGCATGCTCGGCGTCGAGTGGGGCGGGGTCGCTGCCTCCGCGGTCCTGAAGCTGGCACCGCCCGCGCCCGAGGTCACCCATGTGATGGTCTGGGCCGAGTACGGCTTCAGCTCGAATCTCCGGCTCTCCGACTTCGCCGACGACAAGTCGATATTCGCCACCCATCGCGGGGGCGAGCCGCTCACTGCGGAACATGGCTTCCCCGCCCGGCTCATCGTGCCCCACCTGTACGCCTGGAAGGGCCCCAAGTGGGTCCGTGGCGTCGAGTACATGACCGCCGACCGTCGCGGCTTCTGGGAGGAGCGCGGCTATCACAACGTCGGCGACCCCTGGGCCGAGCAGCGCTACTCGTACCAGGAGGAGCCCGGCGACGGGCCCGAACTCTAGCCCCAGCCCTAGCCGCGAAGCCGCTTGAGGCGGGCGATGTCCGCCGCGTGGCCCTCCGGACCGCCCGGGGTCTCGATGACCAGCGGGACGCCGGCCGTGGCGGGGTGGATGAAGAGATCGGCGAAGGCGTCCTCGCCGATGTGGCCGGCGCCGATGTTCTCGTGGCGGTCCTTGTGGGCGCCGACCACGTCCTTGGAGTCGTTGGCGTGGATGAGCCGCAGCCGCCCCTCGCCGACGGTGTCGACCAGTTCGTCCAGCAGGAGCTTCATGCCGCCCGGCGCCGCCATGTCGTGCCCGGCGGCGAAGGCGTGGCAGGTGTCCAGGCAGACGCCCAGCCGGGGGTGCCGGTCAAGTACGTCGAAGTACGGGCCGAGGTCCTCGGCGAGGGAGCAGAGGGAGAAGCCCTGGCCGGCGGTGGGCTCCAGGAGCAGCCAGGGGTCATCGTCGTGGGTCAGCTCGTCCAGCAGCGGCAGCATCCGCTCCCTGGCCTGGGCGAGGGCGACGGAACGCGGCCGGCCGCCGGTCGCCGACCCGGTGTGGACGACGACGCCGAGGGCGCCGATGTCCCGGGCCCGGCGCAGCGAGTGGCGCAGTGAGTCCACGGACTTATCGACGGTCGCCTCGGTGTGCGAGCCGAAGTTGATCAGGTAGGGCGCGTGGACGTACGCCGGGATGCCCTCGGCGGCGCAGCGCTCGCGGAAGGCCTGGTCCTGGGCCGGGCTGCCGGGCGGGGTGGCCCAGCCGCGCGGGTTGGCGACGAAGACCTGTACGGCCTCGGCGCCCATGGTCCGCGCGTACGACAGCCCGACGCGCGCGAGGCCGCCCGCGACGGGGGTATGGCCGCCGACGGGGTTACGGAGGTCACCGGGCACGTCAGCTCACCCACAGGGTGATCGTGCTGCCCTTGGCGGCCTGCTGGCCTGCGCCCGGGGACTGGTTGTTGACCTTGCCGGTGAAGAAGAACTGGATCACGCGGACGTCGAAGCCGGCGTCCTTGAGGATCTTCTTGGCCTCGTCGACGCTCTTGCCGTCCACATCCGGGACGTCGACGATCTGCTGGCCCTTGGAGAGGGTCAGAGTGACGGTGTCGCCCTGACCGAGCTGCCCGTCCGGGCCGGGGGTCTGGAGGGCGACGTCGCCGGGGTCGGCCGCGTCGGAGTACACGGGCGTCTTGGCGACCTTCACGGTTAGCCCGGCGTCCTCCAGCGACGACCTGGCGTCGTCGACGGAGTCACCGACCACGTCCGGTACGTCCACCGGCTGGCCCCTGCTGACGGTGATCCCGACGGGGCTGTCCGGCCCGCGGCTCGTGCCGGACTTCGGGTCGGTGCTGATCACCTGGCCGGCGTCCACCTCGTCGCTGAACTCCCGGGTGACCGTCCCCGGGGTGAGCCCGACCTGCCTGAGCTGCTGCCTGGCCGCGACCAGCGCCTTACCGGTCACATCGGGGACGCTCACCCGCTCCGGGCCCTTGGACACGGTGATGGTGACCGTGCCGTTGTCCCGTACGCGCTCGCCCGTGGCGGGGTCGGTGCTGATCACCTTGCCCCTGTCGACGCTCTCGCTGTAGTCCGTCGCGACCTTGACGTCGAGGCCCGCCGCGCGCAGGTCGTGCTCGGCCTGAGCCTGGGTCAGGTCCACCACGGCCGGGGTCCTGGTGAACTGCCCCTCCGCGACGTACCAAACGCCCGCGCAGAGGCCGACGATCACGAGGATGGCGGCCAGGAGTGCGGCCGGGCCCCTGCGGCTGCCCCTGCTGTTGCCGCCGCTGCCGCTGCTCCGGCGCCGGGCGGCCGGGGGCGGCGGCGGGCTCGCCAGCAGGCTGGTCCGGTTCAGCGCTTCCGCCGGCTCGGCGTACCGCACGGCCGTGGTCGGCTCCTCGGACCCCACGGCGGGCGGCATCGGCCTGGCCGCCGCCGGCACCGCGTCCAACTGCTCGTCGGTGAGCGCCTGGCGGGCGGTGTGCAGCCGCGCCAGCAGCTCCACCGCGTCGGCGGGCCGCAGCGCGGCGTCCCGTGCGGCGGCACCGGCGACCAGCCAGTCCAGCTGCGGGGCGAGGCCCGGGACGGTGACGGAGGGCGGCGTGATGTCCTCGTGGAGGCGCTGGTAAATGACCTGCATCGCCGTGTCGCCGGTGTGCGGCTTGCCGCCGGTCAGCATCTCGTACAGCAGCAGCCCGCAGGCGTACACATCCGTGCGGGCGTCGGTCGCGCCGTTCTCGATCTGCTCCGGCGCCATGTACGACACCGTGCCGAGGACTCCGCCGGTCGTCGCCGTGGTGTTGGTGTCCACCGCCCTGACCAGGCCGAAGTCCACCACCTTCACGCGCCCGTCGTCCCCGATCAGCACGTTCTCCGGCTTCATGTCCCGGTGGACCAGCCCCGCGCGATGCGCCGCCCCGAGCCCGGCCAGCACGGGCTCCAGGATGTCCAGGGCCGCCCGGGGGTGCAGCGCGCCGCGCTCGCGCATGACGTCACGCAGGGTGCAGCCCGCGATGTACTCCATGGCGAGGTAGACGTAGGTGCCGTCCGTGCCCTGGTCGTAGACCCCCACCACATTCGGGTGCGCCAGGCGGGCCACCGCCTTCGCCTCCCGGATGAACCGATCCACGAAGCCGCCGTCCGCCGCCAGCCCCGGGTGCATCACCTTCAGCGCGAGCACGCGGTCCAGGCGGGTGTCCACGGCCCGGTAGACCGTCGCCATCCCGCCGACCGCGATCCGGGTCTCCACCCGGTAGCGGCCATCGAGCGTCTGCCCGACAAGCGGGTCCTGAAGGGTCATATCCACGGTTCAGCAGTCTACGAGCCGCGGCTGACCCGTCCGGCCTAACCCGCACGCGTTGTGCCGCCCCCGTACACGACCGGAACCGAACCGTGACCCCCGCGCCGGGCCGCGGCCGGCTGTTCCTCCCCCACCCCGCCCCTTCCCGAAACCAGGGTCGCTGCCCCTGGACCCCGGACGCGTGCGCTGTTCTGCGCGGGTCCGTGGCCGGCAAGTTCAGCCCGTCCGGCGATTGAGGACTGGGGGTCCTCCCCCAGCCTGGCGGCTGGGTGGTGGTGGGGGTGCCCCCAGCGAAGCGGGGGGGAGTGCCCCCACCGGCCGAAGGCTGGGGGAGGGTCTGGGGTGGGGTGGGGGAGAGCCCAACCGCGGCGGGCGTCAGGCGTCGTCGAGGCCCTGCTCAATCGCGTAGCGGACGAGCTCCACGCGGTTGTGGAGCTGAAGCTTGCCGAGGGTGTTCTGGACGTGGTTCTGGACGGTGCGGTGGGAGATGACGAGGCGCTCGGCGATCTGCTTGTAGCTGAGGCCCTTGGCGACGAGGCGGAGGACTTCGGTTTCGCGCTCGGTGAGGCGGGGGGCCTCGGGCTCGTTGGGGGCAGTGGGGGCGGGGTCGGAGGCGAGGCGGCGGTATTCGCCGAGGACGAGGCCGGCGAGGCCGGGGGTGAAGACGGGGTCGCCGACGGCGGTGCGGCGGACGGCGTCGAGGAGCTCCTGGCGGCCGGCGGACTTGAGGAGGTAACCGGTGGCGCCGGACTTGACGGCCTCCAGGACGTCCGCGTGCTCACCGCTCGCGGAGAGAACGAGGACCCGGAGGGCGGGGTTGTCGCCGATGACGTCCTTGCAGACCTGGGCCCCGGAGAGCCCCGGGAGGTTGAGGTCGAGGACGAGGACCTGAGGAAGGACGGCCTTGGCGCGGCGTACCGCCTCGGGGCCGTCGCCGGCCGTGGCGACGACCTCGTAGCCGGCCTCGGCCAGGTCGCGGGCGACGGCGTCGCGCCACATGGGGTGGTCGTCGACGACCATCACCTTCACCGCTGCCACCGATGGGTCGGTCATTTCCTGAGCCTCATTTCGACTTCTGCCCCCTGCCCGGGCACCGAGACCACTTCCACCGTCCCGCCGAGATCATGCAGGCGGCCACGGATCGACTGGGCGACCCCGAGCCGGCCCTCCTTCTCCGCGTCGGCGAGCCGGCCCTCCGGAATGCCGGGGCCGTCGTCGCGAACGCTGACCAGGACGGCGTCGGGTTCGTCCTCGAGCAGGATCCAGGCGTGGGCGCCGTCCCCGGCGTGCTTGCGTACGTTGTCGAGCGCGGCGCCGACCGCCGCGGCCAACTCGGTCGCGGCGTACGGGCCTACGAGGACGGGCGTACCCGGCGCCGAGACGGTGACACGGGTGGCGGTGAGGGAGGTGAGCAGCGGGCGCAGGTCGACCGGGCCGGCGGGCTCGTCCAGGGCCTCACGCGGGGCCGGGACGGCGTTGTCCGTCACGAGGGCGCGCAGCGCGACCTCCTGCTGGCCGGCCATCCGGCCCAGTGCCTCCGCCTCGCCGCCGATCTCCGCGCCGCGCCGCTGGACCATGGCCAGCACCTGCAGGACGCCGTCGTGGATGTCGCGGGCGAGCCGTTCGCGCTCCCGGGTGGCCGCCTCGATCCGCAGGGCCCGGGCGAGGACGCGCTCGCTGGTGCGGGCGACCTCGACGACGTAGCCGATGGCGATGCTGGCGATCCACACCAGCAGCACGTTGTGCACGGTGTCGCGGGAGAGCGTGCCTCGCTCGATGACATTGGCGACGCCGACCAGCGCCGAGGTGACCGCCGCCCACCGCCAGCCGCCCTTGATGGCGAACGCGAGCACCGAGCCGGCGGTCCATATCGACGGCAACGTCGGGCCACCGTCCAGGATGTGTTCGTGCGTGGCGACCGCCGGGGTGAGCAGGATGCCGGCGAGCGCGAGGGTCATGTCGGCCACCAGGAAGCGCTTGGTGCAGCGCTGCGCCGAGCTGACGTGGCCGAGCGTGGCCAGCGTCCACACGGCGAGCACCGACAGATACGCGACCCCGGCCCAGGGGCGCTGGTACTCGTGCTCGCTCCAGCCGATGCCGAACAGGCTGACGGCGTACGCGAGGGTCAGCAGCCGATAAGCCGTCAGCGCGCGCCACAGCGGCTGCTCGACCGACATGCGTACGACCCGTGGCGGCCGCTCGGTGTGTGGCCGCCGTTCGGTCAGTGACCGCCGTTCGGTCCGTGCCGGGCGCGTCTCGCGCGTGCGCAGTGGCATGTCCCCCTCCCCCAACAACCCTCTCCCGTACGGGTTATGCCTCGGACTGCTCCTGCTGGTGCTTCTTGGCTTCGGCGATCTGCCGCTTGGCGGCGGTCGCGTAGATGTCCTCGTACTCCTGGCCGGACAGCTTCATGATCTCGTACATGACCTCGTCGGTCACCGCGCGCAGGATGAAGCGGTCGCTGTCCATGCCGTGGTAGCGGCTGAAGTCCAGCGGCTTGCCGATCCGGATGCCGGGCCGCATCAGCTTGGGCATGACCTGCCCGGGCGGCTGGATCTTCTCGGTGTCGATCATCGCGACCGGGATCACGGGCGCGCCCGTGGCGAGCGCGATGCGGGCCAGGCCGCCGGGCTTGCCGCGGTAGAGGCGGCCGTCGGGCGAGCGGGTGCCCTCGGGGTAGATGCCGAAGAGCTCACCGGCCTCGAGGACCTTGATGCCGCTCTTGATCGCGGCCTCGCCGGCGCCGCGCGCGCCGGAGCGGTCCACCGGGAGCTGGCCGACGCCCTTGAAGAAGGCGGCTGTGAGCTTGCCCTTCAGGCCGGGCGAGGTGAAGTACTCCGCCTTGGCGATGAAGGTGACCTTCCGGTCCAGCACCGCCGGGAGGAAGAAAGAGTCGGAGAAGGACAGATGGTTGCTCGCAAGGATCGCCGGCCCCTCCTCGGGGATGTTCTCCAGCCCCTCCACCCATGGCCGGAAAGCGGCCTTGAGCGGGGCGCCGATGGCGACCTTCATCACGCTGTACAACAACCGATGACCTCCTGTGTCTGACGGAAAGACCTTAACGCCAGATCCTCCCGGGCTCTCCCCCGGTGCTGGCCGTCCGCGTACTGTGAGGTAATCCTTCGCGTGCCCCGCCATTCAGGAACTGGAGACACACGGTGCCGCTCATGCCCGGAGCCGAGCCCTTCCGCTATGACGGCGGAGAGATCGGCGTGCTGCTCTGCCACGGCTTCACCGGTACACCACAGTCGCTGAGGCCCTGGGCCGACCACCTCGCCGAGCAGGACCTCACGGTCTCGCTTCCGCTGCTGCCGGGGCACGGCACCCGCTGGCAGGACATGCAGCTCACCGGCTGGCAGGACTGGTACGCCGAGGTCGACCGCGAGCTGCGCTCCCTCACCGCCCGCTGTTCCCAGGTCTTCGTCTTCGGCATGTCGATGGGCGGCGCGCTCACGCTCCACCTGGCCGCGCAGCACGGCGACGCGATCAGCGGCATCGTCCTGGTCAACCCGTCGGTCAAGGCCGACAGCCATCAGCTCAAGGCCGTGCCCGTGCTCCGGCACCTCGTGCCGTCCGTGCCGGGTATCGCCAGCGACATCGCGAAGGACGGCGTGCAGGAGACCGGCTACGACCGCACGCCGCTGCACGCCGTACACTCCCTCAGCCGGTTCTGGAAGCTCGTACGGAACGGGCTGCCGCAGGTCACGCAGCCGCTGCTGCTTCTGCACAGCCGCGTCGACCATGTCGTCCACCCCTCGAACTCGGCGCTCGTGCTGAGCCGGGTGTCGTCCGCCGACGTGACGGAGCGCGTACTTGAGCGCAGCTACCACGTCGCGACCCTGGACCATGACGCCGGGCAGATCTTCGACGAGTCGTACGCATTCGTCCAGCGGCTCGCCGCCGCTCCGGCGGCGAAGGAGGAGCCGGCCAGTGGCTGAACGCGAGCGCCCCGACGGCACGGAACCGGAGGAGCAGGGGCAGGGGCAGCAGCCGTCGACGCCGCTCGACGAGGCCGCCGCCTGGGCCCAGTTGATCGCCGCCTACGACGACGAGCCCGAGTCCGGCGCCGGGTCCTGGCCCGCCGCCGAGGATCTGCCGGCGGCGGACGACGACGCGCCGGACGACGCGGAGCAGGCGACTCCGGACGAGCCGGCGTCGGCGCCGCCGGCACCGAAGACGACCAGCATCGTCATCCACCCCGTCATCGCCGGCCCCCGCGACTTCGAGATCACCGAGGAGGACGAGGGCCACTTCGTTCCCCCCGAGCCGCCGCCGCTTCCCGAGACCGACGTCACCACCAAGTTCGCCTGGCTCGCCGTCCTCGGCGGCCCCGCACTGATCTTCGCCTTCATTCTGCTCCAGCAGGAACTGCCCTGGTGGGCCATCACCACCGGCATCGGCGGCTTCATCGGCGGCTTTGCCACGCTCGTCGCCCGCATGCGCCCGGGTGGCGACGACGAGGACGACCTCCCGGGCGGCGGAGCGGTCGTCTGATTTCTGACGCCGCCCTCGCACTGCTTCGCACCCGCTGCGCCGGCGGCTGATGCCACAGCGGGACGGCTGCGCCGGACTCCGTCCGCCGTCCCGGCTCCCGACACGCTCCTTCCTCCGCCCACCTATTCGCGCGGCCTCCTAGTAGTGCTTGGCCAGGTCGGCCTGACCTGCGGCGATTGCCTCTCGATGTGCCCGGTCGGCAAAGATCGTCAGAATCGTCCGCCCTGGTCAATGGCGCCTGTCCGGCGAGGACATCTCCCGAGCGCGCCGAGTCCAACCGGACCTGACCAAGCGCTACTAGGCGGGCGGCACCATGAGGGCGGCCAGGACCGGGAGGTGATCGGTGGCGGCCCGCAGGTCGTCCTCCTGGACGTTCTGCAGGCCCACCGGGACGCCGCAGCCCAGCACCTCGATGCCCGAGGTGGCGAAGATCGCGTCGATGCGCTGGTGCGGTCGCTCGGGCACCGAGGTGTGCTCGCCGCCCCAGGGCTTCGTGGCCCAGGCGTCCTGGAGCTCGGCTGAGAGGCGGCGGAACGTACGGCCGTCGGGGCGGTCGTTGAGGTCGCCGCCGGCGATGGCGTGGGGTTCGCCCATGCCGGCGAGGCGGTCGAGGAGGAGCCCCGCCTGCTCGTAGCGCTCGCGGGCGGCGAGGCTGAGGTGACAGCTCAGTACGGAGAGCCGGGCGCCGCCGATGCGGACGGCGGCGGTCGCGAAGCCGCGCTGGTGGAGCCCAGGGGTGCGGGGCAGCAGGACGTCCTCGGTGCGCTCGATGTGCGGGCGGAGGGATGACAGGATCAACGGGCCTGCGGCGGTGGCCCCGCCGGTGACGTAGACGAGACCGGACTCGCGGGCGAGCCAGGCGGCGGCCTTGCGCCAGCGGAAGAAGCGCGGGGCTTCCTGAATGAGCGCGATGTCGGGGGCGCAGGCCCTGATGACGCGGGCCAGCGCCGCCCTGTCGTCCCTCATGGACCGGATGTTGTAGCTCAGGACGCGGATGACGGCGGAGCCGTCGGACTCCGTCCCGGACGCCGGCAGGTCCGGCAGCACGCTTGCGCTCACTCGGTCAGTGTTCCCCCGCCCCGCCCCTTCCCGAAACCAGGGGGACCGCCCCCGTGGTTGCAGTCCCGTCGGCGACCCCGGGCCCGTGGCCGGGACCGGTGCCCCCGGCCCGACGGCCGCAAGCCGGCGCAGCAACTCGAAGCCGCGCGACCCCCTGGGGCCGCGCGGTGCGAGAGGCGCGTCGAAAAATCAGCCCTGGCGGGCCAGGTCGGCGGCGCCTACGAGGCCTGCCTTGCCGCCGAGTTGGGCGGCGAGGACTTGGGCGTGCGGGCGGTATTGGCCGCCGACGAGCCAGCGGCGGAAGGATTTGCGGATGGGTTCGAGGACGAGTTCGCCTTCGTCGGAGACGCCGCCGCCGACGATGAAGGCGGAGGGGTCGAAGAGGGAGGCGAGGTCGGCGAGGCCGGCGCCGGCCCAGCGGGCGAGCTCGCGGAAGGAGTCGATGGCGACCTTGTCGCCGCCGCGGGCGGCCTGGCTGATGTGGTGGCCCTCGATGGAGTCGGGCGTGCCGTCACCGAGGGAGAGCAGCAGCTTCGCGCTCTCCGGCTGGGCGACGGCGCGCTGCTTGGCGTAACGGACAAGCGCGCGCCCGGAGGCGTACTGCTCCCAGCAGCCCTGGCTGCCGCAGCCGCAGAGCAGGCCGTCGGGGACCATGCGGATGTGCCCGAACTCGCCGGCGACGCCGAAGCGGCCGCGGCGCAGCTTGTTGCCGATGATGATGCCGCCGCCGAGGCCGGTGCCGAGGGTGATGCAGATGACGTCGTCGTGGCCGGCGCCGGCGCCGAAGCGGTACTCGCCCCAGGCTGCGGCGTTGGCGTCGTTCTCGACCACCACGGGGAGGCCGACACGCTGCTCGACCTTGTCCTTGAGCGGCTCGTGGCGCCAGTTGATGTTCGGGGCGAAGAGCACGGTGGCGCGCTTGTCGTCCACGTAACCGGCAGCGCCGATGCCGACCGCCTCGACGGGGTGGTGCGCGCTGACGTCGCGGACCGCCGCGGCGATGGCGTCGACAACCCCTTCAGGGGTCGACGGGGTCGGCACCGTGACGGTTTCGAGAATCGCGCCGTCTTCGTCGACCACGCCGGCCGCGATCTTGGTGCCGCCGATGTCGACGCCGATGGTGAGTCCCATGTGTCCCTCAGTTTTCGGTCGATCCCCGCTGAGTCCAACCGTACCGGAGGGACACGTCAGTCCAGGTCGATGTGCTCGCTGGACGAGGAACCCGCAGCGCTGTCTGGACCGGCGGTCCAGCGCCGCTCATGGCCGGAAACCGCCGCGCGGTAGGCGGCGAGGAGCTCGGAGCCGGCCTGCGCGAGGTGGTCGAAGACGTCGGGATTACGTTCCTTGATCGGCTCGATGACCTGCTTGACCTGGGTCACGACGGCCTCGGCGGCCATCGTGGCGGCCGGGCTGCGCAGCACGGCGATGCGGTCGGCGACGGCCTCCGCGAGCCGACGCAGCTCTTCGGAAGCGCTGCCGGGGCCCTGACCTGCCTGTTCGCGGCGGCGGGCGTTCTCGGCGGCGATGTCCTCGGCGCTGGCCTTGGCCCAGGCGTCGGACTCGGGCGATTCGCTGGTCATGGTGGGCTCCGTAGGGGCGCTACAGGTGGTGCCTTCGACGTTACCCGACCCGACTAGCCGCGCGGCCAGAGCGCGGGGTCCGGTTCGAAGCGGACGGTCAACGCGCCGTCCCTCAGAGCGGCGCCCGCGACGGTGCAGCGGCGCAGCGCGGAGGGCAGCGGCAGGATGCGCCGGAAGCCCTCGGCGTCGACGACGAGTTCGTCGCCGCGGCGGATCAGGTCCAGCCGGTCGCGGGTGGCGCCGGGCAGCGGGAGCCGCCAGAGGAAGTGGCCCTCGGCGGCGAGCCGGTCCTTGACGGTCCAGGGCTTGCCGTGTACCCCGGCGGGCCCCGGCGCGGGGGCGGCCAGCAGCACCAGGTCGCCCGCGCCGAGCGGCTCACGCCCGAGGTGGGGCACCTCGTGGACGGGAAGGCCGGTCACCTCGGCGCGCAGGGCCCGCAGTTCCTTGTGCTGCTGCGCGGAGAGTTCGGCCAGCCAGGGGTCCGGAGAGCCGCTCGGCAGCAGCCGGTTGGCGACCACGGCCTCCAGGCGGAGGCCGTACAGGGCGAGTCCGGTGCGGGCCTGCCGGACGGCCTCGGCGGCGTGGGCGCCGGGGTCCACGACCAGCCGTACGGTGGTCCCGGCGTCCTCGATCACCGCCTGGGCGGCGGCCAGTTCCACATCCACCCGCGATACGGCCTCGTACGCCCGCTCCCCCGGCATCGGTACGCCCGCGAGCTGCGCGAGCACCGGCCGCAGGGCCCGCGCCGCCTGCCGCTCGGCCGGTAGGAGCCGGCTGAGGTAGCGGCGCAGCTGCTCGGGCAGCGCCAGGACGGCGAGCGCGGCATGGACGGGCGGCAGGTCGACGACGACGGTGTCCCAGGCCCGGCCACCGGAGTCCGAGCCGGCCAGGGACGCGTCGCGCAGCGCCCGCAGCAGGGCCAATGCGTCGGCGCCGGGGAGTTCGGTGAGCTCCTCCGGGTCGAGCGGCGTGGCCCCCAACAGGTCGAGCACGGAGCCGAGCCGCCCCTGTACCTCCAGCGCGTCGGCCCGGAAGGAGGCCGCCGGGTCGATACGGGCGACGTCGACCCCCGGCAGGGTGCGCGGGAAGACGCCGCTCCGGTCGGCGGAGATCAGCTGGACGCGGTGGCCCCGCGCGGCCTCGGCCACCGCTGTCGCGGCGGCGACGGTCGTACGGCCGGAGCCGCCGGGACCTGTGACGAGAAGGGTCCGCACCTCAGGCCTGGGGCGCGGCGGAGTCGCCGGACTCGACACGCTTCTTCAGCCCCGCCAGCGCGCGGTCGATGATGACCTTCTCCGCCTTGCGCTTGATCATCCCGAGCATGGGGATCTTCACGTCGACGGTGAGCTGGTAGGTCACCTCGGTGCGCTTGCCGGCGTCGACCGGCGCAAGCGTGTAGGAGCCGTCCAGGGTGCGCAGCATCTGGGACTTGACCAGCGACCAGCTGACCTCGTTGTCGCTGATCCAGGTGTAGCCGAGGGTGTGGTCGTCCTTGATCGCGCCCGCGTCCAGCAGCAGCCGGACCTGCTCGGCACGGCCCTGGTCGTCGGCGGAAAGGATCTCCGCCTCCTTCACCTCGCCGGTCCACTCGGGGTACCGCTCGAAGTCGGAGATGACCCCCATGACGTCGGCCGGGGCCGCGTCGATCGTGATGCTCGACTTGGTGTGTTCCGCCATCGCCGTGGCCCCTCCGGGACTTCGCATGAATGGAGTCATGAATGGAGTCATGAGTGTGTTGCTGCAGGCTACCGCGTACGTCCCGCACACAGGACGGCCGGGGCGAAGGTCACCACTCCAGCACCCACGGCGTACGGGTGGCGTTGAAGTGCCCCACGTTGACGCACTCGGTGGTCCCGATCCGCATGCGCCGCTCCAGCGGCTGATGGACGTGACCGAAGAGGGAGTATTTGGGGCGCGTCTCGTTGATCGCGTCGAGCAGCGCCTCGCTGCCGCGCTCGAAGCGCCGGGCGACGGTGTCGTAGCAGAGCTCCGGCACGGCGGGCGGGATGTGCGAGCAGAGCACATCGACCGGGCCGAGGGCGGCGACCTTCGCCGCGTACGTCTCGTCGTCGACCTCGTACGGCGTGCGGTACGGGGTCCGCAGGCCGCCGCCGACGAACCCGAAGACCAGGCCGCCGATCTCCGCCGTCGTGCCGTCCAGGACGGCGGTGCCGGGGCGCGCGTACTCGGGCCAGAGCAACGGAATGTCGACATTGCCGTAGGTGGCGTACGTAGGCGTGGGGAAGGCCGCGAAGAGTTCGGCGTACTGGCTGCGTACTGCGCTCTCGATGGCGGTGCGGCGGTCGAGACCGGCCCAGAGCTCGTTGTCCAGCGCGCGGGCCTCGTCGAACCGCTTGGCGGTACGCAGGGCGACCATGCGGGTGGCGTTCTCGGCGCCGAAGAGATCGGGGAAGATCCCGCGCGAGTGGTCGGCGTAGTCCAGGAAAAGGATGAGGTCGCCGAGACAGACCAGGGCGTCGGCGCCTTCGCCCGCCTTCCCGAGGGCGTCGGCCGCACCGTGGACATCGCTGACGACATGGACCCGCATGCCGATCACCCTAATCCCTCGTTACCTGCGGGTCACCGGCCGTCTCGATTACCCTTCGGTGAGCAGTTCAGGGCTTCGTGTCGGTCATGTGACACACAAAACATCTACACGGCGCCTCTATCGCGAGTGCTTTACCGATGGGTAACGTCCGGTCAGTCCGATCCACGCCTTGACCACGTATGTGGCAGGAGCCGGTGGACAGCAGCCAGTACCGCCGCCGGCGCCGATGAGGAGCAGCAGTCTTGCGTGAGTTCAGCCTTCCGGCCCTTTACGAGGTCCCCGCGGACGGCAACCTGACGGATCTCATCCGCCGCAATGCCGCGCAGCATCCAGACGTGGCCGTCATTGCCAGAAAGACCCCGGCGGGCGAGTGGCAGGACATCACCGCCACCACCTTCCTCGCCGAGGTCCGCGCCGCCGCCAAGGGCCTGATCGCCGCCGGCATCGAGCCGGGCGACCGGGTCGCACTGATGTCGCGCACCCGCTACGAGTGGACGCTCTTCGACTTCGCGATCTGGAGCGCGGGCGCGGTCACCGTGCCGGTGTACGAGACCTCCTCGGCCGAGCAGGTCGAATGGATCCTCGGCGACTCCGGCGCCGTCGCCGCCATCGTGGAGACCGAGGGCCACGACAAGACGGTGGAGTCGGTGCGGGAGCGGTTGCCGCAGCTCAAGCACGTCTGGCGGATCGAGGCGGGCGCGGTCGACACGCTGGTCGCGTCCGGCAGCGACATCTCCGACAAGGTCGTCGACGAGCGCAGCGCCACCGCCAAGGCGGACTCCCCGGCGACCATCGTCTACACCTCCGGCACCACCGGCCGCCCCAAGGGCTGCGTGCTCAGCCACCGCAGCTTCTTCGCGGAGTGCGGCAATGTCGTGGAGCGGCTCAGGCCGCTGTTCCGCACCGGTGAGTCCTCGATCCTGCTCTTCCTGCCGCTGGCGCACGTGTTCGGGCGGCTGGTGGAGGTGGCCAGCATCATGGCCCCGATCAAGCTCGGCCACGTCAGCGACATCAAGAACCTCACCGGCGAGCTGTCCTCCTTCCGGCCCACGCTGCTCCTCGGCGTGCCCCGGGTTTTTGAGAAGGTCTACAACTCCGCCCGCGCCCAGGCCCAGGCCGGCGGCAAGGGCAAGATCTTCGACAAGGCCGCCGACACCGCCATCGAGTACAGCCGTGCCCTCGACAGCGCCGGCGGCCCGTCGATCGGCCTGAAGTTCAAGCACAAGGTCTTCGACCGCCTCGTCTACAGCAGGCTCCGCACGGTGCTGGGCGGCCGCGGCGAGTACTCCATCTCCGGCGGCGCCCCGCTCGGCGAGCGCCTCGGGCACTTCTTCCGCGGCATCGGCTTCACCGTCCTGGAGGGCTACGGCCTCACCGAGTCCTGTGCGGCGACCGCCTTCAACCCCTGGGACCGTACGAAGATCGGCACCGTCGGCCAGCCGCTGCCCGGCTCCACGGTCCGGATCGCCGACGACGGCGAGGTGCTGCTGCACGGCGAGCACCTCTTCACCGGCTACTGGAACAACGAGACCGCGACCGCCGAGGCGATCTCCGACGGCTGGTTCCACACCGGCGACATCGGCACGGTCGACGAGGACGGCTACCTCGCGATCACCGGCCGCAAGAAGGAGATCATCGTGACGGCCGGCGGCAAGAACGTCGCCCCCGCCGTCATCGAGGACCGTATCCGCGCCCACGCCCTGATCGCCGAGTGCATGGTCGTCGGTGACGCCCGGCCCTTCATCGGCGCACTCGTCACCATCGACGAGGAGTTCCTCCCCCACTGGGCCGAGGAGCACGGCAAGCCGGCCGGTGTCACCGTCACCGAGCTCCGCGAGGACCCGGATCTGATCGCCGCCGTCCAGCAGGCCGTGGACGACGGCAACGCGGCCGTGTCGCACGCGGAGGCGGTGAAGAAGTTCCGGATCCTCCCCACGCAGTTCACTGAGGAGTCGGGCCACCTCACGCCGTCGCTGAAGCTCAAGCGCAATGTGGTCCTGAGGGACTACGCCGGTGAGATCGAGGCGATCTACGCCAAGTCCTGAGCCAGTACGGCCGCCATGTTGCGCTCGGCCAGAGCCGTGATCGTGACGAACGGATTGACACCGATGGAGCCCGGGACGAGGGCTCCGTCGGTGACGTACAGGACCGAATAGCCGGAGGCACGGCCAAAGGTGTCGGTGGCCTGCCCGAGCACGCAGCCCCCGAGCGGGTGGTAGCCGAAGTCGTCGGCGAAGGCCCGAGGGTCGCCGAACAGGTCGTAGCGGTAGATGGCGCCGTTGGCTGCGTTGATCCGGTCGAAGAGGGTCTTGGCGGCGGTGACGGACGGCTGGTTCTGCGAGCGCGTCCAGTTGGGCTTCGCGGAGTCGGTGGCGGAGTCGTACGTGAAATTGCCGCGCTCGGCGTTCTTGGTGATGGCGAGGTAGAGGCTGGCCCAGGTCTCGCTGCCGGACGGGAGCGGGGCGATCTCCGCGAAGACGGGGTTGGCGGTGTTGCCCCAGTCGTCGATGGCCATGGCCGGGATCGTGGACTGGTTGGCGCCGGTCGGATTCCACAGGTAGTTGGCCCGCCCGAGCATGATGTTGCCGTTGCCGCCCCCCGCGCCGACCTTGGCGCTCAGGTTGGGCAGCGCCCCGGGAGCCGCCCTCGGCAGCAATGGGCCGTCAGAGGAGCTGCTGGAGCCGAGCCGCGAGCAGGTCCCAGCGCCAGGCCTCTTCGACCCAGCGGCGGCCGCGCTCGCCCATGCGGCGCCGCAAGGCAGGGTCGGCGAGGAGCGTGACGATGCGGTCCGCGGCCTGCTCGGGCGAGCCGCCGCGTACGACCCAGCCGGTCTCGCCCTGGAGGACGGCGTCGGGGGCGCCCCCGGAGTCCCCGGCGACGACGGGGAGCCCGGTGGCGGAAGCCTCGAGGTAGACGATGCCGAGGCCCTCGACGTCCAGGCCACCGCGCCGCGTCCGGCACGGCATCGCGAAGACGTCGCCGGCACCGTAGTGCGCGGGCAGCTCGGCCCAGGGGACGGCGCCGGTGAAGCGTACGGAGGTGTCGACCCCGGTGCGTACGGCGAGCCGCTTCAGGTCGTCCGCGTAGGGGCCGCCGCCGACGATGAGCAGGACGGCGTCCGGCACCTGGTGGAGGATGCGGGGCATGGCCCGTATGAGGGTGTCCTGGCCCTTACGCGGCACCAGGCGCGAGACGCAGACGACCACCGGCCGGTCGGCGAGGCCGAGGCGGGCGCGTACGGCGTCGCCGCCCGACGCCGGGTGGAAGGTCTTCTCGTCGACGCCGGGCGGTAGTTGGACCATGCGGGCGGCGGCCGAAGGGGTGAGCGCGGCGGCGATGCGGGAGCGCGTGTACTCACCCAGATAGGTGATCGTGTCCGTGCCCTCACCGATCCGCCGCAGCAGCTGACGGCTGGCGGGCAGCTGCGCCCACGCCGCCTCGTGGCCATGCGTCGTACCGACCAGCCGCCCGGCCCCTGCCTTCCGCAGCGCCGGGGCCATCAGCGCGAGCGGCGCCGCCGCCCCGAACCACACCGAGCCGCAGCCGTGCTCGCGCAGCAGCTCCACCGCCCGCCGGGTCACCCTCGGGGTCGGCAGCAGCATGGACGTACGGTCCCGGATCACCGGAAAGGGCTGCTCGGCGTCGAACGCGGCGACCTCCGTGCCGTCCTTCCAGGTGGAGGCGTACACCACCACTTTTCCGGGATCCAGGCGCAAGGCCATACTGTGTACAAAGGCCTGGATGCCGCCGGGCCGGGGCGGGAAGTCGTTGGTCACGATCAGCGTCTTGTCCATCGCGGCCGAGATTACCGGCCGGACCCCGACACGGAACCCCGAGCCCCTAAACGCTGTCCTCATCAGTGAGCGGCATCATGCATCATCACTTCAGAGGACGAGGGAGACAGGGGTGCACATGGCAGGCGCGGGCGGCAGGCTGATCCCCATCGGGGTCTGGATGGCCACCCGGTGCTTGTTGCTGCTGATGGTCTTCAAGGTGATCACCATCTCGCCGCTCGACGTCACCTCCGACGTCACCTTGATCTACCACGGCTGGTACGACGTCCTGAAGAGCGGCAGCTTCCCCCTCAACGACGTGACCTGGCAGTATCCGCCGGCCGCCGCCCTCGCCATCCTCTCCCCCGGCCTGCTGCCCTTCCTCGACTACACCACCGCCTTCATCTGGCTGTGCTGCGCCGCCGACGCCGTGGCCTTCGCCATGCTGCTGCGGGCCGGGCGGCAGGGCGGCGGCCGCCGCATGCTCGGCGCGTGGGTGTGGATCGCGGGGGTGCCGCTGCTCGGCCCCACCGCGTACGCCCGTTACGACGTGATGGTCACCGCCGTCGCCATCGCCTCCCTGCTGGCCCTCGCCCGGCGGCCCCGCGTCTCCGGCGCGCTCGCCGCCTTCGGCGCGATGCTCAAGGTGTGGCCGGCGCTGCTGCTCATCGGCACCCCCCGCGACCGCTCCCGCCGCGTCTGGGGCACAGCGATCGGCACCGTAGCCGTGATCGGCCTGCTCTTCCACGCCGTCATGCCCGGCGCCTTCTCCTTCCTGACCTTCCAGGGCGGCCGGGGCACCGAGGTGGAGTCCGTCGGCTCGCTGGTCTTCCACTACGCCCGGCATCACGGCTGGCACGGCGAGGTCCGGCTCAACTACGGCTCGGTCGAGTTCCTCGGCCCGTACGTGGACGTCGTCAGCCGGGTCGCGCTCGGGCTGGCCGCCGTCGCCCTGGGGTGGCTGGTGCTGTGGCGGCTCATGGCCCGTACGTTCACGGCGGCCACGCCTTTCGACGCGGCATTCACCGCCGTCCTGCTCTTCACCACCACCAGCCGGGTGATCAGCCCCCAGTACATGATCTGGCTGGTCGGCCTCGCCGCCGCCTGCATGACCCTGCGGGCGAGCGTGATGGCCCTGCCCGCCGCGCTGATCCTCCTGGCGACCGGCGTGACCTTCTACGAGTTCCCCGCCCACTTCCAGGACGTCGTGGTCAGCGACCACCGCGGCGTCGCCCTGCTGGTGCTGCGCAACGGCCTGCTGATCGTCGCCTCGCTCATCGCCTGCCGCAGACTGTGGGTGGCGGCGGTGCGCACTTCGCCAGAGGAAGCGGCGTCGGCCGTTCAGGAGGACGGGACCGAAGCCCCGGAGCCGGCGAGCGAGCGGCTGCTCAGCTGGTGACACCGGCATACGAAGAGCCCCAGCACCGCCGCGCACTGCAGCCCGGCGCTCAGCGTCAGCGCCAGCGCGATCCCGGCCAGACCGAGGCCTGACAGCGCGTACGCGAACGGCAGTTGGACCGCCGTCCCGACGACGGTGACCCTCGCCAGCGCAGGGCTGCCGCCGCTGCCCTGGAAGACCCCGCCCAGCGCGATGTAGCAGGCCAGCAGCACCAGGTAGCCGGCCAGGCAGCGCAGGAACTCCGCCGCCTGCGCCGCGACCACCGGCCCGGCGCCGAACGCCGCCATCAGGTA
The DNA here is from genome assembly GCF_003999195.1 of Streptomyces soli. Lineage (GTDB taxonomy): Bacteria > Actinomycetota > Actinomycetes > Streptomycetales > Streptomycetaceae > Actinacidiphila > Actinacidiphila soli. The sequence continues at coordinate 46,992 of NZ_RJVR01000240.1, forward strand.
CGGCGCGGTGGCCGGCAGCGTCAGGGCCGCCGCCAGCCCGATCGCCCCGCCGGTCAGTACGGCCTGCCGCCCGATCGCCGCGCGCTCCGTGTCGTGGCCCGCGCCGAGGCGGGTGGCGGTGTGGATGGCGGCGGCCTGCCGAATCGCGTAGAAGGCCATCGTGGCCACGTACGTCGCCTTGGTCGCGATCCCGTACGCCGCGACCGAGGCGACCCCGAGCCGGGCCACGATCGCCACCATTGCGAGCGAGCGAGCCCGCCATCCGGACCAGGAAGTCCGCCGACATCGGCAGCCCCACGCGTGCTCGTGCGGCGCAGCGCCGCGAGCGTCGGCTCCGCGTGGCGGGCCCGCGCGGCCTCCCGGAGAGCAAGAAGTGGAAGGTGCTTCGAGGAGCGTCGGCGGGGCCATCGCCGAGCTCACGCCGTGACGGCGTGCCTCCGCGCGGCGGCGATGCGCTGGACCGCGGTCGGGTGGGTGCCGAAGAGCAGGTGGAGCAGCCGGGGCGGCGAGGGGTCGCCCACGTTGGCGACGGTGATGCGGCGCTGCATGGCGATGAAGTGGGCGGGGTCATCGGTGAGTTCGAGCGCGTGGGCGTCGGCGCGGCGCTCGATGCGGCGACTGACGGCGCAGCCGAAGGGACCGGCGATGGCGGAGCCGACGGCGGCCACCGCGGCCAGGAGCCACACGGAGCGCGGGTCGGAGAAGTGGTCGACGCCGGCGGCGCCCAGCAGCGGCCGCCAGGAGACAACGGCGGCCAGGACGCACACGCCGACCGCCGCGCCGACCGCCCCCAGCACCGTCCCGCGCAACACGTCGCGGTGCTTGACGTGACCCAGTTCATGGGCGACGACCAGCTCGACCTCGCGCGGCTCGGCCGTGGTGAGCAGCGTGTCGTAGGCGACGATGCGCCGGGTCCGCCCGAAACCGGAGACGTACGCGTTGAGGGCGGTCGTACGCCGCGAGGCGTCTGCGACCAATACCTCCCGCACCCGGACCCGGTCCCGCTCGGCCAGAGCCAGCAGCGCGTCCCGCAGGGGGCCCGGCTCCATGGGGGTGAAGCGGTTGAAGAGCGGCTCCAGGAGGACCGGCGCCAGCCAGGACAGCACGACGGCCGCCACGGCTGCGCCGAGCGCCGCCCAGGCCCACCACCACCACCGGCCGGTCCCCGCGAGCGCGTAGACGCCGTACAGGGCCCCCAGGAGCAGCGGCACGGACACGAGCAGCCCCCGCAGCACATCGAGGACCCAGCCGGCCCACCCCTGGGTGACGAGGCCGAAGCGGGCCCGTACGACCCGCACCCACGCGGAGAAGGGCAGCAAGAGGAGCGTACGGAGCACCACGAGCGACAGGCCGCCGGCGAGGATCCTCGCGGCCCAGCCGTCGCCGAACAGGCCGGCCAGCCAGGCGCCGCCGGGCGTCAGGCCGAGGACGAGCAGCAGGGCGAGCCCGGCCAGCCGGCCGCCGATGGCGGCGGGGAGCTGGGCGCGGCGCAGGGCCCGGCCGCGGGCGACCTGCTCGGGGGTGAAGTCTTCGGCGACTTCGGAGGTCATGCCAACTCCCGCTGTACGTAGGCGCGCCAGCGCGCGGTGAAGTCGTCGAGGCCGATACCCAGTGTGCTCCGCATGGCGGCATCGGTCCCCGCGCCGGCGCCGACCGCCCGGTACAGGGCCACCAGCTTGCCGGCGCCCCAGTCGGCCTCGACCATGCGGCAGGCCAGCCAGCCGCCCTCGTAGGCCTGGGCGAGGCCGGTGGCGGTGGTGCCGAAGTCCGCGTTCGCCGGGAGTGTTCGCGGGGTGCGGCCGGCCGCGACGTCGCGGGCCAGCTCGGGGGCGACCTGCCGGGCGGTGCGGCCGGTGCCGAGGTAACCGACCCAGTCCGCGAAGCCTTCGGAGAGCCAGAGCGGGGTGCCGGAGTTCGTCGCGGCGCGCGTGGCGACGTGCGTGGTCTCGTGGGTGAGGACGACCCGCCGGCCCAGCCCCGAAAGCTCGCCGAAGGCCTCGGGGTTGACCATGACCCGGTCGGCCGGGACCGAGGCCGAGGACCCCCGCAGCTCCGCCGTCGTAACGGCGGCGATGCCCTCGTAGGCCGTCGGCGAGGCGTCCAGCAGCGCGGCCATGTCCCGCAGCGAGCCCGGCACCTCCACCACGACCCGCCGCGCCCACCCGTTGCCCCAGACCCCGCTCACCGTTGCCACCGCGCGGTCCACATCGGCCGCGTACGCCTGCAGGGAGGCCTGCGACGCCCCGACCCCCAGCACCAGGCTGTGCGTGCCCCGGGCGACCCGCAGGGTGCCCTGGTCCCACAGCTCCGCCGGGGAGCTGCTTGCGATGTCCCAGCGGCTGCCGTCGGGGGCGAGGGTGAGCGCCAGCGCGGAGGTGACCGGGGCGGAGTCGTAGCCCGTGAGCCGGTAGCTCAGCTGAACCTTCGCCGTCGTGCCGGTGCGCCGTACGAGCCGGTACGACCACGACGCGAGCGGCAGCCGCGCCAGATTCCGGTACACCGTCCGCTGCGCGGCGCGCTGCGCGGGCGCGACATCGGCCAGGTAGGCGCCCTCGTCGTGCTTCAGCACGGCCGCGGCGTGCCGGTTCAGCATCCGCTGGGGGTCTTCCCGTACGGTCCCGCCACCGCCGCCGCACCCGGCGAGCAGAGCGGCCGGAACCGCCACACAGCACAGCAGCGCGGCGGCCCTCGTACGTACTCCCATGCCGCCGATCGTAGTTAGGCCCTGTCAGGGCGATCACGAACGGCCCCTTCGCCGCTCCCCCAGCCTGGCGGCTGGGTGGGGTCCCCCGGCCGAAGGCTGGTGGAGAGTACCCCCAGCGCCTTGGGCCTAAGGCCGGGTGACCGCCGAGATCGGCATCATCCCGATCGGGTCATAGCGGACCCGCGCGCCGGGGTAGGGGGCGTGGACGACCTGGCCGCCGCCGACGTACATGCCGACGTGGCTGGCGTCCCCCCGGTAGATGACCAGGTCGCCGGGCCTGGCCTGGTCGAGCGGCACCTGCTGCCCGGCGTGCATCTGGGCCTGCGAGGTACGCGGCAGCGCGATGCCGGCGTGCCGGTACGACCAGACCATGAGTCCGGAGCAGTCGAAGGCGCCCGGGCCGGTCGAGCCCCAGGCGTAGGGCGCGCCAACGGCGGCCCGGGCGGCGGCGACGGCCATCGCGGCGCGGCCGGAAGCGGGTCCGAAGTCGGGCAGGTGCAGGTCCATGCTGCGGCCGGCCCGCGAGGCCCGGTCCTGGAGGCGGGCGGCGAGGTCGGCCCGCTGGGCGGCGGAGAGGGAGTTGACGAGCCGCTGCGCGATGGCGAGTTTGCTCTGCACGACGCGCTTGCGGGCGTTGAGGTCCTGCCGTGTGCGGTCCAGCTCGTCGAGCTTCAGCATGGCCGCGGAGCGCTTCTGGTTCAGCCCGCGCTGCGCGTCCTTGAACTCCGCCAGTTGCTCGGCCTGGCGGGTACCGATGCGGTCGAGCGCGGCCGCCTTGTCCAGGTAGTCCTCCGGGTCGGCCGACAGCATCAGCGCCAGCGTGGGGTCGACCCCGCCGCTGCGGTACTGGGCGCCCGCGAGTGTGCCGAGCCCGGCCCGCATCCGGTTGACCCGCTCCTGGCCGCGCGCGGCCTCGTCCTGCAGCGTGCTCACCTCGCGGCGCAGCCGCTTGGAGCGGTCCTGGGCCGCGTTGTAGCGCTCGATGGCCTGCTCCGCCTGCTCGTAAAGCCGGTCGACCCGGCCGGCGACATCGGTCGGCGTGTCCGCGGGCTGCGCCACCGCCATGGGTGCGGCGGCGGCCCCTGCCACTGCCGCGGTCGCCGCGGCGGCTGCCGAAAGGGCCGTGACGCGGGTGGTACGGGCGAGGCCCGGCTGCGAGGTGCGTCGATGGGATGCCACGGGCGCTGACAGTAGTCAGCCGCGTACGGCGAGTTCAAAGATTCTCAACCACGCAGGCGGCGCACGTCCGCCCTCTTCCCCAGGTCAACCGCGCTCCGGGCACAGCCCGTCATCACCCGAACGGGCTCCACGGCTGCGCTAGATGCGGACTCCGAACATGAAGGGCATGTCGCTCATGGCCTCGTACTTGACGTTCTCGCCGGTGCGCGGAGCGTGCAGCACCATGCCGTTGCCGGCGTAGATGCCGACGTGGTGGTAGTCGCTGTAGAAGATGACCAGGTCACCGGGCTTGAGCTGGCTTGCCGTCAGGTGCGTGCCCGCGTTGGCCTGGGACTCGGCGGTCCGGGGTATGGAGACGCCGGCCTGGGCGTAGGCCCAGGAGGTGAGGCCGGAGCAGTCGAAAGAGGAGGGGCCGCTGGCACCGTAGACGTACGGGTCGCCGAGCTTGGTCTTGGCGGCGGCGAGAGCGGCGGCGGCACGCTGGGTGGCCGCGGTGTCGTTGCCGAGGCTGACGCGCGAGCTGGAGGAGCGGCTGGCAGCGGCCTGCTGCAAGGCGATGCTGGCCCGTTCCGCAGCGGTGAGGCTGTTGAGGAGCTTCTGGGCCGCCTGGAGCTTGGCCTGGATCTCCTTCTTCTTCGTACCCAACTCGGTACGGGTCTGGTCCAGCTCCTGGAGCTTGCTGGCGGCCTCGGCCTTCTGCTGGTCGAGGGTGCGCTGCTTCTCCGCTATCTGTTTGAGCTCGTCGGCCTGCTGGCTGCTCAGCTGGTCGAGCGTGGAGGCCTGGGCGAGGTAGTCGTCCGGGTTCGAGGACAGCAGGAGCTGTATGGACTCGTCGATGCCGCCGCTGCGGTACTGGGCGCTGGCCAGGGAACCCAGTTCGTCCTGGAGGTTGTTGAGGTCGCTCTGCTCGCGGGCCACCTCGTCCTGGAGCTGCGAGACCTGCTTCTGCAGCGTCTGCTGCTTCGCCTGGGCGCCGTCGTACTTCTCAGTCGCCTGCTCGGCCTCGTCGTAGAGCTTGTTGACCTGCGCCTTGACAGTCTTGACGGACTGCTTGGCCGGTGCGGCCTGTGCGGCCTGGGACGTGAGAGCGACGGCTGCGGCCGCGGTCGCGGTGAGCACGGTGACCCGTGTGCGACTGGCCGGCTTGGGACGACGGTGGGACGCCACGAAGGCGAGCTCCTTCTTCCTCCAGCCGCCTACCGGGTGAGCTGTCGGGTTCGGGCTGGAAGAAGCCCTACGACACCTCAACACTCCTCGCGGAGCACCCTGGTGCCGATTCACCCCGGGAACGTGGTTCCCCGGCTCCGAGCGCAGAGGGGGGCTGCGCTTCAGACTCGGCGGGACCCCCGCCACCATCCTGGGTGGACGATCGAACTCGCGGAGGTACGAGCCCTGACCCTAGTGACCATCCTGCGATCGGTTCAAATCAAAGTATGTAAAAACTCTGCCGCAACCTGTTTTTTTTGCAAAGATCACACAGCCAGTGCAGCCAACATAACGCTGAGTTCGCGTCACACCCTCGCAAGTCGCTTGAGGAGCAACGTGGAAGGCACCGGACGCGCCCCGGCCTTCGCCACTCCGTCCGCGACTTCACGGTCGGCCGAAACGACCACAACGGGACGACCGGGAGGTTCCGCCCGAACCAGACGCCGGATCAACTCGTCGGCCGTTTCGCCCGCTTTGCTGAACAGCACCCGCACCCCGCGCGGTGGCGCGAGCAGCACCGGCGCGTCCAGATCCGCCCCGTCGAAGACACATGTCACCTCGGCGCCGCTCTGGGCCGCCAGCACCGCGAGACCGCCCAGCAGCCGCAGCCGCTGCTTCTCCAACGGCAGCGCCGGGTAGCCGGTCTTGGTGACGTTGTAGCCGTCCACGACGAGATGCGCCTGCGGCAGCGCGAGCAGTTGGTCGAGCAATGCTGGGTCATTCTCGGACAAAGCACGCCGCGCGATGTCCTTCGGGCTGATGGCGCCCGGCTTGACCGCGTCCACCGTGTCGGCCGGCAGGATGCCCATCGTGTCGCGCGGCGGCAACGCCAACTCCCGCCGCAGCCCCGACGCGGCGTCAAGGACCGTGTCGAGCAGCAGCCGCAGCCGTACGTCCTCCACGCTGCGGCCCTCGCGTACGGCCCGCCGACCCGCCTCCACGGCCGCCTCGGCCTCGGCGAGGCGGGACTTCAGACGGCGCGCCTCGACCTCGGCGGTGGACCGGTCGGCGGCAGCCGCGGACCGGACCTCCTCCAGCTCGTGCTCGACCTTGCGCAGGGCCGCCTCGGCCCGCTTCACGTCACTGGCCGCACTGCGCAGCTTGCGGTGCAGCGACTCGACCTCCTTGCGGGCGGCATCCAGCTCGGCGCGGGCCTTCGCCGCCTCGCCACGGGACTGCTCGCGGGCGGCCGCCAACTCCTCGCGCAGCTGCGCCAGCTCCCGCGCGGCCTCCTCGCCGGCGCGTTCGGCGTGGGCGCGCTGCGCCTGCTCACCGGCGGCGGCGACCAGCTTGGACCACCCCGGCGGGCGCAGCAGATACGCCGCCGCGGCCACATCCAGCGGATCCACGGCCGGCGTCGGGGTGCCCGCGTCCAGGGCCTCGGCCAGTTCGGGCTGGGCCTCCCGCAACCGGGAGGCGATCCGCTGCCGGAAGGCCGGATCGCTCTCCAGGGCGGTGGCCAGCGCGGTGGCGGCGAACTTCGCGCGGCGGCTGGGCGTGAAACGGGCGTACGGGCGCAGCTGCGACGGCAGCTCGGCGTGCGTCAGCCCACCGAACGCGTCCGCCGCAAGCGCCACGACCCGATGCCGTACGCCCTCCGGGAGCGGGCGGTCCAGGGCCTCGACGGCCTGCTCGGCGGCCTCTCCGGCGGCCGACGGGGAGGCGTCAGCCACACCCTCGCCGTCCTGTGCCGCCTGCGGGTTACCGCCGGTCCGGTCCACCAGCCACTCCTGTCCAGTCCCTCGACGCCTCCCCCTGCTCCCCCTGTACGTCTCCATTGTCCCCCGGACGGGGGAGCCACCCGACGTCCAGCCGGGAGGAGCTCAGGCCTGTGCTGACTCCGGATCCGCGGCACTCACACCGGGGCGGTCGACCAGCTCGACCTGGTCCATGGCGTTGCACCAGCGGCAGCGCACCGACTCGACGGCCTCGCTGATCACCTCGGTCTCCTCGACCTTCGGCTCCCCAGCGAGATCCAGGTGGACGTACTCCACAACCTTGCTCGAACGGGTCACATCGAACCGGGTCAGATTGCCGCACAACGTGCAGCGCCACCGCGTCGTGGCGGTCGGCAGGGGAACCGGCATCGGACGGACCTCTTTCGGCTATCGGCTCTGGTTCCGGCCACCCTAAGGCCTTGGCGGTACGCAGCGCTGCGGCGAGGCACCCTATGCCCCTTACGCACCTTCCGCCATGATCCTTCCATGGTCATCCCGGTGTACGACAAGAACCCGGTCCACCGCACACCCGTGGTGACGCACGCCCTCATCGGGCTGTGCGCGCTCATCTTCCTCTCCGGCCCCGCCTCCGGCCTCAACCCCGTCTACGGCACCGGCCACCAACATCTGCTCTGCGAACAGGCCCGCTACTTCGCCCACTGGGGCGTCATCCCCGACGAGCTCTGGCACGGCCGCCTGCCACCGACCGGCCTCGACCTCCCGGCCGGCTGCACCACCCCACACTTCCGCAAGACACCGTTCCTGTCGGTGCTCACCGCCCTCTTCGTACACGGCAGTTGGGTGCACCTGCTCGGCAACATGCTTTTCCTCTACGTCTTCGGCGACAACGTCGAGAACCGCATGGGGCGCCTGCGCTTCCTGCTCTTCTACATCGCCGCCGGCTACCTCGCCACGTACGGCTTCGCCCTCGCCCACATCCACTCCACGCAAACCCTGGTGGGCGCCTCCGGGGCCATCTCCGGGGTCCTCGGCGCGTACCTCTTCCTCTACCCGAAGGCCCGCGTCACCAGCCTCTTCCCGTTTCTCTTCTTCCTCCCCCTGCGCTTCCCCGCCTGGATGGTCCTCTGCTTCTGGTTCGTCCTCCAGTGGCTCGCCTCCCAGACCACCCGCCCCGGTCCCGGCGTCGCCTATCTGGCCCACGTCGTCGGCTTCGTCTTCGGCTTCGCCTGTACGTGGGCCTGCTTCCATCGAACGCCTAAGCTTGAGCCCGCCCACGCGACCCAAGGAGACCTTCCACCGTGATCACCGCGATCGTCCTCATCCAGACCAGCGTCGACCAAATCCCCGAGATCGCGGAGTCCATCGCCGCCCTCGACGGCGTCAGCGAGGTCTACTCCGTCACGGGCACCTACGACCTCGTCGCCATGGTCCGCGTCGCCCGCCACGACAACCTCGCGGACGTCATCCCCGGCCGCATCAGCAAGATCCCCGGCGTAGAGGCCACCGACACTCACGTAGCCTTCCGCACGTACTCACAGCACGACCTCGAAGCCGCCTTCGCCATCGGCCTCGACTCCTAACGCGCCTCTCGCACCGCTTCGCGGGCTTCGAGCCGCTGCGCCGGACTCTCCCCCAAACTCCGTCTGGGTGGGGGTCCTCCCCCAGCCTGGCGGCTGGGAGGTGCCCCCACCGGCCGAAGGCTGGGGGGGGTCCCCCCGGACGGAGTCTGGGGGGAGAGTGCCCCCTCCGCCGTGCCAGGGCGCCGCACACGCCCGGAGAACCCAACTCAGCCCCGATCGGGCACGCAGCGGCCGTCCTCGGTGCGGTACTTCCACGCGGCGCCGTCACGGACGAGTTCGGCCACCGCCGTCAGAAAGCGGTCGACGTGCTCGTCGGGCGTACCGGCGCCGAAGGACACCCGGATGGCGTTCAGCGAGCGCTCGCCGGGGGCGGCGTCGGGCGCGCCGCACTCACCGGGATCCTGCGGCTCGCTGCCCAACAGCGTACGAACGAGCGGGTGGGCGCAGAACAGACCGTCGCGCACACCGATGCCGTACTCGGCGGACAGCGCGGCGGCGAAGTGCGAGCTGTTCCAGCCGTCCACGACGAACGAGATCACGCCCACCCTCGGAGCGTCATCCCCGAACAGCGACAGCACCCTCACCTGTGGCACCCCGGCCAGCCCCTCCCGCACCCGGGCGACCAGCCGCTGCTCACGCTCCACGAGAGCGTCGAACCCCGCCTCCGTCAGCGCACGGCAGGCCGACGCGATCGCGTAGACGCCGATGACGTTGGGCGACCCCGCCTCATGCCGCGCAGCGGACTCGTGCCACTCCACATCCACCCCGCCGTCCTCACGTCGGGCGACCTTGCGGCTCGCGCCACCGCCCGCCAGGTAGGGCTCGGCTTCCCGGAGCCAGTCGGCGCGGCCGGCGAGCACTCCGGAGCCGAAGGGGGCGTAGAGCTTGTGGCCGGAGAAGGCGACCCAGTCGACGTCGAGGTCGGCGATGTCCACCGGGTGGTGGGGGGCGAGCTGGGCGGCGTCGAGCACGATGCGCGCGCCATGGGCGCGGGCGGCGGCGGCCAGTTCACGGACCGGCCACAGCTCCCCGGTGACGTTGGACGCGCCGGTCACGCAGACGAGCGCCGGGCCGTCCGATTCCCGGTCGGCGAGCGCGGTCTCCAGCGTGCGGACCGCCTGCCCCGGGGTGCGCGGCGCGCTCAGATACGTGACCTTGGCGTCCCGCCAGGGCAGCAGCGAGGCGTGGTGCTCGGTCTCGAAGACGAACACCTCGCAGCCGGCCGGGAGGGCGGCGGCCAGCAGGTTCAGCGAGTCCGTGGTCGAACGGGTGAACACGACCTGGTCGTCGGGGCGGCAGCCGAGGAACTCGGCGACCGTGACGCGGCTCTGCTCGAACAGATCCGTCGACAACTGCGACAGATAACCCGCCCCCCGGTGAACGCTCCCGTAGTACGGCGCATACGCGGCGACCTCGTCCCACACCCGCTGCAGCGCCGGCGCACTCGCCGCGTAATCGAGGGCCGCGTACGTCACCTCGTCACCGGTCACGAGCGGCACGAGCACATCACGGCCGAGAACGGGCAGCGGGGCAGCACAAACAGACTGGTCAACAGACATGGCAAAGCTCCTGTGGGCAAGCGGAAGTCAGCGGAAGAAAACCCTCAACACAGCCGTCACCGGCATACGGAGGGTGGCGAAACGGGGCCTTCGGGCCCTATCGCATTCGCTTGCTCATAGAAGAACTCCAGAATCCGCGCTTGCCGTAAGCCTTGCTGCTCACGGCCTGGTCATCACCCGGGGCACCCCGCCGCAGAAGGAGGGTTGCCGGACAGCAAGCCGGGGCTTTTGCGCTGTCACTCGTGACCTGCCAAGCAGTATGCCACGTGATCGTCACGCGACAAGTCAAAGTCCAAATACCGGACAAAGTGTCCAGGAGCGCATCCACCATGCCCGGGCACCACCCGCGCCTTCGCCGGGTGGATGGCCCAACCCGGGTGGGAGCAGCAGAGGACGACGTAAGGGTCCGGGGCCGCAGGGGTGGGGGTTCTGGACGCTCCGCATATTTGTGTGCGGCATGCCGGGCCACGCGGCGAAGGGCCCGTCACGCACGTAAGAGGCCGCGCGAATAGGTGGGGCGGCGTCGCGTGCCGATCGCTCTCGCCTGGCGGCGTTGTCGTCGGTCGACGACGTCCCCCAGCCCGGCGGCTGGGTGGGGGTCCTCCCCCTGGCTTCGCCGGTGGGGGTGCCCCCGGCGAAGCCAGGGGGAGCACCCCCACCGGCCGAAGGCTGGTTGGGGTCCCCACCGCCTTGCAAGACTTGCCCCTCGCCCCGCTCCTTCACCCACCCCACCTATTCGCGCGGCCTCTAAATATGTCGGTCCAGGACCCCCAGCCCCGGAGGCCCCGGACCCGACTGGGCCGACCGGCCGGCTACGCGTTGGTGGCCGCCACCCACAGCTCCAGCGTCTTCGCGGCCGACCCGGAGTCGATCGACTCCGCCGCCCGCCGGACACCCGCCGCGATCTGCTCCGTCAGCGGCCCCGTACCCGGCTCGAAGGCCACCAGAGCAGCCGCGGTGTTGAGCAGCACCGCGTCCCGTACGGGCCCGGGCTCACCGGCGAGGACGCGCCGGGCGACCTCGGCGTTGTACTCCGCGTCAGCGCCGCGCAGCGCCTCCACCGGCACCAGCCCGATCCCCACGTCACGCGGATCGAAGGGCACCTGCTCGATCGAGCCGTCACGAACCACCCAAACCTGCGAAGTGGCTGTCGTCGTCAGCTCGTCGAGCCCGTCGTCACCCCGGAAGACCAACGCCGAGGACCCCCGCCGGGCCAGTACGCCGGCGATGAGTCCCGCCATTCGGGTGTCGAAGCAGCCGACGGCCGAAGCGGTGACCCGTGCGGGGTTGGTCAGTGGGCCGAGGATGTTGAACGAGGTCGGGATGCCCAGATCCCGTCGCGCCGGAGCGGCGAACCGCATCGCCGGATGGAACTTGGCCGCGAAGCAGAAGGTGATGCCGGTCTCCTCGACCACCTCGGCGACACGCTGCGGCGGAATGTCGAGGTTGATGCCGAGCCGCTCCAGAACATCCGACGCACCGCTCGCCGACGATGCCGCGCGGTTGCCGTGCTTGACGACCTTCGCCCCGGCCCCGGCGATCACGATCGCCGACATGGTCGAGATGTTCACCGTCTTGGCCCGGTCGCCCCCGGTGCCGACGATGTCCACCGCAGGCCCAGGGATGTCCAGCGGCAAGGCGTGCGCGTACATCGTGTCAACGAGTCCCGAGACCTCCTCGACCGTCTCACCCTTGGCCCGCAAAGCCACCATGAAGCCGGCGATCTGCGCGTCGCTCGCCTCGCCCTGCATGATCCGGTCCATCGCCCACGCCGTGTCGGCCGCGGTCAGGTCCTTGCCGGACAACAGCGCGCTCAACAGGTCGGGCCAGCTCATGAACCGCTCCTCGCTCCAGTGTGTGGACGTACGCAAAGCCTAGCCGCGCCCAGGCGCGGAAAAGGGCCCCGTCCAACCCACGGACGAAGCCCTTTCCCGGTGGCGTAGCGCAGCGGGGCTAGTGGTGACCGTGCCCGCTCATGATCTCCTTGTACTCCTCCGGCGTCGGCTTCGGGATCTGCGTGTCCCTGCCGTACATCGCCTGCGAGAGCCTCGCGCGGAGCTTGGCGATCCGCCCGACCTTCCGCTCGACGCCGTTCTCGTCCACCTCGGGGCCGATCTCGAGCGGCTTGGGCTGCTCGTGCGAGGTGAGCGTGTAGAGCGCGCTCTGCGGCAGCGGCTCGTGGATCTCGATGAACTCACCGTGCGGCAGCCGCTTGATGATGCCGGTCTCGCGGCCGTGCAGGATCTTGTCGCGGTCGCGCCGCTGGAGGCCGAGCGCGATCCGCTTGGTCGCGAGAAAGACCACCACCGGCAGCACGAAGAAGCCGATCCGGGAGACCCAGGTGATCACGTTGATCGATAGGTGGAAGCGGGTGGCGAAGATGTCGTTGCCGCCGGCGACGAGCAGGATCAGGTAGAGGCTAATCCAGGCGGCGCCGATGCCGGTGCGTACCGGACGGTTGCGCGGGCGGTCGAGCAGGTGGTGCTCGCGCTTGTCACCGGTGACCCAGGACTCGAAGAAGGGGTAGAGCCCGATGAAGCCCAGCACCAGCGGGAAGACCACCAGCGGGATGAACACACCCAGCTGGAGGGTGTGACCCCACAGGTTGATCTCCCAGCCCGGCATGATGCGGATCAGGCCTTCGGAGTAGCCCATGTACCAGTCCGGCTGGGCGTCGGTGGACACCTGGTCGGGGCGGTATGGACCGTACGACCAAATGGGGTTGACGGACACCAGCGCGGAGATGGCCGCGATGACGCCGAAGACCAGGAAGAAGAAGCCGCCGGCCTTCGCCATGTACACCGGCAGCAGCGGCATGCCGACGACGTTGGTGTTCTTCCTGCCAGGGCCGGGGAACTGGGTGTGCTTGTGGTAGAAGACCAGGATCAGGTGGGCGACCAGCAGGCCGGCCATGATGCCCGGGATCAGCAGCACGTGGATGGTGTAGAAGCGCGGGATGACGTCGTGGCCGGGGAACTCGCCGCCGAAGAGGAAGAACGAGAGGTACGTTCCCACGATCGGCACGGAGAGCACCGCGCCCTCCATGAAGCGGATACCCGTACCGGACAGCAGGTCGTCCGGGAGCGAGTAGCCCATGAAGCCGTCGAACATGCCGAGAAACAGCAGCAGGAAGCCGAACAGGTAGTTCAGCTCGCGCGGCTTGCGGAAGGCGCCGGTGAAGAAGACGCGCATCATGTGGACGAGCATGGCCGCCACGAAGACGATGGCCGCCCAGTGGTGGACCTGCCGCATGAGCAGACCGCCGCGCACATCGAAGCTGATGTGCAGGGTGGAGGCGTAGGCCTCGGACATCTGGATGCCCTGCAGCGGCGCGTACGTGCCGTTGTAGGTCACTTCGCTCATGCTCGGATGGAAGAACAGCGTCAGATAGACACCCGTGAGGATGACGATGATGAAGCTGTAGAGGGAGACCTCGCCCAGCATGAAGGACCAGTGGTCCGGGAAGATCTTCCGCATATTGGCCTTGGCCAGGCCGTACAGGCCCAGCCGGCCATCGGCCCAGTCGGCCACTCGCTCGCCGGCGGGCGCCTTGCCGCGCGGCTTCGTGGTGTCAGTGGGGGTACTCATCCACGCTCCCAGAAGCTCGGGCCCACAGGCTCCTCGAAGTCGCCGAGCGCTTCGAGGTATCCCTGGTTGTTCACGCTGATCCGCAGCTGCGGCAGGGCGTGGCCGGCCGGGCCGAAGATCACCCGGGCACCGTCGGACAGATCGAACGTCGACTGGTGGCACGGGCACAGCACGTGGTGCGTCTGCTGCTCGTAGAGGCTGATGGGGCAGCCGACGTGGGTGCAGATCTTGGAGAACGCGACGATTCCCTGGTGCGCCCAGTCGCGCTCGCGCTTGTCCTTGATGTCCTCCGGAGCGAGCCGGACGATCATCAGGGCCGCCTTGGCGATCTGCTCCTGGTAGTCGGACTGCGTCTCCTCCAGGCCATCGGGCACGGCGAAGGTCAGCGAGCCGACGGCGACGTCCTCGGGACGCAGCGGCTGGTTGGTGTTCTGGTTGATGATCAGCATGCCCTTGGACCACAGGGTGTGCCGGAGCTTGTCCTCCGGCAGCGGGCCGAGGTCGCGGAGCAGCATGACGCCGGAGAGCGGCACCAAGGCCAGCGCGCCGAACATCGTGTTGCGGATCAGCTTGCGGCGGCCGAGCTGGCTCTCCTGCGCGCCCTGCGCGAAGTCGGCCAGCACCTGGGCCTTGGTCTCGGGATCGGCCTCGATCGGATGCCGTTCGGCGGCCGTCTCGACATCGGACATCAGGGTGCGGGCCCAGTGGACCGCGCCCGCGCCGATGGCGAAGAGGGCGACGCCGAGGGTCATGCCGAGCGCGAAGTTGAGCGCGCTGATATGACCGATCGGCCAGATGAAGACGACCTTGCCGACCGGGAAGATCACATAGCTCGCGATGAAGGCGATGGTCGCCAGCATCGACACGGTGAACAGCAGCGCCACCGTGCGCTCGGAGCTCTTGGCGGCCTTCTCGTCGATGTCCTGACGCCGTGGTTCGTGGGGCGGCAGACCCGGGTCCGCGAACGGATTCTCCGCGAGTTCGCCCCCGTGAGCCTCGCGCTCACTTGGCAGAGTTGATTCTGACATGTCCTGATTCACGACTTCTTGGCCTTGGTGGTATGGGCGGCGACCCAGACGGCAACGGCAATCAGGGCCCCGAGGCCGAAGATCCAGCCGAACAGACCCTCGGTGACCGGGCCGAGGCTTCCCAGCGAGTTCCCGCCATAGCTGGGTGAGCTGTTCACCTCGTTCAGGTAAGCAATGATGTCGCGCTTGTTCTCCTTCGTCAGGGTGCTGTCCGGGAAGGAAGGCATGTTCTGCGGGCCCGTGAGCATGGCCTCGAAGATGTGCTTGTTGGAGACACCCTCAAGGATCGGCGCGAACTTACCGTTCGTCAGCGCACCGCCCTTGCCCGCGTAGTTGTGGCACTGCGCGCAGTTGGTGCGGAACAGTTCACCACCCCTGGCCATGTTGGCGCTGGTGACGTTCGTGTCGTCCTTGCTCGGAATGGACGGGCCGGGGCCGAGCGAGGCGACGTACGCGGCGAGCTGGTCGATCTCGGCCTGCGTGTAGATGACCTTCTTGCTCGGCACCTGTTCGCCGGGCTGCTGGGCCGGCATACGACCGGTGCCCACCTGGAAGTCGACGGCGGCGGAGCCCACGCCGACCAGCGTCGGGCCGTTGGAGCTGCCCTGGCCGGACATACCGTGGCAGCTGGAGCAGCCTACGGCGTACAGCTTCTTGCCCTCTTCGATGGCAAGTGACTGCTGCGTGTCATCGGCTACGGCCTTCTGCGGAGCGAGCGCGGCGTACAGCCCCCCGGTGGCCGCGAGCGCGAGAAGTAGGACGACAAGCGCCGCCAGCGGGTGGCGCCGTCGTGCGGAGAGCTTTTTCACGGATTACCCCGGTGTCAGGATCTCTTGCGTCGATGGTTCTGGAATGTGATCGGAAGCGGCGGTACTGCTGGTGACCGCGCTCCCGATTACTTGATCATGTAGATCGTGGCGAAGAGGCCGATCCAGACCACATCGACGAAGTGCCAGTAGTAGGACACGACGATGGCCGCGGTGGCCTGCTCATGAGTGAACCTCCTGGCCGCATAGGTCCTGCCGAGGACCAGGAGGAAGGCGATCAGACCGCCTGTCACATGCAGACCGTGGAAGCCGGTGGTCAGATAGAAGACCGAGCCGTACGGGTCGGAGGACAGCGAGAGGCCGTCGTTCCTCACCAGGTTCGTGTACTCGTAGATCTGACCACCGACGAAGATCGCGCCCATGATGAACGTCACGATGAACCAGGCGCGAAGCTTCTTCACGTCACCGCGCTCAGCGGCGAAGACGCCCATCTGGCAGGTGAAGGAGGAGAGCACCAGGACCGTGGTGTTCGTCGCCGAGAACGGAACGTTCAGCGCCGAGGCGTGTTCCTTCCAGAACACGGCACCCGTCACCGAGCGGAGGGTGAAGTACATCGCGAAGAGGGCCGCGAAGAACATCAGCTCGGAACTCAGCCAGATGATGGTTCCGACGCTGGTGAGGTTCGGCCGGTTGACCGACGGGTGCGCGTGCCCGGTTTCTACTGCTGTTGCTGTCGCCACGACCGACATTATGTCGGTCCCTTATCCCGCGCTCACTCCGGGGGGTGCCATTCGGTGTGTCAAGGACCCGGATGGTCCCTCGAACGAGCTACCTCTCCTCCAAGCGGGCTGTTCAGGAGTAAGGTTTGGCAGCAAGTCAGACGACTCCACGACGGCGAGGAGGCACGGATGCAGGCGACCGCCACGGTGCTGGTCTACAGCGACGACGCGAACACCCGGGAGCAGGTCCGGATGGCCGTCGGACGGCGTCCCGCAGCCGATGTGCCGCCCGTTGAGTACCTGGAGTGCGCGACGCTTCCGGCCGTCCTCAGCGCCCTCGAGCAGGGCGGCATCGATGTCTGCGTCCTCGACGGCGAGTCGGTGCCCGCCGGTGGCATGGGCGTCTGCCGCCAGATCAAGGACGAGATCTTCAACTGCCCGCCCGTCCTGGTCCTCATCGGCCGCCCCCAAGACGCCTGGCTCGCCACCTGGAGCCGCGCCGACGCCGCCGTCCCCCACCCCGTCGACCCCGTGGACCTGGCCGCCGCCCTCGCCGGCCTCCTCCGCCACCGCCTCTCCCTCGACGCCTGAGCCGGTTCTTTTCTCCCGCGTTGTGGGTAGGCCGTCCGCCTGAGGCGGGACCGGCTGGCACAACCCGGCCACCGGCCGTCAACCGCCAAGCCCCGCAAGCGCCAGAGGCGACCAACCCGGCGGCGTACGCGCCGGACTCACGCCTCCGGCCGAAGCCGCGCCGGGGTGGCATTCGGCGTGGCGACCGGGATGTCGGCTTCACGGTGAGTGCCGGATGCGCTGCCGCGTTTCCAGGCGTCCCAGGAGAGGTTCCAGTCGCCGAAGCCGTTGCCGAAAGGGGGCATGGTGGACCCTCGGCTGTTGATGACGCGGACGAGGTCGCCGCGGCGGACCTGGTCGAAGAACCATTTGGCGTTGCTCATGCTCATGCCGGTGCAGCCGTGGCTGACGTTGGCGCGGCCCTGGGAGCCGACGGACCAGGGGGCGGCGTGGACGTATTCGCCGCTCCAGGTCACCCGGGTGGCCCAGCGGACGGGGAGGTCGTAGGCGTCGCGGCTGCCGGCGGCGATGCCGACGGTGGTGCTGTTCATCCGTACGAAGGACTCCTGGCCCAGCACGACCTTGATGCCGTTGCGAGTGGAGAAGCCGAGCTTGCCTGTAGTGACGGGGATGGTGCGGATGGTCCTGCCGTTGCGTATGAAGGTCATGTAGTGCGAGCCGGCGTTGGTGACGGCCTCGACGCGGTCGCCGGTGTGGAGGGTGAGCGGCTTGGCGGGGCCGCCGTAGAGGGCGTCCTTGACCTGGACGCCGCCCAGGGTGCTGCGGACGTCGATACGGGCGTGGGTGGGCCAGAAGACGCGCGGGCGGTAGTGCAGGGTGCGGCTGTCGACCCAGTACCAGGCGCCCTCGGCGGCCTGCGGGGCACTGCCGACATGAAGGTTGCGCTCGACCCGGGCACGGGCGGCGTGGCCCCTCACGGGGGCGCTCAGTTCGGCGGTGATGGGCTGGCCGACGCCGTACGTACCGCTGTCGGGGCCGAAGGTCACCCTGAGCAACTTGTCCGCGGCGGCGGCGTCGAAGCCGATGACCCGGCGTCCGGGGCGGCCCTTGTGGTCCTCGGTGCTCACCCGGACCGTGTAGTGCTCGCCTGCGGCGAGGGCGGAGGTGCTGCGCCACCTGGTGCCGTCGGCGGAGAGTTTGCCCCGCACAAAGCGCCCTGCGGCATCCGTGGCCGTCACGTCCGTGATCCGGTGTCCGTCACCCTTGACGGTGACTTCCAGCGGCTTGTTCGGATCGCCCTTCTTCGAGCCCGCGCCCGCGTACGAGACCTGGCTGGTCGCGTCGTACGGCGCCGCCGCGAGCGGATCGCCATCTCCACCCCCGCCACAGGCGGTGAGCCCTGCGGCGAGGGGAGCTATGAGGAGCGTGCCGACCGCCGTCCGGCGGAGAGTTGAGTGACGCATAGTCACACGCTAGGCAGCCGCGCCACCCCCGGCGCGCCGAGTGCGTACGAATGGGCGACGGGCCAGGACGGCGAAACGCCCGGGGCCCGGACACCGTGCGGTGTCCGGGCCCCGGGCAGGAGGCGTCGAGCGCCTACTGGGTGCGGCTCTCACCGCGGTAGTACTCGAAGACCCAGCCGAAGAGACCGACCAGGATGATCGGGGCCGAGAAGTACGCCAGCCACCAGCCGAAGATGATCGCGAGGAAGAAGATCGCGCCACCGCTGGCCAGGGCGAGCGGCTGCCAGCTGTGCGGGGAGAAGAATCCCAGCTCACCGGCGTCGTCGGCAACGTCCGCGTCCTCGCGGTCCATGGCGCCCGTGTCCGCGCGGCGGGCGGTGAAGGCCAGGTAGAACCCGATCATCACGGTGAGGCCGAAGGACATGAAGAGCGCGGTGGTACCGACCGCCTCGTGCGACCAGACGCCGTAGACGATGGCCATCGCGAGGATGAACGCCGCCAGCCACAGGAACAGCTTGCCCTGGAACTTCACTTGCCGGCCTCCGTCTCATCGGCACCGGAGCCGCTGCCGGCCAGGGCCTTGTCGCCCGGGCCGACGTTCTCCAGCTGGTCGAGCGCCGCGATCTCCGGGTGGTGCAGGTCGAACGCGGGGGATTCGGACCGGATGCGCGGCAGGGTGAGGAAGTTGTGCCGCGGCGGCGGGCAGGAAGTCGCCCATTCGAGTGAACGGCCGTAGCCCCAGGGGTCGTCGACCTCGACCGGCTTGCCGTACTTGGCGGTCTTCCACACGTTGTAGAAGAACGGCAGTATCGACAGCCCGAGCAGGAAGGCGCTGATCGTCGACACCGTGTTCAGCGTGGTGAAACCGTCCGCCGCCAGGTAGTCCGCGTAGCGGCGCGGCATGCCCTCGACGCCCAGCCAGTGCTGGACCAGGAAGGTGCCGTGGAAACCGATGAACAGCGTCCAGAAGGTGATCTTGCCGAGCCGCTCGTCCAGCATCTTGCCGGTCCACTTCGGCCACCAGAAGTGGAAGCCGGCGAACATCGCGAAGACCACGGTACCGAAGACGACGTAGTGGAAGTGCGCGACGACGAAGTACGAGTCCGAGACGTGGAAGTCCAGCGGCGGGGCCGCCAGGATCACGCCGGTCAGACCGCCGAAGGCGAAGGTGATCAGGAAGCCGATCGACCACAGCATCGGGGTCTCGAAACTCAAGGACCCCTTCCACATCGTGCCGATCCAGTTGAAGAACTTCACACCGGTCGGTACGGCGATCAGGAAGGTCATGAAGGAGAAGAACGGCAGCAGCACACCACCGGTGACGTACATGTGGTGCGCCCACACCGTCACCGAGAGGCCGGCGATGGAGATCGTCGCCGCGATGAGGCTGACGTAACCGAACATCGGCTTTCGGCTGAAGACCGGGATGATCTCACTGATGATGCCGAAGAACGGCAGCGCGATGATGTACACCTCTGGATGGCCGAAGAACCAGAAGAGGTGTTGCCATAGCAACGCCCCTCCGTTCGCGGCATCGAAGACATGGGCGCCGAACTTGCGGTCCGCCTCCAGCGCGAGCAGCGAGGCGGCGAGCACCGGGAAGGCGAAGAGCACCAGGACACCGGTCAGCAGGACGTTCCAGACGAAGATCGGCATCCGGAACATCGTCATGCCGGGGGCGCGCATGCAGATGATGGTGGTGATGAAGTTGACCGAGGCGAGGATCGTGCCGAATCCCGACAAGGCCAGACCCAAGATCCACATGTCGCCGCCGACGCCCGGCGAGCGAACCGCGTCGGTCAGCGGCGAGTACGCGAACCATCCGAAGTCGGCCGCGCCCTGCGGGGTGAGGAAGCCACCGACCGCGATCAGCGAGCCGAACAGGTAGAGCCAGTAGGCGAACATGTTCAGCCGCGGGAACGCCACGTCGGGCGCGCCGATCTGCAGCGGCATGATCCAGTTTGCGAAGCCGGAGAACAGCGGGGTCGCGAACATCAGCAGCATCACGGTGCCGTGCATCGTGAAGGCCTGGTTGAACTGCTCGTTCGACATGATCTGCATGCCCGGCCGGGCCAGTTCGGCGCGCATCAGCAGCGCCATGATGCCGCCGAGGATGAAGAACGCGAACGAGGTGATGAAGTAGAGCGTGCCGATCGTCTTGTGGTCGGTGGTGGTGAGCCACTTGATGACGACGGCACCGGGCTGCTTGCGCCGTACGGGGAGCTCGTCCTCGTACGCGTCTTCGGCGGCGGCCTCGGCCGCGCCACCCTGGGGTTCGTTGAGAATGCTCACTGGGTCTTGGTCTCCGCATTCTTGGCGTTGCCCGTGGTGGCAATGCCTGCCGGGACGTAACCGGTCTGGCCCTTCTTCGCCAGGTCCTTCAGGTGCTGCTGGTACTGCGCCGGGGTGACGACCTTGACGTTGAAGAGCATCCGGGAGTGGTCCACGCCGCATAGTTCGGCGCACTTGCCCCTGAAGGTGCCCAGCTTGTTCGGGGTCACCTGGAAGACGTTGGTGTGGCCGGGGATGACGTCCATCTTCATGAGGAAGTTGATTACCCAGAAGTCGTGGATGACGTCACGCGAGGTGAGGACGAACCGTACGCTCTGGCCCTCGGGGAGCCACAGCGTCGGACCGGGGTTGCCGGTGTCCGGGTTCCTGGTGGCCGGCGTGCCGAAGTCGTAGACACCCTCCGCACCGGGCGGGGCGTCCAGCTTCTTGGCCGAGATGGTGGAGAGCTCGCTCGGCGTCGTGCTGGGCGTGGACAGGTTGCCGTCCACGTTCTCGACGTAGTTGAAGGCCCAGCTCCACTGGAAGCCGACGACGTTGATCACGTGGTCGGGCGTCTTGGAGGTCTCCAGGATCTTGGACTCATCCCGGGCGGTGAAGTAGAAGAGCACCGAGACGATGACCAGCGGAACCGTGGTGAACAGGGCCTCGATCGGCATGTTGTACCGGATCTGAGGCGGAACCTCGACCTTCGTGCGGCTGCGCCGGTGGAAGATCAGGCTCCAGATGATCAGGCCCCAGACGAGACAGCCGACCGCGAGGGCGGCGGCCCAGGAGCCCTGCCAGAGCGAGAGAATGATGGGTGCCTGCTCCGTGGCGGGGCTGGGCATTCCGAGGCGGGGGAAGTCCTCGTATGTGCAACCCGTGGCGGTCGCAAGGACCAGGCCCGCAGCCAGCGCCTGCGGCAGCTTCCGCCGCATCGGGCGCCGCGACGAGCGGTCGGAGCCGTTGGGACTCACGTAGCGCCTTCCCGAGAGTCTCGCCCGCGCGTCGTCCGAGATCCCGGCCTGTGCTGGTCGGTCCGCCCGGGCGCGGGCAGTGGTGTGGATGTTTATGCGGACCAAACCCTACTGGACGCTATTTGGGGTCGCGCGGGGAGGGGGTCCAACGCGCCGGGGCGGCCCCCGAAGGGATGGAAAGGGGTCGGAAACGGCTCCGCGTGTGCCGCGAATGCGCTCTTGCAGGGGCCTGCCTGACGCTCCGCCGGAGACGGCGTTACGGTTCCGATGTGTCCTACTTCGATGCCGCCTCCGCCGCTCCGCTACACCCCGTGGCCCGGCAGGCACTGCTCGCCGCGCTCGACGAGGGCTGGGCCGACCCCGGGCGGCTCTACCGCGACGGACGGCGGGCCCGGCTGCTGCTGGACGCCGCGCGGGAGGCGGCTGCGGAGGCCGTCGGCTGTCGTCCCGACGAGCTGGTTTTCACTCCTTCGGGCACGCGGGCGGTGCAATCGGGTGTGGCCGGCGCCCTGGCCGGGCGGCGGCGGACGGGTCGTCACGCCGTCGTGTCGGCTGTCGAGCACTCCTCCGTGCTGCATGCGGTGGAGGATGGCGAGGTGACCGAGGTCGGCGTGGACCGTACGGGTCTGGTCGACGCGGAGGCCTTCGCGTCCGCGCTCCGGGAGGACACCGCGCTCGCCTGCCTGCAGTCCGCCAACCACGAGGTCGGCACGCTCCAGCCGGTGGCCCAAGTCGCCGAACTGTGCCGGGCAGCCGGGGTGCCGCTGCTGGTCGACGCCGCCCAGTCGCTGGGCTGGGGCCCGGTCGAGGGCGGCTGGTCCCTGCTGGCGGCAAGCGCCCACAAGTGGGGTGGGCCGCCGGGCGTGGGACTGCTGGCGGTGCGGAAGGGCACGCGCTTCGTCCCGCAGGGCCCGGTGGATGAGAACCTCCCCGCGATCGTCGCGGCGGCGGCCTCCCTGCGGGCCGTACGGGCGGAGGCCGCGTCCTCCGGCGAGGCCGACCGGCTCTCGGGGCTGGTCGAGCGGATCCGCGCCCAGGTGCCGCGGCTTGTGCCCGATGTGGAGGTCGTCGGCCACCCCGAACTGCGCCTCCCGCACCTCATCACCTTCTCCTGTCTCTACGTGGACGGCGAGGCCCTGCTCCACGAGCTGGACCGGGTCGGCTTTGCCGTCTCCTCCGGCTCGTCCTGTACGTCCAGCACGCTCGTGCCGAGCCATGTGCTGCGCGCGATGGGCGTCCTGTCCGAGGGCAACGTCCGCGTGTCGCTGCCGCGCGGGGTGGAGTCGGCGGAGGTGGACCGCTTCCTGACGGTCCTGCCGAAGGTCGTGGCCACGGTGCGCGAGCGGCTCGGCGCGCCTGCGCCTTCGGCTTCGTCCCCGGCGCAGGCCAACCCCGACCAGCCCGCGCTCGTCGTCGATTCGCTGGGCAAGCGGTGCCCGATTCCGGTGATCGAACTCGCGAAGGTCATCGGCGACGTCCCGGTCGGCTCCATCGTGTCGGTGCTCTCCGACGACGAGGCTGCCCGCCTCGACATCCCGGCGTGGTGCGACATGCGCGACCAGGAGTACCTGGGCGAGCACGACGCGCCCCGGGGCGTCGCGTACTGGGTCCGCCGCGTCGGCTGACCGGGGGTTAGACGGGGGGTTACAGGAACTCGCCCGACGGCACGTACGGCGCGGGCGGCCGCATGCCGCGCAGGCAGATGTAGCCGGCGTTGGCGATGTCGAGGCCGGCCGTCAGGCCGACGTCGAGGGCCCATTGCTGGTCGGCGGTGAGGCCGGAGACGTACGCCGGGGTGCCGTCCGGAAGGGTCAGAAGGGCCGCGGTCAGAAGTCGGGTGGCCAGGCGGCGCGATGTAGCGGCGAGGAGTTCGACGCGGCCGTCGGGGCGGAGGTAGCAGTAGCCGCTGCCGGCGAGGTCGTCGACGACGAGGAGGGCGCAGTCGCGGAGGAGTTGGTCGTGGTCGGGGCCGTGGGCGCCGCCACGGGTGCGGCGGGCGACGGAGTCCATGAGGTCACGGTGTTTGGCGGAGCCCTCGTGGACGGCACCATCGGGCGCCGGGAGACGGGCCTTGTCGACGGGGCCGGTGAGCCGCATGGCGGGGTGGAGGGCGAAGCCGGCCCGGCGGTAGGTGGCGGCGGCACGCGGGTCGCGGGAGCCGCAGATGATGCCGCGCAGGCAACCGCGGCCGTAGAGCATCGCGGCGGCCAGGAGTTCGCGGCCCACCCCTCGCCCCTGGGCCTCGGGGAGTACGACGAAGGTCGACAGCCCCCACGTCCCCTCCCGCCGAAGCGACAGCGCCGCCCCCACCGGCATCCCGGACACCTCGTCCACGGCCAGCCAGCATCCCCCCGGGTCGGTACGCGCGAGGTGCCGGTTCCGCTCCCGATGCCGTGCGGCCCGCCCGGGGTCATCCGGCACCGCGAACACCCGCGAGGAGCCGAATGCGGCAGCGGAAACAACCCGCACCGCCTCGGCATCCTCCTCGTCATCACGTAGAGGCCGCAGAAGCACGGCGCCACATTACGGAAGCCCCGGCATCCGCTCCAACGCGACCTTTCGCGAAGTGCCCGGCCCCCTACGGCCCGCCGACACCCCGGCACGACGGCCGGAGGCCGGCACAGCCGTCCCGAAGCAAGCGAAGCGCCCGCGAGGGCGGCATCAAGAAACCCAGCGCACGGCGCCACATTACGGAAGCCCCAGCATCCGCTCCAACGCGACCTTTCACGAAGTGCCCGGCCCCGTCAACCCCGGCCGCCGGGTCACTCGCTGCCTACGGCAGCGCAAGCATCTGTTCCAGGGCGAGCTTTGCGTAGTGCTCGGTGTCCTTGTCGACCTGGATGCGGTTGACGACGTTGCCGTCGGCGAGGGATTCCAGGGTCCAGACGAGGTGGGGGAGGTCGATGCGGTTCATGGTGGAGCAGAAGCAGACCGTCTTGTCGAGGAAGACGATCTGCTTGTCCGGATGGGCCTTGGCGAGGCGGCGGACGAGGTTGAGTTCGGTGCCGATGGCCCAGGCGGATCCGGTGGAGGCGGCGTCGAGGGCCTTAACGATGTATTCGGTGGAGCCGACCTGGTCGGCGGCCGAGACGACCTCGTGCTTGCACTCGGGGTGAACGAGGACGTTGACGCCGGGTATGCGGGCGCGTACGTCCTCGACCGAGTCCAGGGAGAAGCGGCCGTGGACCGAGCAGTGGCCGCGCCAGAGGATCATCTTGGCGGCGCGCAGCTGATCAACCGTCACGCCGCCGCCGGGCTTGTGCGGGTTGTAGATGACGCAGTCGTCGAGCGAGAAGCCCATGTCGCGTACGGCGGTGTTGCGGCCGAGGTGCTGGTCGGGGAGGAAGAGGACCTTCTCGCCCTCGCCGAAGGCCCATTCGAGGGCGCGCTTGGCGTTGCTGGAGGTGCAGATCGTGCCGCCGTGCCGGCCGGTGAAGGCCTTGATGTCGGCGGAGGAGTTCATGTACGAGACGGGGACGGTGACGTCCGCGATGCCGGCGTCGGTCAGGACGTCCCAGCACTCGGCGACCTGCTCGGCGGTGGCCATGTCGGCCATGGAGCAACCGGCGGCGAGGTCGGGGAGGATGACGGCCTGGGCCTCGGAGGTGAGGATGTCCGCGGATTCCGCCATGAAGTGGACACCGCAGAAGACGATGTACTCGGCCTCGGGGCGGACGGCGGCGTCGCGGGCGAGCTTGAAGGAGTCGCCGGTGACATCGGCGAACTCGATAACCTCGTCACGTTGGTAGTGGTGGCCGAGGATGAAGACCTTCTCCCCGAGCTTGGCCTTGGCGGCGCGGGCACGTTCGACCAGGTCCGGGTCGGACGCTGCGGGCAGATCACCGGGACAGTCCACGCCGCGTTCGCTGCGCGGGTCGGCCTCGCGGCCCAGCAGGAGCAGGGCGAGCGGGGTGGGCTGAACGTCCAGCGGTTCGGTGGTGGTCACGGGCCGGAGCCCTTTCTCTGCGGGTCGTGGTTTTCGGCGGCTCAAACCTTTATCGTCTATTTGACGCTATACATCATAACCCGTTCGCGTCAGCCTGCCGATGGCCCTCGCGTCAATGTGACACATTCCTGTACCGGGCCGGGTGTGCGAGCATGGATCGAAGAAAGACGTACCGGACCCGGAATGAATCCGGGGCACCACCGGTTGATCGTCGGTGGTAGCAGTCCGTACAACCCGGGAGATAAGCAGATGACGGTTCAGGACGAGACCAGCACGGACGGCATCCTTCTGTCCGACTCGGCGGCAGCCAAGGTCAAGGCCCTGCTGGACCAGGAAGGCCGCGAGGACCTCGCGCTGCGTGTCGCCGTCCAGCCCGGCGGCTGCTCCGGCCTGCGATACCAGCTGTTCTTCGACGAGCGCTCGCTCGACGGCGACGTCGTGAAGGACTTCAGCGGAGTGAAGGTCGTCACCGACCGCATGAGCGCGCCCTACCTCGGTGGTGCCTCCATCGACTTCGTGGACACGATCGAGAAGCAGGGCTTCACGATCGACAACCCGAACGCCACGGGCTCGTGCGCCTGCGGCGACTCGTTCCACTGAGCTTCTGAGCACCCAGCAACACGTACACACAAGTGGCGGCACCCGATCGGGTGCCGCCACTTGTGTGTGATGTCACTTCTTCGGGACCGCCTTGCCGTCGAAGGCGTCGACGACCTTCCGGGCGCCCAGTGGCCTGCCGAGCGGCACGGTCTTCGTGAAGGCCTTGGCGAGCGCGACGCAGGGCCGCTTCGAATCCTCGCGCTGCTGCGTGACGTGAGCCTTCACCGTCTGACCCGACTCGTCGGCGGACGCCGTGTAGGTGCTGCAGACGCCGCCCCAGAAGCTCAGCTTCAGGCTCTTGCCGTCCACCGCGTACGACGTGATGTCGACCAGGCTGCTCGGCGTCGCCTGCGTGGTGTCCACCGCGGGTTGCGCCAGCGTCGTGGAGCCCTTCACGCCGGCCTGGGTCACCTCGAACAGCCAGGACGGTACGAGGGCCTGTCGGCCGGCCACGTACTGCGAGGAGAGCCCGAAGACCGTCTGGCGTACGTTCAGGGGCTGGGTTTTGGTCGGAACGCAGGGCATCACGGTCGGCAGCTTGGGGTCGTCGCCGGGGGCCGTGGACTCCTTGGGGACGACGGTCGGGCATTCGCCGATGCCGTGGTCCTCGCCGCCGCCACGGGCGGCTTCCAGGTTCTTGAGGGCCTTTTCGGCGCTCATGACCGGCTGGACCTCACCCTTGGTGAGCGGCGACAGCGGGCCGTTGGCGCTGGTCAGCCGGCCGTCGGGGGCGATCTTCAGGCTGGTGCTCCAGCCGTACGTGGGAAGGCCGGCGACGACCGGGTCGGCGCTGACCGTGCGGAGCCCGTTGGCGGTCTGGCTCGCGTCGGTCTTCGCGCCCCTGAGGCCGAGAGCGGCGAGCAGGGGTGCCGCCTTGTCCAGGGCCTTCTGCTCGGCGACGGCCGCGCCGGACGTGCTGTGGGCGCCGGTGCCGTAGCGCGCGTACGACCACGTGCCGGGGGCGGCCTTGAGCACCTGGAGGGTGGGGCCCGCGCCGCCGCCGGCCTTCCAGAACCCCGCGTCGGAAGTGACGGTGCCGGGCACGCCGAGCGCCTTGGCCAGTTCCTCGACGGTGGCGCGGGACACCGTGCCGGGGTGCTGGACCGCCGCCGAGCCGGGGCCGGTGGGCAGCGAGGTCGCGGAGGGGGTGCCGCCAGGCGAGGCATGCGAGCTCTTGCCGCCGCCGCCAGAGGTCGTCGCCCAGTAAGCGCCACCGCCACCGGCCAGCAGGACCGCCGTGGCGACGCCCGCGATCAGCAGCGGGGACCTGTACTTACGGCCGTCCTGCGCACGCTCTTCCACCGCTCGACTCCTTCGGCTCCGTACCGTCCTTGACGTACGCCGGTTGGACGGAGCCGCGCCTGCGGTGGTTCCAGGGGCCCGGGGGGTTCAGTCCCCGTACTCGGCCATGCCGTCGACGACGTGCGCGGACGCCGGCGGGACGGTGATGCCGTGCAGTCTCGACGGGGCGACGGCCGCCGTCTTCTCGCCGACCTTGGTTTCCCAGTGGGGGGCCATCTTGTGGCAGTCGCCGATCAGCTGTGCGAGTGATTCGGGTTCCGCGGGGGGATTGGTGGGAAGCGGTGTGGTCATAGTCCTGACAGTAGGCATCCCGGGGTACGGGATAAAGCCCTACTATCGGGTAGTTTCGCCGTGTCGGCGCAGGCCGGTGGCACCCGGTAGCGTTGACAGGTCCGTATCGCCCTCCGCAGGAGCGTCCCTGTCGTGCGTATCGCTGTCACCGGCTCCATCGCCACCGACCACCTGATGACCTTCCCCGGCCGCTTCGCCGACCAGCTGGTCGCCGACCAGCTGCACACGGTCTCGCTCTCCTTCCTCGTCGACAATCTGGACGTACGGCGCGGTGGCGTCGGCGCCAACATCTGCTTCGGCATGGGCCAGCTCGGCACCCGGCCGATCCTGGTCGGCGCGGCCGGCTCCGACTTCGACGAGTACCGCGCCTGGCTGGACCGGCACGGCGTGGACACCGGGTCCGTGCGGATCTCCGAGGTGCTGCACACCGCCCGCTTCGTCTGCACCACCGACACCGACCACAACCAGATCGGCTCCTTCTACACCGGCGCCATGAGCGAGGCCCGGCAGATCGAGCTCACGGCCGTCGCCAACCGCGTCGGCGGCCTCGACCTGGTCCTCATCGGCGCCGACGACCCCGAGGCGATGCTCCGCCACACCGAGGAGTGCCGTTCGCGCGGCATCCCCTTCGCGGCGGACTTCTCCCAGCAGATCGCCCGGATGAGCGGCGACGACATCCGGATACTGCTGGACGGCGCGGCCTACCTCTTCTCCAACGAGTACGAGAAGGGGCTCATCGAGTCCAAGACCGGCTGGAAGGACGAGGAGATCCTCGGCAAGGTCGGGCACCGCGTCACCACGCTCGGCTCCCGGGGCGTGCGGATCGAGCGGACCGGCGAGGAAACGATCGTGGTCGGCTGCCCGGAGGAGGACGCCAAGGTCGACCCCACCGGCGTCGGCGACGCCTTCCGCGCGGGCTTCCTGTCCGGGCTGGCATGGGGCGTCGGCCTGGAGCGGGCCGCGCAGGTCGGATGCATGCTGGCCACCCTGGTCATCGAGACCCTGGGCACCCAGGAGTACACACTGCGCCGGGCGCGCTTCATGGACCGCTTCACCAAGGCGTACGGCCACGCGGCCGCCGACGATGTGCGGGAGCACCTGGTCTAGACCCTCTCTGACACATCCCGCCTGCCCCGCGGCGCTCCCCCAGCCTGGCGGCTGGTGGGGGTCCTCCCCCAGGCACGCGCGCTCGCTGCGTTGCCGGAGTCACCCGAGTAGCCCACTACGAGGGCGACCCCCCGGCTGAAGGCTGGTGGGGGTCCCCCCGGACGGAGTCTGGGGGAGAGTGCCCCCACTGCCTTGCGATCACACCCACCAGACGCCGCGCGGCCCGCCCTCCGGGCGGCCGGCGCTATTTGTCAGACACGGCCTAGCGGGCGCTGGGCCGCACCAGGCCGGATTCGTACGCCGCGACCACGAGTTGGGCTCGGTCGCGGGCGCCGAGCTTGGCCATGGTGCGGTTGACGTGGGTCTTGACGGTGAGCGGGCTGACGCCGAGGCGGTCGGCGATCTCGTCGTTGGGCAGCCCGGCGGCGACCTGAACCAGCACCTCGCGCTCCCGGGCGGTGAGGGCGGCCAGCTCGGGCACTGGGCGGGCGGGGGCGCCGGGCAGGGCCAGGAAGCGGTCGATGAGGCTTCGGGTGGCGGTCGGTGACAGGAGTGCGTCGCCGGCCGCCACGATCCGTATGGCGTCGAGGAGTTCGCGCGGCTCGGCGCCCTTGCCGAGGAAGCCGGAGGCGCCGGCGCGCAGCGCCTGGACCACGTACTCGTCGGCCTCGAAGGTGGTCAGGACAAGGACCGCGACGCCGGCCAGGTCCTCGTCGGCGGTGATCGCCCTGGTCGCGGTCAGGCCGTCGGTGCCGGGCATGCGGATGTCCATCAGGACGACGTCGGCGCGGGCCGAGCGGGCCAGCGCCACCGCCTCGGCGCCGTCCGAGGCCTCCCCGACGACCTCCATGTCCGGCTCGGACTCGACGAGGACCCGGAAGGCACCGCGCAGCAGGGCCTGGTCGTCGGCGAGCAGCACCCTAATGGTCATGCCTTCTCCCCCACGGTGAGCGGAAGCCGAGCGTGGACGCGGAAGCCGCCGTCGGGGCAGCGGCCGGCGTCGCAGGTGCCGCCGAGGGCGGCGGTGCGTTCGCGCATGCCCATGAGGCCGTGGCCACCCGCGTGTTGACCGGTTTCGGCGGTCTCGGCGGGGGACGTTCCGCCGTCGTCCTGGACGGTGACCTCCAGAGCGTCGGGGGCACGGGTGACCCGCACCTCGACGCGGGCACCCGCGCCGGCGTGCTTGTGGGCGTTGGTCAGCGACTCCTGGATCACCCGGTACGCGGTGAGGTCGACGCTGGCGGGCAACGGCGGCGCGGGTTCGGCGACGGCGACCTCGACGGGGAGGCCCGCGCGGCGGAAGCCGTCGACGAGCTGGTCCAGCACGCCGAGGCCCGGGGCGGGCTCCATGGGCGCCTCGGGGTCGCCGGACTGGCGCAGCAGGCCGACCGTGGCGCGCAGCTCGTCCAGGGCCGACCGGCTGGCCTCGCGGACGTGTGCGAGGGCCTGCTTGGCCTGGTCCGGACGGGTGTCCATGACGTGTGCCGCGACCCCCGCCTGGACGTTGACCAGGGCGATGTGATGGGCCACCACGTCGTGCAGCTCGCGGGCGATCCGCATGCGTTCCTCGGTGACGCGGCGCTTGGCCTCCTGCTCGCGGGTGCGTTCCGCCCGCTCGGCCCGCTCCTCGATCGCGACGATGTAGGCCCGGCGGGTGCGCTTCGCGTCGCCGGCCGCCGCCGCCATGCCGGTCCAGGCCAGCAGGGCGAGGTTCTCCGGGGAGTACCAGGGCCGCCTGCCGACCAGCATCACGACGGCGGTGAGCCCGACGCAGGTGAGGACGCCGGCCCGCCAGGTCGTGGGCCGGTCGGTGTACGCGGCGGCCGAGTAGAGCGCCACGACCGCGCTGACCACCACGGGGCCGCTCTCCCGGCCGCCCTCCGTGGCGACGTACGCGACGGTGACCGCGCAGGTGAAGGCCAGGACGCCGAGCGGGTACCGGCGGCGCAGCGCCAGCGCCGCGCTGCCGAGGACGCCGAGGGCCGCGCCGGAGACCGACGCGTCGTACCTCGCCTTGTCCGGCCCGATGTACAGGCTGCCGAGGATCACGCCCAGCACGGCGGCGGCCAGGACCACGTCGAGCGCCAGGGGGTGGGCCCGCAGCCGTCTGGTCGGTCGGGCAAGGGGGTTCACTGAGGTCACCTCGCGACAGCGCCGGCAGTACAACCAGCAACGGTACGGGTCGCGGGAAGACGGCTGTGCCCCGGATCCGGGGATTCCGGATCCGGGGCACAGTCAGGCGCGCCGTCGGGCCGGTGACCGGCCCGGTTCGAGCCAGGATCAGCCCGGGATCAGTCCGTCGTCGCGGAGCATGGCCCGGACCTCCTCAAGGGTGGCGTCCGGGTTGGGCAGGATCAACCCGGACGGCTCGAGGGAGTCGTCCGGCAGCGGCTCCCCGAGCTTACGCACGGCGTCGAGCAGGGCGTGCAGCGTGCCGCGGAAGCCCGCCTCGTCGCCCTTCTCCAACTCGACGAGCAGATCGTCGTCGAGCCTGTTCAGTTCGGTGAGGTGCGTGTCGTCCACCTTCACCTGCCCCTCCCCCATGATCCGTACGATCATGACGCCCTCCTCGGGTGCCGGTACTACTGCTTGTCGAACCGGGGCTGGTCCTTGGTCTCCTGCTGGCCGCTCTCGATCGCCTGCTGCGGAGTGCCGCCCGCCAGTTCGGCCTTCATCCGCTGCAGCTCCAGCTCCACATCACTACCACCGGAGAGCCGGTCCAGCTCGGACTGGATGTCGTCCTTGGCCAGTCCGCTCGCGTCGTCGAGGGCTCCGGAGGCCAGCAGCTCGTCCAGGGCACCGGCCCGGGCGCGCAGCTGCTCGGTCTTGTCCTCGGCACGCTGGATGGCCATGCCGACGTCGCCCATCTCCTCGGAGATGCCGGAGAAGGCCTCTCCGATCTGGGTCTGCGCCTTGGCCGCGCTGTAGGTGGCCTTGATGGTCTCCTTCTTCGTACGGAAGGCGTCGACCTTGGCCTGCAGCCGTTGGGCCGCGAGGGTGAGCTTCTCCTCCTCGCCCTGCAGTGTCTGGTGCTGCGTCTCCAGGTCGGTGACCTGCTGCTGCAGGGCCGCCTTGCGCGACAGCGCCTCACGGGCCAGGTCCTCACGCCCGAGGGCGAGCGCCTTGCGGCCCTGGTCCTCGTACTTCGTCGACTGCTGCTGCAGCTGGCCCAGCTGCAGCTCAAGACGCTTACGCGACGTGGCCACGTCCGCGACGCCCCGGCGTACCTTCTGCAGCAGCTCCAGCTGCTTCTGGTACGAGTAGTCCAGGGTCTCGCGCGGATCCTCGGCCCGGTCCAGGGCCTTGTTGGCCTTCGCGCGGAAGATCATTCCCATCCGCTTCATGACACCGCTCATGGGCCTCGCGCGCCCCCTTCTCACCGGATTCAGCTCGCCAGCACACCTCTACAGACCCCACAGTACGGGGCCTGGTTCCATTACCCCACTGTTCCGGGGCGGATGCGCTCATCCTGCAGGACGATCACAGTTCGGTGTCCTCAGGCCCAGGGATGACCGGGAGGCTGGGGGACGGGTCGGGGACCACGTAACCTGGGGGTGTGTTCCGACGTCGTTCCCAAGATGAGCAGGCCGCCAAGGCCTCGACCACCACGGTGCTCGAGGACGAGCGGCAGTCCCGTGACCCGCAGGCTCCCAAGGGTCGTCCCACCCCCAAGCGCAGCGAGTCGCAGACCCGCCGCCGCACCGCCGCGACCGTGCCGTCCGACCGCAAGGCGGCGACCAAGCAGGCCCGTGAGGCCCGCCGGGTCGAGCTGGCGAAGCAGCGCGAGGCGCTGGCCGGGGGTGACGAGCGCTACCTGCCGCTGCGCGACCGGGGCCCGGTGCGGAAGTTCGTACGGGACTACATCGACTCCCGGCTTCGGGTCGCCGAGTTCTTCCTGCCGCTGGCGGTGGTCATCCTCCTGATGACGATCGTGCAGAGCGCGGCGATCAAGAACCTCGGCCTGGTGCTGTGGCTGCTGGTCATCGTCCTGATCGTGTTCGACTCGGTCTTCACGACCATCACGCTGCGCAGCCAGCTGCGCAAGCGGTTCCCGCAGGAGAACAGTCTGCGCAGCCACATCTCCTACGGTCTGATGCGCACCCTGCAGATGCGGCGGCTGCGGCTGCCGAAGCCGCAGGTCAAGCGCGGCACGAAGCTCTGAGCGCGTCCGGCCCCGCCGGATTCGCGGCAGGCGCCGAGGCCTGGCTGAGCGGGCTGGACAGCCTGCGGAACACCGTGCGCCAGGAGCTGGTCACCCGCCAGCTCGACGAGCAGATCACCGCCCGCTTCCCCGTCGGCCGCCGGCTGCGCGTCCTCGACGTCGGCCCCGGGCAGGGCACCCAGGCGCTGCGGCTGGCCCGCGCCGGGCATCTGGTGACGGGCCTGGAATCCGATCAGGCCATGCTGGACGCCTTCCGGGCGGCGCTCGCCGCCGAGCCCGAGGGCATACGTAAGCGCGTCACCCTCATCGAGGGCGACGGCCGCGAGACCGGCCGGCACTTCGGGCCCGGCAGCTTCGACGTGGTCCTCTGTCATGGCGTGCTGATGTACGTCCCCGAGGCCGACGCCATGCTGGCCGCGCTGGCGCGCGTACTGGCCCCGCAGGGGTTGCTCTCGCTGCTGGTGCGCAACGGTGACGCCCTCGCCATGCGGCCCGCCCTGCTCGGCGACTGGGCCGGCGCGCTGGCCGCCTTCGGCACGGATGCGTACACCAACCGGCTCGGGCTGCCGGTGCGCGCCGACCGGCTGGAGGCCCTCTCGGCGACCCTGGCCGGCATCGGCCTGCCGCTGGGCGGCTGGTACGGCGTCCGCGTCTTCACCGACTCCGCCGACCGCTCCGTGCCGCCGCCGGAAGACCCGGCGGAGCGGGAGCGGCTGCTCGCGGTCGAGGAGCAGGCGGGGCGTACGGATCCGTACCGGGCGGTGGCGGCGCTGCTGCATCTGGTCGCGGTCCGGAGCTGACCCCCTCCGGACCTGACCCCGGCCCGGCCCGGTCTGACCCGTCCGCCGCACCGGACGGGCGAGGTGGCACAACAAAAGCGACAATTCTGGCATGAGGAAATTCACGGGCCTGCCGGCCATGGCGCTGCTCATCTGTGCGGCGCTCGCGCTGGCCGGGTGCAGCGGGTCTTCCGGGTCCTCC
This sequence comes from Streptomyces soli, assembly GCF_003999195.1. Classification (GTDB taxonomy): domain Bacteria; phylum Actinomycetota; class Actinomycetes; order Streptomycetales; family Streptomycetaceae; genus Actinacidiphila; species Actinacidiphila soli. Next base: position 80,632 of record NZ_RJVR01000240.1, read on the forward strand.
GCCAAGTCATCAGCGTCCGCGTCGGCGTCCGCCGCGCCGGGCGCGGATACGGCGGCGACGAGCGATCTGCAGGCCGCGTACCAGCGGGTCGTGAAGAACGTGCTGCCGTCGGTCGTCCAGATCACGACGACGTCGGATCTGGGCTCGGGGATCGTCTACGACGACAAGGGCCACATCGTCACCAACGCCCACGTGGTGGGTAACGCCAAGTCCTTCAAGGTGACGCTCGTCAACAGCCACACGCCCCTCGACGCGACCCTCGTCTCGAGCTACCCCGCGCAGGACCTCGCCGTGATCGCGTTGAGCAATCCCCCGAAGGGGCTGCGGGCGGCGACCTTCGGCGACTCCTCGAAGGTCGAGGTCGGGCAGATCACGCTGGCGATGGGCAGCCCGCTCGGGCTGTCGGGAAGCGTGACCCAGGGCATCGTGTCGGCGCTGGGCCGTACGGTCAGCGAGAGCGGGTCCGGCGGCGGCACGGGCGCGACCATCAGCAACATGGTGCAGACCTCGGCGCCCATCAACCCCGGCAACAGCGGCGGCGCGCTGGTGAACCTCGCCAGTCAGGTGATCGGCATCCCGACCCTCGCGGCGACCGAACCCGGCCTCAGCGAGGCCACGGCGGCCGGCATCGGCTTCGCCATCCCCGCCTCGACAGTCACCAAGATCGCGAGTCAGATCGTCAAGAGCGGGAAGGTCACCGAATCCGGGCGGGCCGCCCTGGGGATCACCGGCCGGACCGTCCTCAACGACGACTTCGAGGCGGCGGGCGTCGCGGTGGTGTCGGTCACCAAGGGCGGGGCGGCGGCCAAGGCCGGCATTCAGGTCGGCGACATCATCACCAAGGTGGGCGACTCCCCCGTCACGACGATCGAGTCGTTGTCGGAGGCCCTGGCGACGTACGCGCCCGGCGACAAGGCGGCGGTGACCTTCGACCGGGGCGGAACCACGAAGACGGTGACGGTGACGCTGGGCCAGCTGTGAGCGGCCCGGGGTGGCGTGCGGCCCGGTGACCGGGCCGCACGCCGCGAGGGCCTGTCGGGGCGATCCGGCCATGATCGCCCGGACAGGGCCTATGCGGCCCGCCCTACTCCTCGTCGCCGTGCAGGCTCATGGGTCCGTAGATCTTCGTGCCGTCGTCGAAGAGCACGACCTGGTCCGTACCGCCCTGCACGAGGTCCTTCCAGACCTCACCGATCCAGGACTCGGCATCCCCCTGCGTGGTGAACTCCTCCGGCTCGACCGCGGGCTGAACCTCGGTGCCGTCGGCCTTCTCGAACCGCCACGTCCACGCCATGTCCGTACTCCTCAGTCCCTCGGGGTGCCTGCCCGGCAGCGTAGCGTGCACGGACGAGAGAGGATCGTGACGTGGAACTCACTCTCCTCGGCACCGGAGGCCCCGAGGGCCTGCCCCTCCCCGACTGCCGCTGCGCGACCTGCGCCTGCGCCACCGGCGACCAGGCACGCGCCGCGACTGCCCTGCTGGTCGACGGCACGCTGCTGCTCGACCTCACGCCCGGGCTCGCCTTCGCGGCAGCCCGCGCCGGGCACTCGCTCGTGGGCGTACGGCAGGTGCTGCTGTCGCACCCGCACGACGGGCCCGCCGTGGAGATCCCCGCCGGGCTCCCCGCGCCCGCGCGGGTGCCGGCCGGGCAGGAGCTGGCGCTGCTGTCCGGGCACCGGATCACGGCGGTGGCGGTGGACGCGCCCGGGGCCGGCTACGAGGTCGAGGGGCCCGGCGGCGAGCGGCTGCTCTACCTCCCGCCCGGATGCGCGCCCGCGGGGCTGGCGGAGGGTTCGGCTCCGTACGCGTACGACATGGTGCTGCTCGATGTCATGGGGCGGCCCGACGCGCTGGCCCGGCTCCGGGCGGCGGGCGCGGTCGGGCGTACGACGGACGTGCTCGCCGTCCACCTCGACCACGCGGCGCCGCCGGGCGCGGCCGAGCTGCGGCGGCGGCT
>NZ_RJVR01000312.1 GCF_003999195.1 Streptomyces soli
CAGCGCGTCGGCCGGCCCGGTCAGCGCGGCGCGCAGCTCGCGGCCGAGGTCGGTGGCGGCGTGGGCCTCGGCGGCCAGCCGCACGCCGATCCGCGCGGCCACGTCCATGGCGGCGGACAGCTGCGCCTCGGTGTGCTCGGCGCTGTCCAGCAGCCATACGTAGCCGTGGACGACGCCCCCGTGACGTACCGGCAGGCACAGGCGGGGCCGGACGACCCCGGCGTCCGGGGCGGCTGGGATGCGTACGGGGGCGGTGGCCCGGGTGATGCCGAAGCGCTCGAACCAGGCGCGGACCTCGGCGGTGGAGCGCCGGGTGAGGATGGAGCGGGTGCGGACCGGGTCCATGGAGGCCTCGTTGACGGCGGACTCGCTGTCGTGGGCGCCGAAGGCGATGAGCCGGAAGTCGCGGTCCTCCAGGGTCGCGGGCGCGCCGAGGAGGGATGAGACTTCGTCGACCAGTTCCTGGTAGTCAGCACGCACCAGGCCATTGTCCCTCAGACATCTGTATGAGGGACACGTACCGGATGCGTGACAGCTGTCGATGGCTCCCGGGGTGGGTGAATCATAGATTCACGGGCAGGGCAGCCCCTATTTCCCGCCACATCCAGGAGGAGCCCGTGCTGGGTCCCGTGTTGCTCGCCGCGTCGCGCAGCGACCGTATGCGCCGCGTCGTCGCCGCCGCGCCTGTCACCCGTCCCGTGGTGAACCGTTTCGTCGCGGGTGACGCGCTGCACCCCGCGATGGACAGCGTCCGCGAACTGACCGCCTCGGGCCTGCAGGTCACCCTCGACCACCTCGGTGAGGACGTCACCGACAAGGCAACAGCGACAGCCGCCCGGGACGCGTATCTGCGGCTCCTGGAAGCCCTGAAGACCGAGGGCCTGGGCACCCGCGCCGAGGTCTCGGTCAAGCTGTCGGCCTTCGGCCAGGCGCTGCCCGCCGGCGGCCACGACATCGCCCTGGAGAACGTCCGCCAGGTTGCCGAGCTCGCCACCGAGACCGGCACCACGGTCACCCTCGACATGGAGGACCACACCACGGTCGACTCGACCCTGGCGATCCTCGCCGAGCTGCGCGAGCAGCACCCGGCCACCGGCGCGGTGCTCCAGGCGTACCTCTTCCGCACCGAGGAGGACGCCGCCCGGCTCGCCACCGAGGGCTCGCGCGTCCGCCTGGTGAAGGGCGCCTACAAGGAGCCCGCGAGCGTCGCCCACCAGAACAAGAAGGACGTCGACCGGGCCTACGTCCGCTGCCTGAAGATCCTCATGGCGGGCGACGGCTACCCGATGATCGGCTCGCACGACCCGCGCCTGATCGCCATCACCCAGGAGCTGGCCGGCCGCCAGGGCCGCAAGCAGGGTTCGTACGAGTTCCAGATGCTCTTCGGCATCCGCACCGCCGAGCAGCGGCGGCTCGCGGAGGCGGGCGAGCGGGTCCGCATCTACGTCCCCTACGGCGCAGACTGGTACGGCTACTTCATGCGCCGCCTCGCCGAGCGTCCGGCCAACCTCGCGTTCTTCCTGCGGTCCTTCCTTCCCACCCGATAAGGAGCTGTATCCCATGACCATGGACGCTGTGACCCAGGTCCCCGCCCCGGTCAACGAGCCGATCCACTCCTACGCCCCGGGGAGCCCGGAGCGGGCCCGCCTCGAGGCGAAGCTCAAGGAGCTGGCCGGCAACCCGGTCGAGCTGCCCATGACCATCGGCGGCCTGCGGCGCATGGGCGGCGGCGAGCGCTTCGACGTCGTACAGCCGCACAACCGCGGTGCCGTCCTCGGCACCTACGCCAACGCCACCCAGGCCGACGCCCAGGACGCGATCGACGCCGCCCTGGCCGCCGCCCCGGCCTGGCGCGCGCTGTCCTTCGACGACCGCGCGGCGGTCATCCTGCGCGCCGCCGAACTGCTGGCCGGCCCCTGGCGCGAGACCATCGCCGCCTCGACGATGCTCGGCCAGTCCAAGACCGCCCAGCAGGCGGAGATCGACAGCCCCTGCGAACTGGTCGACTTCTGGCGCTTCAACGTGCACTTCGCCCGCCAGCTCCTCGCCGAGCAGCCCCCGGCCAACTCACAGGGCGTCTGGAACCGCAGCGACCACCGGCCGCTGGAGGGCTTCGTCTACGCGATCACGCCATTCAACTTCACCGCCATCGCCGGCAACCTGCCCACCGCACCGGCCCTGATGGGCAACGTCGTGGTCTGGAAGCCCTCCCCGACCCAGACCCACGCCGCCGTGCTGCTCATGCAGCTGCTGGAGGAGGCCGGGCTGCCCAAGGGCGTCATCAATCTGGTGACCGGCGACGGCATCGCCGTCTCCGAGGTTGCCCTGGAGCACCCGGAGCTGGCCGGCATCCACTTCACCGGCTCGACCAAGACCTTCCAGTACCTGTGGAAGACGGTCGGCAACAACATCGAGAAGTACCGCAACTACCCGCGCATCGTCGGCGAGACCGGCGGCAAGGACTTCGTCGTCGCCCACCCCTCCGCCGACCCGGCGATCCTCAAGACGGCCCTCACCCGCGGCTCCTTCGAGTACCAGGGCCAGAAGTGCTCGGCCACCTCCCGCGCCTACATCCCGCGCTCCATCTGGGAGGGCGGCTTCAAGGAGCAGTTCGCGGCCGAGGTCGACGGCATCACCATGGGCGATGTCACCGACCTGTCCAACTTCATCGGTGCCGTCATCGACGACCGCGCCTTCGCCAAGAACAAGGCCGCCATCGACCGCGCCAAGGCCGACCCGACCGTCGAGGTCGTGGCCGGAGGCACGTACGACGACAGCGTGGGCTACTTCGTACGCCCGACCGTGCTGGTCTCCAGCGACCCGGAGAACGAGATCTTCCGGGAGGAGTACTTCGGCCCGATCCTCGGCGTGTACGTCTACGAGGACGAGCGGTACGGGGAGATGCTGGCCCAGATGGAGTCGGTGTCCAAGTACGCGCTGACCGGCTCGATCATCGCCCAGGAACGCGCCGCCGCCGCCGACGCGATGGAGAAGCTGCGCTACGCCGCGGGCAACTTCTACATCAACGACAAGTCGACCGGCGCCGTCGTCGGCCAGCAGCCCTTCGGCGGCGGCCGCGCCTCCGGCACCAATGACAAGGCGGGCGCCGCGTCGAACCTGGCCCGCTGGACCTCGACCCGCTCCATCAAGGAGACCCTGGTCCCGCCGACCGACTACCGCTACCCGCACATGGGCTGAGCCTCACGCCCCCGGCAGAGCCCGGTCCTCCTCCGCCTCCACCATGGTGACGGACGGGCCGGGCTCTTCGTCGTCCCCTTCCCCTTCTCTGTCGCTTACGCCCGCCGGCTGCTGGCGGCCGAGCAGAAAACCGGCCTGGAAGCGGCTGCGGGCCCCGATCGCGTTCATGATCTGGGCGACATGGCGCTGGCAGCTGCGCTCCGACATACCGAGCCGGCGCGCGATCGCCTTGTCCTCCAGGCCCTCGGCGAGCAGGGCGACGATCGACTGCTTGACCTCGTCCGAGATCCGCTTGGTCGCCCCCCGGTCGAAGCCGACCGGAAAGGGATCGGCGTTCCGCCAGGCGTGGTTGAAGGAGGCGATCATGAAGTCCACGATGTTGGGCTCCCGCACCAGCAGCGCCGCGTGCGGGCTGTCCTTGACGCTGATCACCCCGATCCTGCGGTCGAAGATCAGCATCCGGATCAACCCGTCGGTCTGGGTGCGCACCTGGGCGCCCAGCTCGGTCATCCGCTGGACATAGGCGATGGTGGGCTGGCTGTAGCGGGCCGGATGCTGGTAGATCGTCCGCATCAGCACACCCCGCGCCAGCATCCGCTCGTCCCGCTCGATCGCCTCCTGTAGCACCTCCGGGCGCCGGGCGCCGCCCGGCTGCGAGGTGAGCGCCTCCGAGGTGCAGGAGTGCGCCAGCTCCTCGATGGTCTCGAGCACGGTGGGCAGATCGGTGATCAGCTCCACCGCCCGGCTGCGCTCATGGGCCTGCGCCTGGGCCTCGTACGCAGGGACCAGCGCCTCGAAGGTCAGCCGCAGCCGCTCGATCTCCTCCTGCTTCTCCCGGATCTGACGCTCCACCGGAGAGAGCATCCGGCCTGCGGCGATCCGCGGCGCGATGGCCGCGTACGCCTCCGGATCCTCGCCGATCCGGCTGAGCAGTCGCATGGCCACGAGGTCGCAGAGAGCCTTCTCCGCCGTACCCGGCGGCAGTTGGAGCTCCGACAGGTCATCGAGCCCGAAAGGAGGGCCGACCGACGGCGAACCGATAGATCGCCAGTGCTTCTTGGCCTGGTTGCTCCCCTGGACATGTCCGGCTATGTCCCGCAATCCTCCAGGAACCTTCCACGACGACGGCCACGATCGCCCCCACGCCACGCGGCAGTAGACGTACGCGCTGGCGGTGGGATGCGAGGGGTCAGTCATGCGGCAGCCTTCTCTGGCGCGGTCATTGCCCCGACTATGGCACCGGGCGGGCCGGAGATGGCATGTGACCAGGACGTCGGCTACCCGCATGGCAGGAACACGACGGGTCCGTCTCAGATAGTAGGAAGTCCGAGTAATTGTGGAGACAGACGGCCGGAGCTGTCCTAACTTTGTAGAAGCCGAACGTCTCGCTCCACCAGCGATCGGCGGATGAGAGCCGCGCCAGCTGCCGCAGGGCCACCCCCTGCCGTGCGTCCGCTCCCCGCCCGTTCTATGGCGACCTGTCGACTCCGATTCTCTTGGAGCTGTTCACCATGGACGAGACCGCCCGCAAGAACGCCGCTGAAGCCCTCCAGCGCGCCCTCGACCGCCGCGACAACGGCGGCCGCACGGGGCATGAGCCGCGCTGACGCGCGGCCCGGCCCCCTGCTGCCTGCCTTCGCCAAGTGCTGACTGCGCTTACCGTGCTTACTTCGCTTTGCGGGCGACCGTGAAGTGGTCGACCCGCTCACCGGTCTCCGCCAGCGCGGACACCGTGAGCGTCGTGGTGTGACCGGACGTGGCCGGCTGGACCTCGACCGCCAGGAACGAGTAGCCCGTGTAGCGCACCCGGGACCATTCCACCGTCTCGTTGACCCTCCCGTCCTTGCCGGAGTGCCAGGTGTCCACGCTTTCCACGTCGGCGACGTGCCCCTCGTAGCTGTCCGGCACCGGGAAGCTGTAGAGGCTCCGGCCCGCGCCGCCCGCCGTGACGTAGACGATGCCGTCGCGCTCGGAGTTCACGGTCGTACCGATGGGCGCCTTCTTGGAGACGGCGCCGGCCTTGATCGCGTCCGTACGCTCGTAGACGTGGTTGTGGCCGTTGATCACCAGGTCGACGCCGTGCTTCTCGAACAGCGGCACCCACGCCTCCTGCACCCCGCCCTCCGACGCGTGGGAGGTGGTGGTCGAGTAGGCGCAGTGGTGGAAGAAGACCACGATGAAGTCGACGCCGCTGCGCTTCCGCAGCCGGGCCAGCTCCTTGTCCAGCCAGTCGGTCTGCAGGCCCCCGCTGATGCCGAGGTTGGCCGGGATCTCGTACGAGACGTCGTTCGCGTCCAGCGAGACCACGGCAACATTGCCGTACGTGAAGGAGTACACGCCCGGCAGCTTCTCGGCGTCGGGGCCGTTGCCCGGCAGGGTCCAGCGGGCCTCGTGGCCGCCGTAGCCGTTGGGGGAGTACCAGGCCTCCATGTCGTGGTTGCCGACCGCGATCATCCACGGGACGCGGGAGGCCACCGACTCGGTCTGGGCGAGGAACTGGTCCCAGGTGCGCGCGTCGTAGGTGTCGCTGGTGTGTCCCGAGCCGGAGGGGTCCGCGTAGCAGATGTCACCGGCGTGCAGGTGGAAGGACGGGTCCTGAGCCAGGATCAGGCTGTCGTTGGCGAGGGCGTGGTAGCTGACGCCCTGGTCGCCGAAGGCCGTGAAGACAAAGCGCTCGGGGAGCGCGGGGGCGGTGGTGAAGGAGCCGATCGTCGCGAAGGCCTGCGCCGTCGCCGGGTCGAAGCCCTCGTGGCCGACGCCGTAGTAGTAGGTGGTGCCGGGGCGCAGCCCGTCCAGCGCGGCGTGCAGGTAGTACTGGTCGACAGCCGGGAGGGCGGAGGTGAGCGCGGCGGTGTGCAGCGGACGCACCTCGGCCTCGATCTTGCGGCCGAGGTCCCAGGGTTTGAGCCCGACCCGGACGAACGGCTTCTTCACCGCCAGCGGCACCTGCCACGAGATCCGGAACTGGGTCTTCGGGTCGGCGCCGAGGGCGAGGTGACGGCCGAAGGGCGCGACCAGCGAGCCGTCCACATGGCCGGTGGCGGGCGACGTCAGCAGATCGGGTGAACCCGCCGATCCCGTGTCCGCGTAAGCGGGGGTGACGGAGGACGCCAGCAGGCCCGTCCCGGCGGCCATTCCGGTGGCCGCGACGCCGCCGCGGATCATCTTGCGGCGGGAGAGCTTCGTCCGCAGGTACTCGTGCTGCTCGGCCATGCTCATGCGATCGGCGAGTCTGTCGTCGATCCCCGTACGTGGCGTGTCCATGGGGCAAAGTTGCCATCTCGCGTCAACTACCGTCCGTCGAACGGATGAACGGAAACTGATCGGCGGCTCAAGTGTCCGCCATGCGGACATCAAGTGTCATTCCATGGGACGCAGAGTAGGGTACCGGCATGTCTCGCACCATCAGTCTCGCAGTGATCCCCGGTGACGGAATCGGCCAGGAGGTCGTGGCCGAGGGACTCAAGGTCCTCTCCGCCGTCCTCCCGCAGGACGTCAAGCTGGAGACCAAGGAGTACGACTTCGGCGCCAAGCGCTACCACGCGACGGGCGAGACCCTCACCGCCGCGGACCTGGGGCGGCTCAAGGCGCACGACGCGATCCTGCTCGGCGCGATCGGCGACCCGTCGGTGCCGTCCGGCGTCCTGGAGCGCGGTTTCCTGCTCAAGCTGCGCTTCGCCTTCGACCACCACGTCAACCTCCGGCCGAGCAAGCTGCTGCCCGGTGTCCCCACACCGCTGGCCGGCTCCCCGGAGATCGACTTCATCGTGGTCCGCGAGGGCACCGAGGGCCCGTACACCGGCAACGGCGGCAGCATCCGCACGGGCACCCCGCACGAGGTGGCCACCGAGGTCAGCGTCAACACCGCGTTCGGCATCGAGCGCGTGGTCCGGGACGCGTACACCCGCGCCCAGGCCCGCCCGCGCAAGAAGCTGACGCTCGTCCACAAGAACAACGTGCTGGTGCACGCCGGTCACCTGTGGACCAACATCTTCCACAAGGTCGGCGAGGACTTCCCCGAGGTCACCACCGATTATCTGCACGTGGACGCGGCGACGATCTTCCTCGTCACGCAGCCCGAGCGCTTCGACGTGATCGTCACCGACAACCTCTTCGGCGACATCATCACCGACCTCGCCGCCGCCGTCTCCGGAGGCATCGGCGTCGCCGCCAGCGGCAACATCAACCCCAGCGGTGAGTACCCCTCGATGTTCGAGCCGGTGCACGGCTCCGCTCCGGACATCGCGGGCCAGGCAAAGGCGGACCCGACGGCCACGATCCTGTCGGTCGGCCTGCTGCTCCAGCACCTCGGCTATGCCGACGAGGCCGCGCGGATCGACGCCGCTGTCGCCGCGGACCTCGCCGAGCGCTCAGGCGTGCGGTCGACCGGCGAGGTCGGCGACGCGCTCGCGGCGCGAGTAGCCGGCTGACCGCCGGGAGTAACCGCTCCACAACCCCAGCAGTCGGCCCGGCGACTGACAGAGCACCTCTCGGGCCGCACCTGTACGACCACGGCCCCACCGCTGCGATAATCGGCGGTGGGGCCGCTGTGCGAGGGGAAACTCGGACGTCCTAGCAGTAGCAGGAGGACGGCGGGTGCGGTCCGCCCTGAACCTGACGGCCTTGACGGCAAAGGACATCACACATGACGACGCCCACGATCGAGCTGAAGCCCTCCTCGCACCCGCTGTCCGACGCGGAGCGCGAGGCGATCCTGGCCAACCCCGGTTTCGGCCGGCACTTCACCGACCACATGGTGACGATCCGCTGGACCGAGGGTCGCGGCTGGTACGACGCTCAGCTCGTCCCGTACGCGCCGCTGTCCATCGACCCGGCGAACATGACGCTCCACTACGCCCAGACGATCTTCGAGGGCCTCAAGGCCTACCGCCAGCCCGACGGCTCCGTCGCCACCTTCCGCCCAGCGGCCAACGCCCAGCGCTTCCAGGCCTCCGCCCGTCGGCTCGCCATGCCCGAACTGCCCGTCGAGACCTTCATCGCCGCTGTCGACGCCCTCGTCACCCAGGACAAGGCATGGGTCCCCAGCGAGGGCGAGCAGAGCCTCTACCTGCGCCCCTTCATGTTCGCTACCGAAGTCGGCCTCGGCGTCAAGCCCGCCAACGAGTACCTCTTCATGGTGATCGCCTCCCCGGCCGGCGCCTACTTCCCCGGCGGCGTCCGGCCGGTCTCCATCTGGCTCTCCGAGGACCGCGTCCGCGCCGTCCCCGGCGGCATGGGCGACGCCAAGACCGGCGGCAACTACGCCGCGTCCCTCCTGGCCCAGGCCGAAGCCGCCGCGAAGGGCTGCGACCAGGTCGCCTACCTCGACGCCGTCGAGCACAAGTGGGTCGAGGAACTGGGCGGCATGAACCTCTACTTCGTCTACGGCAACAAGATCATTACCCCCGAGCTCACCGGCTCCCTCCTCGCCGGCATCACCCGCGACTCCCTCCTGTCCGTCGCCCGCGACCTCGGCTACGAGTCCGAAGAGGGCCGCATCTCCATCGACCAGTGGAAGCGCGACACCGAGAACGGCACCCTCACCGAGGTCTTCGCCTGCGGCACCGCCGCCGTCATCACCCCCGTCGGCACCGTCAAGTCCGCCCAAGGCGAATGGACCCAGAGCTCCGGCCGCCCCGGCGACGTCACTATGCGCCTCCGCAAGGCCCTCCTCGACATCCAGACCGGCCGCGCCGCCGACCCCCACGGCTGGATGCACCCGCTCGGCTGACGCCGAGCCCCGGCGGGTGGCCGGGTTGTGCCAACCTCCCCCAGCTGGACGCTGGGAGGTGCCCCCATCCCAGTCTTCGGCCGGGGGAGTGACGCGACGATCTCTGGAGTGGAGCGAGGAGCAGTTGGGTCACGAGCGGCTCAGGACCCTGGCCCGCCGCGACAGCCCGCGCGAGCGGCTCGAAGCGGTCATCGACCTCTACCTGCCCGACGGCCGCCGCGATCCGCGCTGGACCCTCTGGTCCGAGGTGTGGAACCGCACCACGGCCGCCGAGGAGACCCTGCTGCGCCAGCTCGAACTGGAGCTGGTCTGGCACCGCGATCTGGTCGCCCTGCTCGCCGAGGGCGTCTCCTGGGGTGAATTCCGTCCCGTGGACCCCGAGCGCTTCACGGTGCGGCCGCGCGCCCTCCTCGACGGCTTCGGGGTGCCGCTGGTCGTCGGCCTGCCCGGAACCGACCGCGAGCAGGTGCTGGGCCACGTAAGGGAATTCCTGGACGAGGCGCTCTTGCCGCGGAAGTAGCGGTTCCGGCACGGTGGGTGACCATGGAAGCCACCATGGGACGAGAGCACTGGAAGAAGATCTGGGTCGGCTCGGCCGGCAACATGGTCGAGTGGTTCGACTGGTTCGTCTACGCGAGCTTCGCCACCTACTTCGCCGCCGCGTTCTTCCCCGGCGACAACCCGACCGCCCAGCTCATGAACACCGCCGGCATCTTCGCCGTCGGCTTCTTCATGCGCCCGGTCGGCGGCTGGCTGCTCGGCAGATACGGCGACCGCAAGGGCCGTAAGGCCGCGCTGACCCTCACCGTCACCCTCATGTCGGCCAGCGCGATCCTCATCGCCGCCGCCCCGACCTACGCCGTCGCCGGCTACGGGGGAGCGGTCGTCCTGCTGATCGCCCGTATGCTGCAGGGACTGTCGGTCGGCGGTGAGTACGCGGCCAGCGCCACCTATCTCACCGAGGCCACCGACCCGCGGAAGCGCGGCTTCGCCTCCAGCTTCCAGTACGTGTCGATGACCGTCGGCCAGATCATCGGCCTCGCCCTGCAGATCCTGCTCCAGCGCACCATGTCCGACGCGGCCCTGCACAGCTGGGGCTGGCGGCTGCCCTTCATCGTCGGCGCCCTCGGCGCGGCCGTTGTCTTCTATCTGCGCCGCACCATGCTCGAATCCGAGCTGTACGAGGCCGAATCTCATGAGCGCGACGCGCACAGCCCCGCCGCCGACCGCGGCACCCTCACGGCACTGTGGCGGTACCGGCGCGAGGCTGGCCTCGTGATCGCCCTCACCATGGGCGGCACCCTCGCGTACTACACGTACACGACCTACCTGACGAAGTACCTCTCCAACAGCGCCGGGCTGTCCAAGGACACCGCGACCCTGGTCAGCTTCTTCGCGCTGATCATCTTCGCCTGCATCCAGCCCGCCGCCGGAGCGCTGTCCGACCGCATCGGCCGGCGCCCGCTGCTGATCACCTTCGGTGTCTGCGCCACCTTCCTCACCGTGCCGATCATGACCCTGCTCCAGCACGTCGACAGCTTCTGGCCCGCCTTCGGACTGGCCCTCTTCGCCCTCGTCATGATCACCCCGTACACCGCGCTGAGCGCCGTCGTGAAGGCCGAGCTCTTCCCGACCGGCGTACGGGCGCTCGGCGTCGCCCTGCCCTATGCCATCGCCAACTCCCTCTTCGGCGGCACGGCGGAATACGTGGCGCTGTGGTTCAAGGACGCGGGCCACGAGTCCGGCTTCTACTGGTACGTCGCCGGATGCGCGGCCGTATCGCTGGTGGTGTACGCCGCCATGCGCGAGACGCGCGACGTCGACCTCGGCCGCCTGGACCGCGACGACGCCTCGACCGGGGCCCCGAGAAGCGTGCCCGCATCGTGAGACCTGCCGCCGGGCCGGCGCATCCTGTGCGAGACTGCCATCGTGCTTTCGCTCGCCACGATGATTATTGGCAGGGCGCGCCGGTCCGCAGTATCCGCACCGTAGACGACATACGGAGCGGAAACCGTGTCCCAGACCCGCGCGCAGACCTCTCGCACCCGCGAGGGGTTTTTTCGTTTCCCGGCCCACCCACGCCGGACAGCGGAGCGCAAGGGATGATGGGGGCAAGTGGAACCCGGTCTTCCGGAACCACTCACCCGACAGGAGTTGGAAGAGACCATGACGGCCGAACTGGACGACAGCTTTCACGTCTTCGACACCACGCTGCGCGACGGCGCGCAGCGCGAGGGCATCAACCTCACCGTCGCCGACAAGCTGACGATCGCCCGGCACCTGGACGACTTCGGGGTGGGCTTCATCGAGGGTGGCTGGCCCGGCGCCAACCCCCGCGACACCGAGTTCTTCGCCCGCGCCGCCACCGAACTCGACCTCCGGCACGCCCAGCTGGTCGCCTTCGGCGCCACCCGCAGGGCCGGCGGCAACGCCGCGGAGGACCAGCAGGTCAAGGCGCTCCTCGACTCCGGCGCCCCGGTCATCACCCTCGTCGCCAAGTCCCATGACCGGCATGTCGAGCTCGCCCTGCGCACCACCCTCGAAGAGAACCTCGAGATGGTCCGCGACACCGTCTCCTACCTGCGCTCCCAGGGCCGCCGGGTCTTCGTCGACTGCGAGCACTTCTTCGACGGCTACCGCGCCAACCCCGAGTACGCCAAGGCCGTCGTCCGCACCGCCCACGAGGCCGGCGCCGACGTCGTCGTCCTGTGCGACACCAACGGCGGCATGCTGCCCGCCCAGGTCCAGGCCGTCGTCGGCGTCGTCCTCGCCGACACCGGCGCCCGCCTCGGCATCCACGCCCAGGACGACACCGGCTGCGCCGTCGCCAACACCCTGGCCGCCGTCGACGCAGGCGCCACCCACGTCCAGTGCACCGCCAACGGCTACGGCGAGCGGGTCGGCAACTCCAACCTCTTCCCCGTCGTCGCCGCCCTGGAGCTCAAGTACGGCAAGACGGTACTCCCCGAGGGCTCCCTCGCCGAGATGACCCGCATCTCGCACGCGATCGCCGAGGTCGTCAACCTCACGCCCTCCACTCACCAGCCCTATGTGGGCGTATCCGCCTTCGCCCACAAGGCGGGCCTCCACGCCTCCGCGATCAAGGTCGACCCCGACCTCTACCAGCACATTGACCCCGAGAAGGTCGGCAACACCATGCGGATGCTCGTCTCCGACATGGCCGGTCGCGCCTCCGTCGAGCTCAAGGGCAAGGAACTCGGCGTCGACCTCGGCAGCGACCGCGAGGCCATCGGCCGCGTGGTCGAGCGCGTCAAGGCGCGCGAGCTCCAGGGCTACACGTACGAAGCCGCCGACGCCTCCTTCGAACTGCTGCTCCGCGAGGAGGTCGAAGGCCGCCCCTACCGGTACTTCCGCATCGAGTCCTGGCGCGCCATCATCGAGGACCGCCCCGACGGCACCCACGCCAACGAGGCCACCGTCAAGCTCTGGGCGAAGGGCGAGCGCATCGTCGCCACCGCCGAGGGCAATGGTCCCGTCAACGCCCTCGACCGCGCCCTGCGCGTCGGCCTCGAAAAGATCTACCCCCAGCTCGCCAAGCTCGAACTCGTCGACTACAAGGTCCGCATCCTCGAAGGCAAGCACGGCACCGAGTCCACCACCCGCGTCCTCATCACCACCTGCGACGGCCAGGGCGACTGGGTCACCGTCGGCGTCGCCGAGAACGTCATCGCCGCCTCCTGGCAGGCCCTGGACGACGCCTACGCCTACGGACTGCTGCGCGCCGGCGTCGAGCCCGAGCCGCAGGCGTAACCCTGGCCCGGGTCCGAGGCTGCCAACAGGGTCAGCAGCCGCGCCACCTCGGCCGCCACCGCCTCGCGGGCCGGACCGAGGTACTTGCGGGGGTCGGCCAGGGACGGGTCGGCATCGAGCACCGCGCGCAGGGCCTGGGTGAAGTGGCCGTTGATGTGCGTGGCGATGTTGATCTTCCGCATGCCGTGCGCGACGGCCCGTACGAGGTCCGCCTCCGGTACGCCCGACGAGCCGTGCAGCACCAGCGGTACGGACACGGCGTCCCGGAGCCGGGCGATCAGGGCGAAGTCCAGCTCGGCGTCGCGCGTGCGCATCGCGTGCGAGGAGCCGACGGCCACCGCCAGGGCGTCGACCCCGGTGGCGGCGACGTACGCGGCGGCCTCGCCGGGATCCGTGCGCGCGCCCGGGGCGTGGACACCGTCCTTGCCGCCGATCTCGCCGAGTTCGGCCTCCAGGCGGACGCCGGCGCGGTGGCAGTGCTCGGCCACGGCGGCGGTGGCGGCGACATTCTCCTCGTACGGGAGCGCGGAGGCGTCGTACATCACCGAGATCAGGCCGAGGGCGACCGCCTCCTCGACCAGGGCGGGGTCGGTGGCGTGGTCGAGGTGCACGGTGACCGGGACGGTGGCGGCGCGGGCGATCGCCAGTGCGGCGAGGGCGATCGGCTCCAGGGCGCCGTGGTAGCGGACGGTGTTCTCGCTGATCTGCATGACGACCGGGAGCCCGGCACGCTCGGCGCCTGCCGCGATGGCGGTGGCGTGCTCGATCTGCACGACGTTGAAGGCCCCGACAGCTGTCACTTCCGTCACGGCAGGATCACCGACCGCGTGAGATTGCGCGGCGTGTCCGGGTCGAGGCCACGCGCCTCCGCGATGGCCACGGCCAGCCGCTGCGCCCGCACCAGATCGGCGAGCGGATCCAGGCCGCTCGCCTCCAGCACGCCGCCGGTGCGGGCGATGTCGGCCGCCAGGCCGTCCGGCACCGGGCCGAAGGCCCAGGCGACGCGGTTCGGCCCGGTGATCGAGATCGGCCCGTGCCGGTACTCCATGGCCGGATAGGCCTCCGTCCACGCCCCGGCCGCCTCCCGCATCTTCAGCGCGGCTTCGAGCGCGATTCCGTACGTCCAGCCGGTGCCGAGGAAGGTGAACTGCTCGGCGCCCACCACACCTTCGGGGAGCGGCTCGGCGATCGCCCGCCGCGCGTCGGCGACGGCGGGGGCGAGGTCGTGGCCGAGGTGGGTCCGCAGCAGAGCGAGCACGCTGGTCGCGAACCGGGTCTGGACGACCGACTTCTCGTCGGCGAAGTCCAGCACGATGAGGTCGTCCACGAGATTCGGCGCCGCGATCGGGGTGTCCGGGTCGCCGATGATCGCGGTGGTGCGGGTCGTACCGGAGACGTCCCGGAGCACCTTCAGCACCTCGGTGGTGGTGCCGGAACGGGTGATCGCCACGATCCGGTCGTACTCCCGGCCGGCCGGGAACTCCGAGGCCGCGAAGGCGTCCGTTTCGCCCTGATCCGCGTACTGCTCGCGCAACACGGCGTACACCTGCGCCATGAACCAGGAGGTGCCGCAGCCGACGACCGCGACGCGCTCGCCAGGAGCGGGCAGTTCGGCGGTCAGGCCGGTGGACAGCTCAGCGGCCCGTTCCCAGCAGTCCGGCTGGCTCGCGATCTCTTCCGACGTGATCGACATGGAGTGTTTGTATCCGTTCGTGACTCGTTTACGCGCGGGGACGCTTAGCTTGGCTTTAAACCCCATCAAGATCATTTCTTGGTGGGGTTCGCCGGACAGTGAGGCGGCCTCTGCTTGATCATGTGTTTCCACCAAGAGACACGTTGATCAACCAAAGGCCGTGATGGACAGTCTGCAAGACGATGTCGCGCGCGTCGAGGCCCTGACCAGGTTGTCCCGATTCCGCCGCGAGTTCTACTCGTGCCTGACCCTGCGGGCGGACGCGCTGTTCGAGCTGGCGGACG
>NZ_RJVR01000235.1 GCF_003999195.1 Streptomyces soli
GAGTTCAACGGCGAAGGCGATCATGTCCACCTGCTCGTGCACTACCCGCCGAAAATCGCCCTGTCCAAGCTGGTCAACTCCCTCAAAGGCGTCAGCTCCCGATACCTGCGGGCGGAGTACACCGCTCGGATCAACCGGATCGGCGCGGGGGCAGTGTTCTGGTCCCCGTCGTACTTCGCGGGGCCTTGTGGAGGCGCACCGCTGAGCATCGTCAAGGACTACATCGAGAACCAGAAGCGGCCAGCCTGACGTTAAAACGGAGACGCAGAGAGCTCCGGCGCTCCGCGCCTCCGGGCCAGGGATCGCATTCCCGCCCGGCCTGACGGCCGGGATTCCCTGCGAAGATCAAGGGATGGATCCCCGATCGACGTTTCCAACGCCGCCATCAGGTCCACTACGGGCACCGGCTCCGGAGGCTCGGCCAGCTCGCCGCCCGTGGCTTTAACCTGCGCGTTTCGCTTGCGTGTGAGTCCAGATCTTGAGCGGAATCACGAAAGTGCCTTCTGAACTGGGACGATGAAGCGCGCGGGTGCCCGGCCGGCGCAGATGCCGCACCGCCCGCGCCACAGCCTGCGCCCGGTCCGGGAACAACGAAGCCCGCTCCGGGCGGCCGGGGGCCGGATAACGGCGACGGTGCTCCTACGGACATGCTCCCAGGACGACAGGGGCAAGTGAGGGGGGACGCGCGCGGACTGTCACATAGGAACGTCGAAAAGAAAACCGGCACTTGCAACTCTTCGCGACGGTACGCCGCAGATCTCCGACCCCGGCTCCGCTTCGGGTGCCGCCTCGGCCGGGGCGGCCACGTCCCTGCCGGATGTCGCGGAGACCGCGTCTCCGGCCCGGTCCCGCGGGTCGTCTCACACAGCGGGCTCCGTACCTGTAGCGCCACCGGCGCCGCCAAGCCCGCGGCCCTCGCCGACGGCACGGATGTCGTCGAGGCCGGCGAATCGCTCTGCAACATCGCCGCGGACCAGCATGCGGCCGACGGCTGGGGCGCTGCACAAGGAGAATGCTGATGTAATCGGTGACGATCCGCGTGTGATCCGCCCCGGAGAGTCGCTTCAACTCCGCTGACCATGTGACAAGCCTCTCGCGGCCACCGTCGCTCCAGCCGGATTCGACGTCCGATTAGTCCGCTCCGACCTGGGATTATGAGAAATTCCCGGGGTGGAAATGGGAGCCGATATCCGACCTCGGGGTGTTTGTCCCCGCCGGTGGCCTCTGCTTACGGTCGTGATTGCTCGCCACCGTGAGCCCCGCCGGTCAGGAACGCCGAGTCCTGCCGCCGACCGACGGGAACAGTCGACGCGAAAGCGCCGTAGGCAGGAGCGGGGGACCCAAGGTTCTCCGCCGGTGCAGGCCACGTACGTTGTGATCGCACCGGCTTGGGGTGAAGCGATGCGCGACTGCGCCGCCGGGCAACTCACGTCCGAACCCGACAGCTGACCTCGCAGGCGTCGGTGAGGAACTCCTCTTTCATGTCCAAGATCAGCCGCGTCTCCAAGGCCGTCCGTTTCGCTACTCTCGCCGGTATCGTCGGCGCCACCGTCGCAGCTCCGCTGCTCAGCGCCACCTCCGCCTCCGCCGCTTCTGCCTCCACCGCTTCTGCCTCCACCTGGGATCGTGTTGCCCAGTGCGAGTCCAGCAGCAACTGGGCCAACCACGACAGCGGCCACAACGGCCACTACGGCGGCCTGCAGTTCTCCCCGTCCAGCTGGGCCGCGGCCGGTGGCAAGAAGTACGCGCCCCGCGCCGACCACGCCACCAGGAATCAACAGATACAGGTGGCGAACAAGCTGCTCGCCATGCAGGGCCCGAGTGCCTGGCAGTGCGCCCACGCCGGTCCCCTGCACAAGTAATCGCTGCCCGGGCGGCTGGAAGAGGCCGGACGACCTCAACAAGGTCGTACAACTACCACGCCAACGCCATCCGCCCGACGGTCCATTACTGCCGGAAGCCGGAGAACATAAGCCGGTGGCTCCGCTCCCCGTATGCTCCCCCTCCGGAGATCAGTCCGGCACAGAAGAACGCCCGGATGCGGCCATCAGCGACGTAATGTCATAGACCACGGTCGCCGCGGCCAGCGAGGTCACCTCGGCGTGGTCGTAGGCGGGACTCACCTCGACGACATCGGCGGCGACCAGCGACTCACCACTCAGTCCGCGCAGTAGATGCAGCAACTCGCGCGAGGTGAACCCGCCGATCTCGGGGGTCCCGGTGCCAGGTGCGAAGGCCGGGTCGAGTACATCGATGTCGATGGACAGATACACCGGCGCGTCACCGACACGCGCACGAATCCGATCGAGCACGCCGTCGATACCGAGCAGGTCAAGGTCGCCCGCTCGCACCACCTGGAAGCCGAAGTCGGTGTCATCGGCCAGATCCTGCCGGCTGTACAGCGGCCCGCGGGTCCCCACGTGGATGGAGTGGTCGGGGATGAGCAGTCCCTCTTCGAAGGCCCGGCGGAAGACCGTTCCGTGTGTGTTCGAGGCACCGAAGTAGGTGTCCCAGGTGTCGAGGTGGGCGTCGAAGTGGACGAGGGCGACCGGGCCGTGTACGCGGTTCACGGCGCGCAACAGCGGCAGTGCCACCGTGTGGTCACCGCCGACCGTGATCAGCCGGTGCCGGTCGGATATTAGATCGGAAGCGTGTTGGTCGATCTGCTTCAGTGCCTCGTCGATGGAGTAGGGATTGCAGGGCACGTCCCCCGCGTCGACGACCTGCAGCCGTTCGTAGGGCGATACGTCGAGGTCGGGGTGGTATGCGGGCCGCAGGTTGCGGGAGGCCTGGCGCACCGCCGACGGACCGAACCGGGCGCCCGGGCGGAAGGAGGTGCCGCCGTCGAACGGCGCGCCGAGGACGGCGATCGCATAGTCCGAAACCTCGTCGACTCGCGGCAGGCGGGCGAATGTCGAACTGCCGGCAAACCGCGGCACCACGGTGCCCGCGACCGGACCGACGATCCCGGTCGGTACGCCGTCGCTCGCGCTTGCGTCTGTCACCGCTGTCTCACTTTCATTCGCTCGTCGGGCCGGGGGAACCGGGCGCGTCACTCGAGGGTCGGCTGGGGGAAGGACCGCGGCGCCAGGCCGAGGGTGCGGACGTGCCGCGCCACCTCTCCCGCCGTGGCGATCCACACACCCAGTGATTTCATAAGCTCGATGAGCTGTTCGAGCGCCCGCAGCCGGGCAGGCCTGGAGAGAAAGCAATGGTTCGTGACTGCGAAGCAGCCGCCCTCGTCGTACATCGCGCGCAGCTCCAGTGACCACATCTCCAGCACCTTGGCGGGGCTCTCGATGAGTCCGGAGCCGAACACCTCGGGAACGTAGGCGTACTGCTCCCAGTCGTCCAATGCCCAGTGCACCGGGATCTCCACCAGGGAACGCGCGCCGGGGCGGTCGTGCTCCGCCAGGACGTACGGCACGTCGCTGTCCATGAGGCTGCTGTCGTATTCGAAGCCACGGTCAAGGAGCAGGCCCGGGGTGGCGTAGGTGGTTTCCCACATGGGCGCCCGGTAGCCCGCGGGCCGCAGCCCGGTGACCCGCTCCAGCGCCTCCAGCCCGCGGTCCAGCATCGCCGCCTCGTCCGCGGGCGACATGCCGCGCACCGCTTCGTGCAAGTACCCATGATGGGCGATCTCGTGCCCCGCATCGGCAATCCGGTGGACGAGTTCGGGGTAGCGCTCGGCGGTGTAGCCGGGCACGAAGAACGTCGCCTGCAACTCCTGCCGCTCCAGCAGCCGCAGAATCCCGGGCACTCCGGTGAGAGGTCCGTACGCCTGGTGCGACATGACCGAAAGGCGCGTGGCATTGGAGGGGTCGGCGGTGAGCGCGACGGCCTCGGCATCCAGGTCGAACCCGAGAACCGCGGCCGCCGACCGGCCTTCGGGCCAGATCACCGGGTCCGCCGGGCGGGTGGCGTCGGCGTTCCGCGGTTCCGGGGGCCGCGGCTGGGCCTGCACCGAGATGGCCGGCGTGGGCGGAATCCCTGCCGGGAGCGCGACTGCCGCAGGTGTGGCCGTCCGGTCGGCGTCCCGTACGAAGTCGACGAGCCGCGGCTCCTCGCCGGGCCAGTACAGCACGGTGTCGGCCGCCGGGCCCTCGGCCACCACACGGCCGTGGGCGATCACGTAGCGCGGCCGTACCTGGCGGCGCAGCACGTCGATGCCGTCGGCGGCGGGCAGTACCAGGAAGGAGGCCGGCCGGCCGACGGCGAGTCCGTAGCGCTCCCCGAGGCCCAGTACGTCCGCGGCCCGGTCAGTGATCATCCGGTGGCATTCGGTGATCTCCGCAGGGGAGGTGAGCTGGGTGGCCAGCGCCCCCACCAGGGCGACCTGGACGGGGTTGGCGGTCCCCAGCGGAAACCACGGATCCATGATGTCGTCGCTGCCGAACGCCACATTGACACCGGCGGCCAGCATCTCCTTCACCCGGGTGAGGCCCCGGCGCTTGGGGTAAGCGTCGAAGCGGCCCTGCAGATGCAGATTGATCAGGGGGTTGCATATGAGGTGCACACCGGAGCGGAGCAGCAGCCGTTGCAGCTTGTAGGCGTAGGCGGCGTTGTAGGAGCCCATGGCGGTGGTGTGGCTGGCGGTGACGCGCTCACGCAGGCCGGTGCGCAGAGCTTGGGTGGCCAGCACCTCCACGAAGCGTGACTGCTCATCATCGATCTCGTCGCAGTGGACGTCTACGCGCAGGCCGTGCTCGGCGGCCAGGCGGACGGCGATCTCCACCGAGCGCACGCCGTCTTCACGGGTGTCCTCGTAGTGCGGGATGGCCCCCACCACGTCCGCGCCGAGCCGCACGGCCTCGGCCAGCAGCCTCTCCCCGTCGGGGAAGGAGCAGATGCCCTCTTGGGGGAAGGCGACGATCTGGAGGTCGATCACGTCGCGGACCATCTCGCGGATCTCGACCAGTGCCCGCAGCGCCACCATCGACGCATCGGTGACATCCACGTGGCTGCGCACATGCAGGACGCCGTTGGCGACATACCACCGCAGCACCTGCAGCACCCGGCCGACCACATCGTCGCGGGTGAGCATCGGCTTGCGCTCGGTCCAGCACGCGATGCCCTCCCACAGGGTGCCGCTCTCATTCCACCGCGGCTCCCCGGCCGTCAGCACCGCGTCGAGGTGGACGTGGGGTTCGACATAGGGCGGGGTGAGCAGACCTCCCCCGGCGTCCAGCACCCTTGCCCCTTGCGGCGCCTGGTTCTGGCCGGCCGTGCCGATGGCGGCGATCCGGCCCCCGGTCACCACGAGATCGATCAGATCCGGCCGCCCAGGCAGCCGGCCATTGCGTATGAGCAGATCCATCAGACGGCTTCCGATACGGGGAGTACTTTCGCCGACCGCCCGCCGGCAACGTAATAGACAATGCCGGCGGCGACCGCTCCCGCCAGCCAGGACAAGTCCACCCCGCCCAGTGCCCGTGCCCCCGGACCCTGGAGCACCGCCGGCACACCGTAGGAGAACACCCACGTCGCGATCAGACCCGCTGCGAAGGCGAGCACCGCGGGCCAGCGCACGTCGCCGATGCGGCTGCGTCCTGGCGGCTCGAACAGCGCGTCCACGTCGATGCGGCCTCGGGCGAAGACCCAGTAGTGGATGAGCATCACCGCCGCCCAGGGCGCCACCCAGGTGACCATGCCCGCCAGCCACGCGTCCAGCGTGTTCGCGAAATCCTGCTGGAAGATCAGGAACACGGTGAAGAGCGTGGCCAGCACACCCACCCCGTAGGTGAGCCTACGGCGGTCGATCTTCCAGTCCAGGGTCTGCGCACACAGACCACAGGAGTACATGTTGAGGATGTTCGTCGCCACCGGCCCGTGCAACACCAGCAGGATCAGCGGCACCGCCAGCGCGCCAAAGGCGCCGACCACCAGCTCGCCGGGGTCGGTCTTCTGGCTCACCGTGGCCAGCGTCGCACCCAGCACACCGAGCCACACAACCGGAATGAACTGACCCAGGACCGAGGCCCAGAACAGCTTCCTCCCCGATGTCGCACGCGGGACGAAGCGGGAGTAGTCGGAGGCGTAGGCGAACCAGGTGACGCCCCAGCCGACACCGATCGCCGTCATCACGGTACTCATCGCCGACAGTCGTGCGGTGCCCGTGAGATGCGCTCCCGCCCAGTTCCAGTGCACGCCGGTCCGGGTCCAGGCGATCACGGACATGGCCAGGACCACGACCAAGGTGACCGGCACCGTCCACCGCTCGAAGGCGGCGATCATCCGGAAACCGAACGCCGCGATGAAAACCTGCGCCGCCATCACCACCAACGCAACAACGATCTTCAGACCGGTACCGCCCGAGAAGCCGAGCTTGGCAGAGAGGGCGACCACCAGATCGAGGATGATCCACGTGTTGATCGCACACCACCCAATGGCGATCAGACCCTGGATCGCCGCCGGTAGATAAGCCCCCCGCCGACCGAACGCCGCCCGGGAAAGCACCATCTGGCTCACGCCCGTGCGCTGCCCCATCAGCACGAAGAACCCGAAGACGGCCATGCCGATGAGATTGCCCACGACGAGGACGAGAACGGTGTCCGCGAGACTCAGTCCCAGGCCGATACCGAGGGCGCCGAGCACCCAGTTGATCGGTGCCAGATTGGCGCCCGCCCAGATCCAGAACTGGTGGGCGACCGTCGAGGTCCGCGCATCTTCCGGTATAGGAAGCAGCTGGTGCTCGACAGCCTCTGGAGAGACGACCGCTTGCGCAGCGGCCGCCCCGGCTGATGTGTCCATGTTTCCTCGGCTTGCTCCGGTGCTTGGTAACCAAACACGCGGTGGACGGTGTCACTTTTGACCCTGTTGCGGCGATGGGCGATTTGGTCACCAAGACGCCGGGAGGCAGCACGATCCGTGGAGTCCCCCCTCCTGCAGGGCAGAATTCGACCGACAGCAAGGGACTTTGGAGTCACTCGTCCACGAGAGCCCTGCCGTCGGTCACGTTGAATTCCTGTCGCGCGACAGAAATTACCCACCGCATGTTTCCTCCGTATTACGCAGCGGTCGCGCAGAGGTTAGACGGTCCTCGGCGGACCAGGAGCAGGGCTCCGCAGCTTACGCGGAGTGTCCGTTTTGATCACGTGATGCCCAGGTTTGTGAGCGGGCGGGGTGATGTCGCGGGCGTGCCGGCGGAGGCCCGCGGCGATGTTGGCGCGGCCGGTGCGCAGCGCAGTGGCCACCGCCTTGGTCGTCTGGCCGGCCTCGAACCAGTCCAACGCCTCGACGCAATCCGCCGCGCCTTCACCGGCAATCCCTGGACGCCACCCATCGCCCCGGCCAGTTGACCTGCGAGCATCACGCAGCGCCATATCAAGGCCACCATTCGTGCATCGATACGCTGGAAGGCGTAGAAGCCTCTCAGTACGGGACCGAGACCAAAAGAAGCACCCCGCCATCACGACGAAACAGGCGATAGGTTTTCATGAGGAGCACGACATGACACGGAAGATCTGGTTCATCACCGGTGCCTCACGGGGCTTCGGGCGGGAGTGGGCAATCGCGGCGCTGGAACGCGGCGACTCGGTGGCCGCGACGGCGCGTGATCTGTCCACGTTGGACGATCTTGTCGCGACCTACGGAGAGCGGTTCCTGCCCCTGCAACTCGACGTCACGGACCGCGACGCCGATTTCGCCGCCGTGCGGCAGGCGCACGAGCGGTTCGGGCGCCTCGACGTGGTGGTCAACAATGCCGGCTACGGCCACTTCGGGATGGTTGAGGAGCTCACTGAGGCGGAGGCCCGCGCGCAGCTGGAGACCAACCTGTTCGGGGCGCTGTGGGTCACTCAGGCGGCACTGCCGTTCCTGCGCGAGCAGGGCAGCGGCCACATCCTGCAGGTCTCCTCGATCGGCGGGATCAGCGCGTTCCCGCTGGTCGGCATTTACCACGCGTCGAAGTGGGCGCTCGAAGGGATCAGCCAGTCGCTGGCCCAGGAAGTGGCGCCGTTCGGCATCAAGGTCACGCTGATCGAGCCCGGCGGGTTCGCCACCGACTGGGCCGGCTCCTCGTCGAGCACGTCCGGGCAGTTGCCGGCGTACGCCGAGTACCACGAGCAGGTGCAGGAGCAGCGCCGCAAGCGCGTCGGCACCCCGGGTGACCCGCGCGCATCCGCCGCAGCCGTGCTGGAACTCGTGGATGCCGATGAGCCACCGCTGCGATGCTTCTTCGGTACGGCGCCGCTGGGTATCGCGAAGGCCGACTACGAGCAGCGTCTGACGACGTGGGAGAAGTGGCAGCCGGTAGCGGAGCTGGCACAGGGCTGAGCGGTGAGAGGCCGTGTGTTCGGAGATTCACTGCCAGTCCTCATGAGGCACCTCGCATGTCTGGAGTCCCACCAGTAGCTCTCACGCTCCACCGACGCGGCGAGTGCGCATCGAGCGCGGTTTCTTAGTTTCCACGGTGCCCCGCCCTCACGTTGAGGGCGGGGCACCGTGCCGTTGCCTGGGCCTTCCGGCTGTATCGCGTGCTGGGCCTGGGGCGCTGGACGCGCGCCAGGCGTGACCTGTGCTCGCCTGCCGCGTTGACCCGGGCATGGACGCCCCCGCCGAGGATCCGCATGCCCCCCTGCCCTATCCGCACGTCGTCGTCGTGGAGCTGCGCGGGCCGACGGAGGAGGTCACCACGGTGCAGGCCTGGATCGCGGACCGGGCCCTGTACTCGGACACGACGACCGTCGGCGTGTTCGGCGACAGGGTCACCTGCCACATGAACGTCGTCGTCGGCGAGGAGTAGACGGCTACCCGAGCCACTCCTGTCGCCAACCCCGGTTCAGGGACGCTGCGCCGGTACGTTCTGGTGCACGAGATGCGGATCCGTCACCGCCACCGGCAGCACGATCTCGTCGATGCGCGCCATGAGCTCCGCGTCCAGCGTCACACCGGCCGCCTTGGCGTTCTCCGCTACCTGCTCCGGCCGCGAGGCACCGACGATCGCGGCTGACACGTTGCTGTTCTGCAGCACCCAGGCGACCGCCAGCTGGGCGAGAGTCAGGCCGGCCTCGTCGGCCAGCGGCTTCAGCCGCTGTACCGTTTCGAGCACCTCGTCGCGCATGAAGCGGCTGATCATCGCCGAGCCCTTGTCGTCCGTCGCCCGCGACCCGGCCGGGGGCTGCTGCCCGGGCTGGTACTTGCCGGTCAGCACGCCTTGGGCGATCGGCGACCACACGATCTGCCCAATGCCGAGCTCCTCGCAGGTCGGCACGACCTCACCCTCGATCACCCGCCACAGCATCGAGTACTGGGGCTGGCTCGACACCAGCGGCACCCGCAGCTCCCGCGCGAGAGCGTGCGCCCGCCGTATCTGATCGGCCGTCCACTCGGAGACGCCGATGTACAGGGCCTTGCCGGAGTGGACCACGTCGGCGAACGCCTCCATGGTCTCCTCCAGCGGGGTAAACCGGTCGAACCGGTGTGCCTGGTAGAGGTCTACGTACGATGTCTCCAGCCTGCGCAGGGAGTTGTCGATCGACTCCATGATGTGCTTGCGCGACAGCCCACGGTCGTTCTTCCCGGGACCGGTGGGCCAGTACACCTTGGTGAAGATCTCGATCCCCTCGCGGCGCTCCCCCTTCAGCGCCTGCCCGAGCACCGCCTCAGCGCGTGTCTCGGCATAGACGTCAGCGGTGTCGAACGTCGTGATGCCCGCGTCGAGAGCGGCTCGGACACAGGCGACGGCGGCCTCCTCCTCGACCTGGGAACCGTGGGTCAGCCAGTTGCCGTATGCGATTTCGCTGATGAGCATGCCACTGCTGCCGAGGTGCCGGTATTCCATCGTTGAACCTCTCAATGCATTAGGTGTGTCTCCATGATCTCCTCTGGGCGGGTCGGCGCTGCGACCGGGTCGGGGAAGGTCGTGAGCGCCATGCCCACATTAGATCAATTGTTCGATTTCTTCCTCGTCCGCTGCGCGAGTACGAGGCGTTCTACCAACGAGCACGGGCCTCACCGCACCCTCGCCGGCGAGCGCCCCTGCGCCCACTGCCCGAACCGAGCGCCGGACCCGGCCGGCTCACCCGCCTCGACGTCTAATGTCACGACCGCCTCGGCGGCATCCTCCATGAGTACCAACATGCCGCATGACCAGCGCGGACGTGGTTCTCGGCACCTACACTGCCTTCGCCACCGGTCTTCCACACTGAGGAGAGCCCACCATGCTCACCAAACAGCAAGCAGCCGAAGCCGTCCGCAGCGCCAAAGCGGTGCTGGGCGTGACCTGGGCCCAACTCGCCGAGGCCGTCGGCCGACCGGTTGCGTGGACGACAGCGGCACTGCTCGGTCAGCATCCGATGAGCGCGGAACAGGCCCGGGCCGCCGGGTCGCTCCTGGACCTCGGCGAGGAAGCCGTCCAGGCCTTCCAACTGCAGCCCACCCGCGGAGCGCTCGACACCCCCGTCCCCGTCGATCCGACCATCTACCGCCTCTACGAAGTGATCCAGGTCTACGGCCCGACCATCAAGGAACTGATCCACGAGGAGTGCGGCGACGGCATCATGAGCGCCATCAATTTCCGCCTCGACGTGAAGCGGGTCCCTGACCCGGCCGGGGACCGTGTCGTCATCACTCTGGACGGAAAGTACCTGCCCTACCAGTGGTGACCCGGTCGTGAGTGGGTGCTGAGCCACCCGGCCGCTGACCAGCGCGCCACCGAGACGAGGAGCCGGCCACGCTGCCCTGGTCGCGGCCATCGACGCAACAGCCGTCGACAGTCAGCATGCCATGCTGCTCGATCCGCCATGACGAGCGCGTGCGTCACCTGAATACCGGGGTTCCCGTGCTCACGGAACCCACCAACCGACCGACACGCAGACCCGCCGGCATTTCCGCCACGCCTGGAAGGGAACGCCTGACCCGCCCCTTACCGAACAGGCGCTGCCGACCGAGATTTCCGGCAGACTCGGGCGGATCACGCCTTGCCATAAATGTCTGCGAGGATGCCGGCCGGCCATGACTTAGCAGGGTGGGGATCCGGTTCTGGTAGCTGTTCGCGCCCGGCTACAGCATGAGTTCGTCTCCAACCTCGACCGCCCAGGGTGACAACGCCCCCCCAGGATCATCGGCGGCGACGCTGTCCTCAGCTCGTCTCATCGGTCCGCGGCGAGGGGACGACCTCCACTTTGAGGTGTTTCATGAGTGGTTGGTCGCTCTGCGGGCTGTAATCGCTCGCGGCGCACAGGACGTTCATCTCCGGCATGTAGCCGGCGGCTGAGCCCGGCGGGATGTCGTAGGCGATGGCCCGGTAGCCGCGGACGGAGCGTTGGCTGCCGTCCTTGGCTGTGCTGGTGATGTCCACCAGGTCGAGTTCCTTGATGCCGCGGGCGCGCATGTCGGCGGTGTTCATGAACACCAGGGTGCGCAGGTTCTTCACGCCGCGGTAGCGGTCGTCGCTGGAGTAGATGGTGGTGTTCCACTGGTCGTGGGAGCGCACGGTCGCCAGCGCGAGCGTCCCGGGGGCGGGTACGACGTCGGTGAGGGGTGCGGAGGAGAACTCGGCCCGGCCGGTGGGGGTGAGGAAGACGAGTTCGCGTGCGGGCTGGCGGATGCGGAAGCCGAGCGGGAGGCGGACGCGCCGGTTGAAGTCCTCGAATCCGTCCAGGGCACTGGCCATGGTGTCGCGGATGCGATCGTAGTCCTCGACGTACTTCTCCCACGGTGTGTCGCTGTCCGGCAGGGTGGCGTGGGCGATACCGGCGATGATGGCGGGCTCGGAGAACAGCTGCGGTGAGGCGGGGCGTTTCATCCCCACCGACAGGTGCACCATGCTCATCGAGTCCTCCACGGAGGTGGACTGGAGGCCGGCCCGCTGCTGGTCCTTCTCGGTGCGGCCGAGGCAGGGCAGGATCAGAGCCTTCTTGCCGTGCACCAGGTGGCTGCGGTTGAGCTTGGTGCTGACGTGGGCGGTCAGCTCGCAGTGGCGCAGCCCTTCGAAGGTGTAGGGGGTGTCCGGGGCGGCCATGGCGAAGTTGCCGCCCATGCCGATGAAGACCTTCACCTTGCCCTGGTGCATGGCTTCGATGGTGCGCACGGTGTCCAGGCCTTCTTCACGGGGCGGGTCGATGCCGCACGCTTCGGCGAGCCGGTTGAGGAACTCCTCGGTGGGGCGGTGGTCGATTCCGCAGGTGCGATTGCCCTGGACGTTGCTGTGGCCGCGGATGGGGCAAGGCCCCGCGCCCTCACGGCCCAGGTTGCCGCGCAGCAGCAGTACATTGACGATCTCCCGCACCGTGTCGACGCCGTGCTCGTGCTGGGAGATACCCAGGCACCAGCTGAAGATGGTGCGGTCGGACTCGGAGTACACCTGGGCGGCCTTGAGGATCTGCGCGCGGGTCAGCCCCGACTGGTGCTCCAGTTCCTCCCACGGCGTGGCCTCACAGGCCTTCTGGTACTCCTCGAAGCCCGAGGTGTGGCGCTGGATGAACTCGTGGTCGACCGCCTTGGGATCGTGGGCGGCCTGTTCCAGCAGCGCCTTGGCCATGCCGCGCAGCAGTGCCATGTCGCCGCCGATGCGGGGCTGGAGGTTGAGCGTGCTGGTCCGCGTGGAGTGGAACAGCGCCATGTCGGTGAAGTCGTGCGGGACGATCGTCCGGGTGGCGGCGGCCTCGACGAGCGGGTTGACGTGCACGATCTGCGCGCCTCGGCTGTGGGCCTCGGCGAGTGCGGTGAGCATCCGCGGGGCGTTGGAGGCGGCGTTGACGCCCATGATGAACAGTGCGTCGGCGCTCTCCCAGTCCTTCAGGTCGACGGTGCCCTTGCCGGTTCCCAGCGATGCGGTCAGGGCCCGGCCGCTCGCCTCGTGGCACATGTTGGAGCAGTCCGGCAGGTTGTTGGTGCCGAATTCCCGGGCCATCAGCTGGTAGAGGAATGTCGGCTCGTTCCCCAGCCGGCCGGAGGTGTAGAAGGACGCTTCGTGGGGGCTCTGGAGACCGCGCAGGGTTTCCCCGATCAAGTCGAAGGCTGCCTGCCATCCGATCGGTATGTAGCGGTCGCTGTCTGGGTCGTACACCATCGGTTCGGTCAGCCGGCCCTGGTCCTCCAGGGCGAAGTCGCTCCACTCCATCAGCTCACTCACGCTGTGCGCGGCGAAGAACTCCCGGCCGACGCGCTTGCGGGTCATCTCCCACGTGACGTGCTTGATCCCGTTCTCACAGATATCCAGGTGCAGACCCTTGGTGTCATCGGGCCATGCGCATCCGGGGCAGTCAAAACCGCGCCCCTCATGATTCATCCGGAAGATCGCACGAGGACCGTCGATCAATTCCCCCTCACGCGCCAGCACCCGGCTGACGCTCTTGGCAGCTCCCCAGCCAGCGGCCGGATGGTGGTAGGGCCGGTGTTCCGGTTTGTGTCCGTTCTCGGGGCCCAGTCCTACCGCCGGCATGCCCACCGGCGGTTTACCTTGCATGGCCTTCTGCCGCAGGGGGGTCTCCGGCTCCTCAGGCTTGCGATCGGAAACGCTCACCTCATCACCTTCCGAACATCCGACTAGAGGTCCGCAGGCCTAGCGTAGAACAAATCACCCTAATTATATCTAAAAATGTACATAAGTCCCATTCTCGCCCTGCCCTTGCCGAAAACCTCATCCGCCCTGGTGGTAGCGGGTATGTGTTCGCGGCTTTCGAGCACGCCAACCGACAGATATCGATGCCGGGTGCCACCGCGCATCCGACCGCGCCCTGGGTGGCACAGGCGCCGAGGTCGTACACAGCGGCGTCCGGATGCCGAGAATGAACTCGACCGTGGAACGGTGGGTGCAGACCTGCCGCCATGAGCTCCTGACCGGACCTTGATCTGGAACCAGCGGCACCTGCTGCACGCCCTGCGCGAGTCCGAACAGTTCTCCAACTCTCACCGGCCGCATCAGGGCACAACGCCCGCCCGCTGCACCCGTTGACCCGTCACGCTTGCGCCGGGTCGCCCCGGGGTCGCGTGCACGGCGGGCCGGGTCGCCCTGACCGAGGAGCGGCTCGCCGCCGTCGATCCAGCACACGGCACGGTCTCCTGCCCACGTGCACCAGGTGCCTCGGTCGACTCCGTTCGCGTCACCGTGACAGTTCCACGAACGGCTCCGCCTATCAATCGTTTCCGGACCTCCCCGCTGACCTTGGACTTCGGGGTTCGGAAACAGGTTCTTGACACGGCGGTTCTTACCGGCACCCCTGGTCCCCGGCGGCGCTGTCGTTCGATAGATAGACTGGGTTTCACGCCGGTCAGGCAACTCCCTGCCCATCGGAGGAGATCCATGATCGTCATCACGGCGAAGTTCCGGGTACTGCCGGAGTACGCGGACCAGTGGCCGCAAATTTCTCTCGACTTCACGCAGGCGACCCGCGCCGAGCCCGGGTGCAAGTGGTACGACTGGTCGCGCAGCCTAGACGACCCCACGGAGTACGTGCTGGTCGAGGCGTTCCGCGACGAGGATGCGGGGGTCGCCCACGTGCAGTCCGAGCACTTCAAGACGGCCCAGCAGACGCTGCCGCCGTACCTCGCGGAGACGCCCAAGATCATCAACACCACCGTGCCCCAGGACGACTGGTCGCTGCTGGGCGAGCTGGCTGTGCCACCGCGGGACTGATCCGCGTCGCATCGCGTGCCGGGTCCAGCCGCTGCTCACCGGACTGCGGCGGCGCGCCGACGACCAGGCCCAGCACACTGGCGCCGAAGCCGAGCACGCTCGCCATGTCTCCGGGGTTGAGCCCATCCGTGCGCGTGGCCTGCACCGTCCAGACCATGCCCGCCGCGCCGCCGACACGCCGACCACTGCGGCCGGCCACCACCGCTTGCGCCTCGCCGCCCCCGTACGCACGAGGAGCATCATGCCCGCACACGTCCCAGCGCCGCCTCGTTCGCAGCGGTGTCGGCCATCGCGAGCGTGGTGCCGTCGATCGCCATCACCCGCGGCCTCCTCCAGAACGCCCCCGGCGCCCGCCCATCCGCCGCCGCACCGGCGTGCACCAGCAGTTCCAGGAACAGCTCCGCACCCAGTTTCCGTCGGGCACGAAAGACCGCGGCCTTGTCCGGAACCCGCCACGAACCCCAGCCGTCCTCGTGCCCGGGCCGGCTCCTCGAGCAGACGTAACACCTCGCCATAGGGCTCAGGGCAGAACAACGCCCTGGCCAGCACGAAGTACACCATCAGCCGCGGCGGCAACAGCCGCTGCCGCACCTCACGGCGGCGGTTACCCCCGGGCGCTACCGTGATCGCGGGTCGGTAGATGCGCGCTCCCCCGTCCGTTTCTGCCAGCCCGCCCGCCGGATGCGATCAGTACACGTCGGCTGCGCAAGGAGGTCGCTCCTGCACGGCCACCGCTCGGTTGCCTTGTATTCGCGGCGGGACGGGCCGCGGGCTCGCCGTCGGCGCCTTTGGTGTGCGGGTGTCGCAGGGTATGACGACTGCGGCGACCCCAGACTGCACAGGACGCGGCGTGGCGTACTTATGCCTGAGCGGGCACGGGAGCAGGTGTCTCGGGTGCGGACCGGGAAGTGGTTGCGGAGTAGAAGACGGAGCCGCCCTGCTTGGTGCGTTCGGCCTGTGCCCGGGACACGAGGTTTTCCAGGGCGTTGCGCACCAGAGTGGGGCTCAAAGTCCGGTCGGGGTGGGTCCTTTGCAGCGTCGAGGTGATTTCGGCGACCGAACGGGGTTCTGTCTGCTCGGTGAGGTGGTCGCTGGCCAGTTTGCGCAGAGTGGGCTGGCCACTACTTGTGGACCTGGCCACGGCTCGTGGCGTAGTCGGCGCCGGAGCCTTCTTCTTGGTGTCCGCCTGCTTCCGCGTCTTCCTGGGCTGTCGTGCTGCGGGGATGGTCGCCGGCTCGACGCGAGTAGCGCCTGATGGTGTGTCACTGGGCACGCCAGCTTCGGCATTGCCGTCAGTGATGGTCGGTGGGGCCGACGGGGGTGCGCCGAGGGCTTGTTGCATGCTCAGCAGCAATTCGTGGTCTACCTGCAGGGCGGAGAGTTCGGCCTGTAGCAGGGCGATCTGCGAGGTGACCCGTTCCTGCTCGGTTTCGTTGGTGGCCAGGTCGGCTGCCAGTCGTTCGGCGTACTGACCCTTCAAGCCAGAGCTGTCTTGAGGCATGACGTCTCGCTCTCATTGTTGGTTGGGCGGATGTTACCTCCTTGGGCAGATTTACGACGATGTTCGCAGTAGCGAGAGGGGTTCTTGAGCGGCAAGCTCCGCCGCTGCACCGAACGACGCCAGGACCGCATCGAGTTCTACATCGCTCTGGCCAGCACCATCATCACCATCCGCAGCCTCATCCGACGCGCCTGGACCCTCCACCGATGGGACACCCGCCCCCGAAGCCCACGCCTGCGATGGACGCCCGTCCCTGAGGGAAATCCGGGAGCTCCCCAAGCCTCCTGTCGGTAGGGTCGACGACTATGCGGATTCTTGTTCTCGGCGGCACCTCCTTCGTGGGCCGTGCCATCGTCGAGGACGCCGTGCGCAACGGCGCCGAAGTGACCTTGTTCGGCAGGGGAAAGACCGGGACGGACCTGTTCCCCGAGCTGGCCCACCTCATCGGCGACCGCGACACGGGTGACTACACGGCGCTGCGCAACGGCAACTGGGACGCGGTCGTGGATGTCAGCGGCTACCTTCCGCGCCATGTCGGGCAGGCAATGGACGCACTGGGGGACCGGGTCGGACGCTATCTGTTCATCTCCAGCCATGCGGTGTACCTGCAGGAAGGGGTGGGGCCGGGCTCGGACGAGGACACTCCGCGGCGCCCGCCCGTGCGGACGGTCCAGCAGGTCGAGGAACTGGACAACGAAACCTACGGCCCCAGCAAGACGGCTTGCGAGGACGACGTCATGGCCCGGTACGGCGCGCGTGCCACGATTGTGCGTCCCGGAAAGGTGGCCGGCCCGCACGACCCCTCGGACATGTTCACGTACTGGGTGCGTCGGGCCGCACGAGGCGGACGGGTCGCCTTGCCCGCCGACCCCGAGCAACCGGTGCAGACGGCATGCCCGCGACGCCGCTGGTGGTGACGGCGGCCGACGTCCTGACCTGGGACCGCCAACGCGGCGAGCCGCCACTGCAGCATGGCTTCTCTCCCGATGAGGAACAGGCCCTGCTGACACAGCAGGCCCGCGACACCTCCGGTTGACCGGCGCGAGCCTCAAGGAGCTCACCAACCACCTACTGGCGGACTCTCTTGCCGGTGTTCACTGTGCCGCTGGGAGGCGAGTTCGCGATCCTCGTGCACTACAACAGCGGCGAAGGATGCACGAGCACGGACTTTTACGGGCCCGTTTGTCATCCTCACTTTCCCCAGGGCGATTGCAAAGTCTGATGATCTTGTGACGTTGCAGGTCGGTGGGGTGTGACCGGTACGACGAAGCTCCGTTGAGGTGAGAGAGGTCTCAAG
>NZ_RJVR01000194.1 GCF_003999195.1 Streptomyces soli
CGCGCGGGTCGCCGCGGACGAGGACGCTCCGCTACGTCAACGGGCCGACGCGGCCGCGTTGCTGCGGGACGCGCCGGCGCTCGGGCGGCTTGTGGCGGAGGCACCGCAGCCGGTGGGGGCGGCAGCGCTCACCGCCCTCGGGGAGCTCGGAGGCGCCGGACTCGGCGCGCTGCTGGAGCACGCGGCGACCGGCGGTGTGCGCGGCCGGGCGGCGATGGCGGCCATCCGCCGGATGCTGGACGCCCTGCCGGACCGCGAGGCCGTGGCGCTGCTGGCGCCCATCGCAGGCGACGCCCGGGCACCGGTCGGCACCCGTAAGGAGGCAGCTCGCGCACTGGCCGCACTCCCCGGCGAAGCGGCCTTCGGCGCCCTGCTCGCCGCCTGGGACGCCCCCGGCCAACACCGCGATGTGCTGGCCGTACTGGCCCGGGCACTGGTCGCCCGCATCGAACGGCCGGGCGTCGCCGAGCGGTTGCGGCCCCACCTCGGCCTTGAAGTGGTCCGGGACGCGGCCGTCACCGACAGCCCGGACGCGGTGCCGCCCGGCGCTCGCGAGGCGTACGCGCGGTTCCTGGCCGGCCTGGTGTGCGAGGCCGATGCGGCGATCGCCCGAGCGGCTGCGGGCGCGCTGCGCAAGGTGCTGCCGGCCGGTCCCGCGGCGCGGACGGCGGTAGCCATGGCCCTCGCGGCGACCGTGGCGGACCCTGGGCGGCCGGGGGCCGTACGGTATGCCGCCGGGGACGTCCTGAGCGGCCTGGCCGGGACCGCTTCGGGTCTGGCCGCGCTGCGCACCGCCCTCGGCGCGCTCGCCCAGCAGTGCGCCGACGGCCCGGAAGAGGTCCGCGCGGCGGCTCTGCGCACCCTCGACGGGCTCGGGGGCGGCCACTTCGAGCGGCCGGTCGGGTCCCTCGACGCCTACACCGACGCCCTGGAGGCATCGGGCCTGCGGCGCGCCGCCACCCGTACGTCCTTCGAGGCCGCCCTGGCCGCGCTGCGCGACGGTGACGGCGACCTGGCGCGCTGGGACCGCTGCCTCGCCCTGGCGGCGACGCACCCGCATACCCTCACCCTGTCCGACAGGCAGTACCTCCCCTACGGCGCCACCGAACCGCCGCCGGGCGTCCACGACGTGGTCCGCGCCTTGCGGGATCGCGGCACCACCCCCGCGGGCCTGATCGCCGTCGGGCTCGTACAGGCCTGGGGCACCCGCACCCAGTGGGCCGCCCCCTGGGCCGCCGAGCTGGCCGTCCTCGTCGCCCATTCGGACCCGGATGTCGCCGAGGTCG
This sequence comes from Streptomyces soli, assembly GCF_003999195.1. Lineage (GTDB taxonomy): Bacteria > Actinomycetota > Actinomycetes > Streptomycetales > Streptomycetaceae > Actinacidiphila > Actinacidiphila soli. The sequence continues at coordinate 1,287 of NZ_RJVR01000194.1, forward strand.
CCCTGCTCACCGACCTGCGGCGGCCGGACCGGGGTTGAGCCGTCGCGCCACCCGCAGCTCCGTCAGGTAGCGCTTGGTGACCCGGCCCCCGTGGCGGGTGTCGGCCAGTCGGCCGATGCACCCCAGCAGCCCTTCCCGCGCCTCGGCGGGGAGGGCGCGGTGGCCGGAGTAGGTCAGCAGCACGTCGAGGTACTGCCTTGTGGTGTACGTCAGTTCGCGTTCGTAGCGCCGGAAGACCGCGGGGCCGAAGCACCCGGAGCGGTCGATCTCCTCGCTGTCGAGGGGGAGATCGGCCGCCGCCCGCAGCCGCAGCCCCGGCGGAGTGGCGGGGTCGAAGCGCTCGTAGCAGTCCTGGACCTCGGCGAAGAAGGCCTCGCTGCCGCCCGCCACATGACGGGTGGCCACCGTCGCCAACACGCCGCCGGGGCGCAGCGCGTCCGCCGCCTTGGTGACCCGTACCGCAGGGTCCACCCAGTGGAACGCGGTCGCGCAGAACACCGCATCGAAGGGCTCCTGCGGCAGCGGCCAGTCCTCGAAGGCGCTGGTCACCACCTCGACCTCCGGGAAGGCCGCGAGGTTGCGCCGGGCCACCGCAGCCATCGACGGACCGAGCTCAACGGCCGTGATCCGGCAGCCTCGTTCCGCCAGCGGCACGGTGGCCTGCCCGGTCCCGCAGGCGATCTCCAGCACGCGAGGGGCGGCCCCGAGCCCCGCCAGTTCGGCGAGGTCGTCGAACATCTCCGGCGGATAGCCCGGCCGGGCCCGGTCGTAGAGCTCCGCGTCCTCGTCGAACAACTCGCGCATGGCAGTCAGGCTACTCGCGGACCGGGTCGGGCATGGGCGGCGCCTGGGGGGCGTGCGGCAGCACATTGCGTACGTAGTCGTCGACCGCGACGTCCAGACCGACGTCGCCCTGCGCCTGCTCGGACATGAACCACCGGTGCTCCAACAGCTCGTGGTAGATCTGCGCAGTGTCCAGCGTGCCGCGCAGCTCGCGCGGCACAGCCCGCACCGTCGGCCGGAAGACGTCACGGACCCAGCGGTGGGCAAGGACCTCTGGGCGGGCACCGAGGGGGTCGCCGGGGGCGTAGTCGTCCTGGGTGGCCATCCAGGTCTCGAGGTCGTTGAGGAGGCTGCGGGCCTGGTTCTCCTCGGCGTCGAGGCCGGTGAGGCGCAGCAGTTGGCGCTGGTGGTGGCCGGCGTCGACGACCTTGGGCAGAAAGGTGACCTGGTCGCCGTCCGGTGACTTCTGGATCTGCATCTCGGCGACGTCGAAGCCGAGTTCGTTGAGGCGGCGGATCCGCAGGTCGATGTGGTGCCGCTTGTCGACCGGGTAGACGGACTCACGGGTGAGCTCGTGCCACAGCTCGCCGTAGCGGTCGGCGATCGCCTGGCCGAAGGTGATCGGGTCCACCGACGGGTGCAGGGAGCCGCCGGCCTCCAGGTCGAGCAGCTCGCCCGCGATGTTGACCCGGGCGACTTCGATGTCGTAGTCGCGTTGTCCCCGGCTGAGCTGCGGCTGGATCTGACCCGTCTCGGCGTCCACGAGATAGGCGGCGTACGCGCCCGCGTCGCGCCGGAAGAGTGTGTTGGACAGGGAGCAGTCGCCCCACGCGAAGCCGGTGAGGTGCAGCCGCACCAACAGCACGGCCAGCGCGTCCAGTAGGCGGTTGACGGTGGAGGGCCGCATCGTCGTCTCGAACATCGAGCGGTACGGCAACGAGCCCACCAGGTGCCGGGTGATCAGTACCGGCTCCAGCGGCTCGCCGGCCGCGTCCGTGCGCCCCGTGACCACGGCGAGGGCGTCCACGGCGGGTATGCCCATCCGGTCCAGGTCGCGCAGCAGCCCGTACTCGCGTACGGCGGCCCACTCGCCGACCTCCTTGACCGCGACCACCTCATCGCCGGCCCGGGCGAAGCGGACGACGTGCCGGGAGATGCCGCGCGGCAGCGCCACCAGATACTCGTCCGGCCACTCCTCCAGCGGAATGCCCCAGGGCAGGTCGAGGAGTGCCGCCGGGTGTTCGGGCGCGGTCGCGGTGATCTGCAGCTCCATGACGCACAAGTGTGCGGCATGCGCGCCGCCGCATACGCTGCGGGTATGACGCAACGGCTGGTGGTCATCGGTGGCGACGCGACGGGTATGTCGGCGGCTTCCCAGGCGCGCAGGCGACGAGGGGTGGGGGAGCTGGAGATCATCGCCTTCGAACGGGGCCGCCACACCTCGTACTCCGCGTGCGGCATCCCGTACTGGGTCGCCGGGGACGTCGACGACCCCAACGCGCTCGTCGCCCGTACCGCGGAGGAGCACCGCGCCCGCGACATCGACCTGAGGCTCGGCACCGAGGCCGTCGAGATCGACCTCGACGGCCGCCGGGTCCGCACCCGCGAACAGGACGGCGGCGCCGAGGCCTGGACCGGCTTCGACCACCTCGTCATCGCCACCGGCGCGGTGCCCGTCCGGCCGCCGATCCCCGGCATCGACGCGGACGGCGTCCACGGGGTGCAGACCCTCGACGACGGCGAAGCGCTCATGGCCGGCATCGACCGCCGCGTTGTGCACGACGCCGTCGTGGTCGGCGGCGGCTACATCGGCGTCGAGATGGCCGAGGCCATGCTCCGCCACGGTCTGCGCGTCACCCTCCTGGAACGCGACGAGCAGCCCCCGCCCGCATGACCGTCGAGCAGATGACCACCCTCGACCTCGGCTACGCCCCGCCCTTCTCGCCCGTCTGGGACCCGGTCCTCGTCGCCGCCTCCAAGGCCGCCGAAAAGCTCCGTACGACTTGCGGCTGACCCTCCTGCGCGCTAAGAGTCATCCCGTAACGGGATGCCGTCCGACCAGTTCCCGTTCGAGCGGTGCGCCGGGTGGCGCATTCCCTACTGGGGCGGCTGTTCCGACGTGGGCCTTGTGCCGCTGGTTCGCGGGTCGGGTCTCATTCGGGGTGGGCCGGTACCGGTCGGTGGTGCTTTGCCGAGCAGAGGCCCGCTGCCCGGGAATTCCCGGGGTGTGGGCTGCCGCGTGGGTGCGGCCCCGACTGGGGCTGGCACCGCGCTGCGGTTGACTCGACAGGGCCTCTTGCAGCCCTTGTGCGAACAAGATCTGTGTGGTGCGCGCCTGGACATAGTCCAGGCGCGCGGTGCTGGGGTCGTCTGGGTCGGTGAGCCGGACGTGTGCGGCGAGGGCCGCGGAGACCATGTCCCGGTCGGCGACGAGTCCGCAGGCGGGGCAGGTGTGTACCCGGTCGGCCAGGGTCTTGGAAACTCTCTCGCCGCACAGGCAGGTCTGGGACAGCCGGGTGGTGAAGGTGCAGGCCCGCAGCAGGCGGCCGCCGGTCTTCTCGCACTCGCGGCCGATCGCCGTAATCAGCCGGCCGGGAGTGGTGGCCTGCAGGGCTTTGCCCCACAGGCGATACCACGTGCTGACGTTGCAGTCCTCAACGACCAGGTTCGGGCCGTGGCCGCCCACGATCCGTTCGGCGATGCGTCGCGCGCGGTGGCCTTTCGCTGCAGCCGCGGTCGCCGCAGACTCGGCGAGCCTGGCCCGGGTGAGGCGGTAGCCGGTGGACAGGTCGTCTCTGCGGTATGCCTGCTTCGGGACTCCGGCCTTGTTGGCTGTCCGGGCGCCGCCTGGGACTTGGACGTTCCGTTCGGGGAGTCCGGCTTGCTTGCGGCGTTCGGTGCGGGCCTGCTGCCGCTTCGACGGCCCGTACTGCTTGGCGTTGGCCGCCCGGCGGGACCGGTCCAGGGCGCGTTTGCGGCCGCGTTCCTTGCGCCGGGCCCTATCAAGTGCGACGCGCTCTTCGCCGGTGAGCTCGACCCGGGTCGCCTTCACCTCGCCATCGTCGGGGTCGAAGGTGCCAGGGAAGGAGACGACGGACAGGTTGGAGACGTTGCCGTCGATCCCACCGACCAGCTCCAGCTCCGCTGCTGCGGCACGGCGGGCGCGGGTGGCGGGGGATGCGTAGCCGCCGGTGAGGACCATCAGGTGCGCCTCGTACGCCCAGCCTCCGGGCGCGGCGGCGTCGCGGCGGCGTACGAGGTCGACCTTGTGCCACGTGTCGGGGTTGTTCAGGAAGTGGATGAGGCGGGGCCAGCGGCCCGCGCCCGCAGGTAGCCGCACAGGCAGCACCAGGTCGCCGCCCGAGTCTTCGGCGTGCCCTTCGGTGTCACCTCGCCGGTCGCGATGCGGCCAGACGGCCGGGCCGACACCGGCAGACGGCGGGGCTGTTCGAGGACGCTGGTGCCTGGTGGGAGTCCGGCCGCCTGCCCCGGCGCGGTCACCGACGGGTCAAGGTCCCGGTGCCGGTAGGAGTCCAGGTGCCCGGCGAGAGTGCCGTGCAGACGGAACGTCTCCCATTTGCGTGCGGTGGTGTGCGAACGGGCCCGGCCGGGGATCCGCGTGTAGTCCCACCAGGACCCGGTCTTCGGCCGGCCGAAGCGGCGTCCCGTCGCATCGGGAAACAGGTGCCGGCTGACAGCCGTCTCGAATACCTCGTCGGCCTGGTGCATCACCAGTGCTTTGGTGACGTGATGCCCCAGGTGTCGGGAGCGTTCCATGTGCCGGTAGCCGCGGCGTTCCATTCCCTCACGGGACAGGCCGAGCTCTGCCCGCCAGGCTTTCGCGTCCACCTCGCGGTGCACATCACCGGCCCAGTACGCGTCGACCGCGGCGCGGGCATCGCGCTGCAGGGCACGCTTGACCGACCACATCGCCGAGTACAATTGCTCCAGGCGGTGCAGGTCGTCAAGGGCGTGGACGTCGAGCGGCAGGCGGATCACCGCCAATTCGCTGTCCTCGCCCCGCTTCCAGCGCTCGCCCTTGTTCTTCCCCCGGAACCGGCGAGCGGGAGCCTCGGCAGGGTCAGGACCGGCGGAGGCGGGCGCCACATCGGACAGCATGATGCTCACGGACTTCCCACCCCCCTTTCTGGTCGTACGACGACTTGGGACTTGTCCGGCCGGGCGTCCGTTCGGCAACCAAGCGCAAAGCTATACGTCGCCACTGACAACACCGGCTTCATCAGGGAAGGTTGACGCTCTACGATCTCGGCTATGCGTCTGCGTCTTGCCCACTGCACTACTGCTGATCTGCGCGCCTGGACCGGGCTGACCGGATCGCAGATGCACCACCTCGTCGAGCAGCTGTGGGAGAAGAAGCCGGATACGGGCCGCGGTCGGGCCTGGGCGCTCCCGTTCGCTGACCGGGGCCCTGGCTCGTCCTGGCCTACCGAACAAACATCACCCTGCAACAACTCGGCTCCCTGTTCGGTATCTCCGACTCCGCCGCCCAGCGCGTCATCGCCCGACTCGCCGAACCCTTGGCCGAGTTGCTGGGTCCGCCACCCACCGACCGGCGCGAACTTTGGGTCGTCGACGGCACCTCAAAGACCGGCGCCAGCGTGAACGTGTAAGTCGTCTGCCTTGCCCGCGACCGCCGCGTCGTCGCCGTAGGGGACGCATGGCCCGGGAACGCAACGACATCGTCGTGTTCCGGGAAACGGTCGGGAAAACCCTGCCGGACCATCCGCGGCTCTCCGGCGACGGCGGATATCGCGGAAGCGACCGCATCCGCACACCCCGACGCGGACCCGACGGCCGCATCATCAAAGACCGCAACTACCGAAGGTTCCGCCAACGCCGCGCCGTCGCCGAACACACCATCGCCCGACCCAGCTCCTGCCCCTCTACCGGGTCCTGGAAGACGAGTTCACCTGGACCGGGCGGCGTAAGAAGGACCCCGCCCTGAGCATGCGGCGGATCCTGGTCCACTCCAGCTCCAACGCGACCGGGCAGACCAAGGCCCGGAACAAGAAGCTGGCCCGGGCCCGCGAGGACCTGGAGAAGATCCAGCGCAATCTGGGCACCCGCCACTACCCCGACGCCAAGAAGGTCGCCGACACCGTCGCGGTCATCGCCACCAAGCGCCGCGTCACCGCCTACCTGCACACCGACATCGGCACCAGCCCGGACGGCAAACCCATCCTGACCTGGCACTTCGACCAGGAAGCCATCGACACCGAGGCAGCGGTCGACGGCTGGTACGCCCTGCTGACAAACCTGCCCGCCGACCAGGCCACCCCCGCGCAGGTCCTGCTGCACTACAAGGGCCAGGGCGCTGTCGAACGCCGCAGCCACGTCAAGGGCCCCTTCGCCATCGCGCCGATGTTCCTGCAGAGCAACCGCCGCATCGCCGCCCCGATCACCGTGATCTGCCTGGCCCTGCTGGTCTACTGCCTGATCGAACGCCAGGTCCGCCAAGCCCTCGGCGACCAGCGCACCATGCACGGTCTGCACCCCGGCAGCAACCAGGCCGCCCGGCCCACCGGAGAACTGATCCTCACCGCCCTGTCCGATCTACGGATGCGCAGCGGCACCGCCACCAGCCCACCCGTCGTCCTGGTCAGCGAAGGCATCCAAGCCCAGCTACTCGACATACTCGACGTCGACCCAACCCGCCCCCGCTGGCTCGACACACGATTCCCCATGTGCGAAAGACACAGCTAGTCCGGCCGAACGGCCAGCTTGTCCAGCGCCTCCAGCAGTCCTGGCAGGGCCGAACCGCGGCCCACCGGCAGCACCTCGCCGGGCTCCTCGTCGAGCAGGACGAAGGCGATGTCGTCGGTGCGGGCCACCATGCTCCAGTCGGGGCCGTCCACGCGCAGCGTGCGCACGCCCTCTCCGGCCGGGGCCGACCGGATGCGGCCCGCGGGCGGCGGCGTACGTACGTACTCCTCGCAGGCGTCCAGGGCGCGGCGGACGCCCTTGTGCAGGCCGCCGGGACTCTTCGCCGGGGCGGCGTCGGTCTCGGCCTCGGTGTCGGGGTCGGTGTCGGGTGCAGCGTCGTCGCCCAGCTGCTCGCGCCAGACTCGCCACTGCAGGGCGATCTCGTCCGCGCCGAGACGGCGTTGGGCGGGGCCCCAGGTCTCGGTGTCGGGCGGTGACAGCGCCGGCATGCCGCCCTCCTCCTCCGAGGGGTCGTGGGGGTCGGGTACGCCGGGCGCGGCGACGGCCACGGGGAGGGGCCAGCCGGGGAGGGCGGCGACCACGTAACGGTCGTCGGGCGAGAGATCGTACTCCAGGCCGCAGTCCCAGGCCGCGAGCGCGCACGCGACCAGGGCGGTGTCGCTGATCGCCACCGTCCAGCGGGCGCCTGCCCCGTCCTGGCCGAAGACCAGTCCGTAACCCTCGTCCGCCGGCGCCAGGCCCAGCTCCGCGCAGGCCGCCGGGTAGTCGTCGGCGAGAACTCCAGGGAACTGCGCGGGCGTCAGCATCGCCGCCGTGAGCACGTACAGCGCGTCGTCGTCGGTCGCGGCCACGAGCCCTCCCCTTCTTCCGGCTGTCGGTGGTCCGCGCACCTTAACCAGGCGGTAACCCCCGCGTCGAGTGGCGGCGTACCGGTTCACTCGCCGGGGAGGGGGAACAGGTCCGGGGAGAGGAGTGGTGGCAATGCCCGAACTACTCCGCAGGTTCGCGAATTGGACGAAGCAGGCCGCTGCCGCGCTGGCCGCGCCTACGTCACCGCCTGCATCGCCGACGACCAGGACTTCATCGACAACGCCGCCCGCCGCGTCGCCCCCGACGCCCTCATGTTCGGCGTCACCGAACTCGCCCAGCGCGCCGTCCTCATCCTGGCCCGCCAGCGCGGCGTCGCCCCCCAGCAGATGGCCCGGGCACTGCTCGGACCGCCCGCCGCCTAGGCGGGAGGCAGCGGCGCGAAGAGGTCGACCGCGTTGCCGTCGGGGTCGCGGAGCGTGGCGTACCGCATGCCCCAGAAGGCGTCCCAGGGCTTGAGGTGGCCGTCGTAGCCGGCGTCGACGAGCCCGGCGTAGACGGAGTCGACCTCGCCTCGGTCGTCGCAGGCGAAGGCCAGCGCGGCGCGGTGGCCGCCGGACGGCGGGGCCCAAGCGTGGTCGAAGGAGCGGATCGTGTCGACGGTGTCCCAGGCGAGCTTGAGGCCGCCGGGCAGGTCGGCCTCGACGTGGGGCTGCGCGTCGGCGTCGGCCGGAAGATCGAGGCCGAGCCTGCGGTAGAAGGCGAGCGAGGCGGCCATGTCGGCCACAACGAGTTCGATGACGGCGATTCGGGGAGCCATAAGCCCCCACCTTAGTAGGCGGCACCGCCCTCCAGGGCGCTCAGCGTGGCGTGGAGCCACTTGAGTTCGGCGCGGGTGGTGGCGCGGGCGACGGCCAGCATTCCCTGGCGGAAGGGGTCGTCGAACTCCTCGGCGAGCAGGGGGCGGTCGCCTTCGTAGAAGAAGCTGGAGGGCTGCTCCAGGAAGGCCAGGCGGCGGTGGAGTACGGCGGCCTGCTGTGCAGGGTCGTCCAGGTGACGGAGGAAGGCCAGTAGGGCGAACCAGCGGTTCTCGTCGGTGATGTCGAGGTCCGAGGGCTCGGCGAGGCGGCGGCGCAGCTCGGCGCGGCCCTCCGGGGTGAGCGTGAGGGCGTGGCGCGGGGCAGCGACGGCGCCGGGGCGGGTCTCGCGGCGGAGCCAACCGGCCTTTTCCAGGCGCTTGATGGCCGGGTAGAGGGTGCTCTCGGCGACGGGTTTGACGTGGCCGGTGAGCGCGGCGATGCGCTTGCGCAGGTCGTAGCCGTGCAGTTCGGCGTCGTAGAGGAATCCGAGGATCGCGAGCTCCAGCATGCACCGCATTCTGCCGTACGGCCGCTGTACATCACTTCCGCTATACATCGACACCGATGTATTGTCCTGGGCAGCATCGCATCGAGAGGAGAGCGTTCATGCGGCACGCCCCCATCACCCCCGACGGATCGCGCATCCACTGGACCGAGGCGCCCGGAGAAGGTCCCGCCCGGGTGTACGTCCACGGGCTCGGCGCGTCCTCGGCCGTCTATTTCGCCCATATCGCGGCCCACCCCGCGCTGGCCGGACGGCGGTCGCTCTTCGTCGACCTGCCGGGCTTCGGCATCAGCGACGCGCCCGCCGGCTTCGGCTACTCCTTGGAAGAACACGCCGACGCCCTGGCCGTGGCGCTGGACGCCGCCGGGGTGAGCGGCGCCGAACTTGTCGCGCACAGCATGGGCGGCGCGGTGGCGATCGTGCTGGCCGCACGCCGGCCGGACCTGGTCGGCCGGCTGGTCCTGGCGGAGGCGAATCTGGACCCGGATCCGCCGGTCACGGCGGGGAGCAGCGGCATCGCGGCGTACGCCGAGCGGGACTTCGTGCACGGCGGAGGGCGGGCCGAGGTGCTGGGCCGTGTCGGGCCGGAGTGGGCGGCGACCATGCGGCACGCCGATCCGACGGGCCTGTACCGCAGCGCCGTCCGGCTGGTGCGGGGGACCAGGCCCACGATGCGGGAGCTGCTGCTCGGTCTGGACATCCCCCGTACGTATCTCAACGGAGAGCTGAGCGGGGAGCTCCAGGGCCATGACGAGCTGCGCGCCGCCGGGGTGGCCGTGGTGACCGTGGCCGGCGCCGGTCACTGCATGATGTTCGACAACCCTCAGGCCTTCGTCGAGGCCATCGCCAGGAACCGTGAGTCGGCGTCGGTGTAGTGGGTCAGCGTCCAGCCCGAAGCGGCCAGCAGCGGCCGCAGGTTGGGCTCGGCGCGCAGGTCGTCCGGGGTGAGTGTGCGGCCCTGACGGGCGGCCAGCGCGGCACGGCCGATGGGGTGGAAGAGGGCGAGCCGTCCGCCGGGCCGGGTGACCCGGGCCAGCTCGCGCAGGGTGGCGCCGGGGTCGGGCAGATGGCCGATGAGCCCGGCGGCGAAGACCGCGTCCAGGGCGGCGTCCCGCAGCGGCAGCCGCGCCGCGTCGGCCAGCAGCAGCGCCCCGTCCCGGTCCCGGCCCTTCGCCACGGCTGCGGCCAGCATCTCGGGGGTGAGGTCGGCCCCGATCACGATTCCGCCGGGCCCCACCGCCGTGCGCAGGAAGGGCAGCGCGCGCCCCGTGCCGCAGCCCGCGTCGAGCACGGTCTGCCCGGCCCGCAGGCCGAGTTCGGTGACGGCGGCCTGGTACGCCGGGCTGTCGTCCGGGTAGCGGGTCTCCCAGTTGGCGGCCCTGGCCGCGAAGAACTCCCGGATCTGTGCGGGGTCGGTGTGCACGTCGGCTGCCTCCGGGTTCCGGGGTGTTCGGGGGTCGCTGTGGCGGGCGGGCATCATGGTCGCATGATCCCCTTGCGTTCCGTCGCTCTCTTCATTCTCGCCGCGCTGCTGGAGATCGGCGGCGCCTGGCTGGTCTGGCAGAGCGTCCGCGAGCACCGGGGCTGGGCGTGGGCGGGCGCGGGCGTGATCGCCCTGGGCCTGTACGGATTCGTCGCGACGCTGCAGCCGGACGCCGACTTCGGACGGATTCTGGCCGCCTATGGCGGGGTGTTCGTCGCCGGTTCGCTCGTGTGGGGGATGGTGCTGGATGGCTTCCGGCCCGATCGCTTCGACATCGCGGGGGCCGTGGTGTGCCTGGTGGGAGTGGGAATCATCATGTATGCGCCACGTAGCGGCTGAATTACGCACCGTGTGCACATGTTCGTACGCCGAACGGTCGTCAGGGACCGGATCAGGACAGCTCGCAGTCAATTTCCGCAGGGTCCGGTCATGCCCCCGGACCGCTCCGCCGCCCGGACTAGCGTCCCCTGGCCATGGGACACATGGACCACGCCAGCTTCGGCTGGCTGACCCCGACGCTCTCGTACGCCATGGCATGCGTGGGCGCGGCCCTCGGCCTGCGCTGCACCGTACGGGCCCTGGCCGCCACCGGACGGTCGCGCCGCAACTGGCTGATCACCGCCGCCAGCGCGCTGGGCACCGGCATCTGGACGATGCACTTCGTCGCGATGCTCGGCTTCAGCGTCTCCGGCACCGAGATCCGCTACAACGTGCCGCTGACCGTGTTCAGCCTGCTGGTCGCCATCCTCATGGTGGGCATCGGCGTCTTCGCCGTCGGCTACGGCAGGAAGCGCGCCCGCTCGCTGGCCGTCGGCGGCCTCACCACCGGGCTCGGGGTGGCCAGCATGCACTACCTGGGCATGGCCGCCGTACGGCTGCACGGCCGGGTCGGCTACGACCCCTGGCCCGTCGCGCTCTCCGTGGCGATCGCCGTGGCCGCCGCGACGGCGGCGCTCTGGGCGGCGCTGACGATCCACCGGCCGATCGTCGTCGCCGGCGCGTCGCTGGTGATGGGGGCGGCGGTGAGCAGCATGCACTACACCGGGATGCTCGCGGTACGGGTCACGGTCCAGCCGTCGGCCGCCGGGCTCCCCGGCGCGGGCGCCACCGCCTTCCTCTTCCCGCTGGTGGTCTTCCTCGGCTCGTACCTCTTCCTCACCTCCGCCTTCGTCGCGCTCTCCCCGACAGCCAGGGAACGCGCGGCCTCCGCGACCGCCCAACGGCTCAGGGAGGGCGCCATATGACCGCCCGGCGCGACACGACCGCCCAGCGCGGCCGCCGCGCGCACGCCGGACTGCCCGCCGACGAGACGGCACAGCGCCCCGCGCTGGCCGCCTCGGTCTCCGACCGGGGCCCGGTGCCACACGTGCCGCAGTCCCGCACCGGCCTGCGCCTCGGACTGCGGCCCAAGTCGGTCCGCGCGAAGATCGTCTCCGTCCTCATGGTCCCGGTGGTCTCGCTGATGGCACTGTGGGCCTTCGCCGCCGTCACCACCGCCCAGGAGGTCTCCGGCCAACTGCGCGCCCAGCGGGTCGACCGCACCATCCGCCAGCCGGTCACCGCCACCGTCACCGCCCTCCAGGCCGAACGCCGCGCCGCCGCCGACTACCTCGCTGCCCCCACCGCCGTCCGCGCCGACGAACTCCGCCAGCGCGTCGGCGACACCGACCGCGCCGTCGCCCCGTTGCGCCTCGACCGCACCCACACCGTCGCCGACGGCACCGGCCTGTCCGCCGAAGTCGCCAGGCGTGTACGGACCTTCGTGGACGGCGTAACGGCGCTGAAGTCGCTGCGGCCGCGCGTCGCAGCCCGTGCCGCCGGCTGGGACGAGGCCTACGACGACTACAGCGCCGCCGTCGAGAACGCTTTCGCCGTCGGTGGCGCGCTGGCCGCCGACCCCGGCGACCGGGTCGCCCTGGACCTCGCCAGGTCCGCCGAACTCCTCGCCGGCGAGGACGCGCTGCTGTCCGCCGGCCGGCTCGGCCACGACATCCCCGCCGCCCGGCAGCGCGAGTTCACCGGCGCCGTCAGCGCCCGGCTGCTGCTGCTGATCTCCTCCGCCCGCGACCTGCACGGCGCCCAGCGCGCCGCCTGGGACAAGCTGGCCCGCTCGGGCCCGTACCAGGACCTGGAAGCTCTGGAGGACAGGGCGGCCGCCGCCTCGCCCGGCAGCGCCGCCGCAGGCGCCGTGTCCGCCACCGCCTGGGAGCAGGCCTCGGCCCCGGTCCTGACGGACCTGCGCGACCTCGCCTCGTCCGCCGGGTCAACCGGGCACGCCGACCCGGTCACGCACAGCGTGCTCACCAAGTCCGGTGCCGCCGTGCTGCTCGGCCTGTTCGCCGTCCTCGCCTCGCTGCTGATCTCCGTACGCATCGGGCGCGGCCTGGTCATCGAACTGGTAGACCTGCGCAACACCGCGCTGGAACTGGCCCGCCGCAAACTCCCGCACGCCATGCGCCGCCTGCGCGCCGGCGAGGAGATCGACATTGACGCCGAAGTGCCGCGCGGCCACCACGGCAGCGACGAGATCGGGCAGGTCGGCGAGGCGCTCGGCACCGTCCAGCGCGCCGCCCTCCAGGCCGCAGTCGAGCGGGCCGAACTGCTCAGCGGCGTCTCCGGCGTCTTCGTCAACCTCGCCCGCCGCAGCCAGGTCCTGGTCCACCGGCAACTCGCCCTCCTGGACACTATGGAACGCCGTACGGAGGATCCCAGCGAGCTGGAGGACCTCTTCCGGCTCGACCACCTCACCACCCGCATGCGCCGGCACGCCGAAGGCTTGATCATCCTGTCCGGCGCGGCCCCCGGGCGCGCCTGGCGCAGACCGGTACCCCTCACCAACGTCGTCCGGGCCGCCGTCGCCGAGGTCGAGGACTACCAGCGGGTCGAGGTGCGACGGCTGCCCCATGCCGCCGTGGTCGGCTCGACCGTCGCCGACCTCACCCACCTGATCGCCGAACTCGTCGAGAATGCCACCCAGTTCTCGCCCCCGCACACCAAGGTCCGGGTCTACGGCGAACAGGTGGGCAACGGCTACGCCCTGGAGGTCGAGGACCGCGGCCTCGGCATGGGCAAGGAAGCCATGGCCGAGGCCAACCGCCGCATCGAACAGGCCCAGGCGCTCGACCTCTTCGACAGCGACCGCCTCGGCCTCTTCGTGGTCAGCCGGCTCGCCAAACGGCACAGCGTCAAGGTCTCGCTGCGCCCCTCCCCGTACGGCGGCACCACCGCCGTCGTCCTGCTCCCCACCGCCCTGCTCGAACTGGGCGTCCCCGAGGCCGATGCCGCCCGCACCGTCACCGGCAAGGCTTCTGGCCGCCCAGGTGTCCCCGGCGCCCCCCGCGCCGACGGTGAGCTGCCGATGCGGATCCCCGCCGCCCAGCTGGACGGCGCGCCGCCCGGACCCGCCCGCAACGGCGCCTTCCGGCGGGCTCCCCAGGCGCCCGGCACGGCCACCGACACCGGAG
>NZ_RJVR01000288.1 GCF_003999195.1 Streptomyces soli
CCCGCGGAGCGGGTACCACATCGCTGCGCGATGTGCAAGCGAAACGGATTGCTTCGCAATCCGTGAAGGCGCTTCGCGCCTTCAATTCCCTTGCTTCGCAAGGGAATTGTATTCTCGCTTCGCGAGAAGGACCATATCGCTGCGCGATATGCAAGTGAAACGCCTCGCTTTGCTCGGCGTGACGGAGTGCTTCGCACTCCGGGTCCGGCAAGCCGGGCCCAATCCTTCCGCTTCGCTCCAGGATTGACGGAAAGTCAATGGGGGTGCTGCGCAGTCCTATTGAGGCCCTCCGCTTCGCTCCGGGCCCCGGGCCGCTACGCGGCCCGAATCGGCTGCCGGGGCAGCGTAAGTGACGGTGCGTGAGGGTCATTGAAACGGGGTGTTTGATGGCTCGATTCTAGCATGTTCGACCACTTCCGGTCAGTCTCGGCAAGGTGCGTGCGTCAAATGCTGTGCCCAGTTAAGCTATGGAACCAGAAGCACCCCCCGATACGGGGTTCAGGGCCGAATCGGCAGAAGCTCACCGGCCCGCTGGACCACGGATGCGGGACGCTCCGTGGAACCGTCCGGCTCACTTCTCAGACTACCAACTCCCTTGTGATCTGGGAGTTTCAGTGCCAGGGAGGGTACCGGAACGCCCGTTGGACCAGCGGTGAAAGGCAGCTCGGATATGCCGAAGAAGGAACTGTTCCCTCATCAGGTGGAAGCGGTCGATGCCGTTGTCCGCCATCTCGAATTGTCTGCAACTCAGAAAATGCCCCCGGAGGGGTTGCGCACGCAGGTGATCGCTGCTACGGGATCGGGGAAGACTCTGATCGCCGTGCACAGCGCTCAACAGCTCGGTGCGGACCGGGTGCTGGTGCTCATGCCAACCCTGGATCTTCTGGCGCAGACGGTGGCCGCGTGGCGTGAGGGCGGCCGTACGGGGGCGATGATCGGGGTCTGCTCGCTGCGCGCGGACGAGGCTCCGGGCTTCCCCTGCACCACGGACGTGGACGAACTCGTTGACTGGACACGGGGGTTGAAGAAGGTCACGGTGTTCGCCACGTACGCGGCCGTGGGCCTGGGCACGCTCCAGCGGGCACACGCCGCCGGCCTTCTCAGCTGGTCGCTGATCATCGTGGACGAGGCGCACCGTACGAGCGGTCACGGGGCGAAGCCGTGGGCGGCCGTGCACGACAACGCGAAGATCCCGGCCGACCGCAGGCTCTACATGACCGCCACCGCCCGAGTGTGGGAGGCACCGGAGGCCGGTGAGGGCGGGCGCACCGCGCAGCAGTTGGTGGCCAGCATGGACCCGGACTCGCCGGTGTTCGGGCCGGTGGCGTACAAGCTGACGTTGTCGGATGCCATCGGGTTGGGCCTGGTGGCGAAGTACCAGGTGGTGTGTGTCGACGTGGCCGACCCGAGCCTCCAGGCGGCGCAGCTGCTGGGGATGGAGTCGCGGTCGGACAACGTGCGCGGGACGCGTCTGGCGGCCCTGCAGACGGCTGTGCTGAAGGCGTCTGCGCAGGAGAAGCTGCGCCGGGTCCTGACCTTCCACCACAAGGTCAGTGAGGCGGAAGCGATGGCGGAAGGAGTGCCGGCGGTCGCGTCCCGGCTGTGGGAGAGCGACCCCGACTTCTACCCCGTACCCGAGCGGGTGTGGGCCGCGTGGCTGTGCGGTGAACACTCCCCCGGCTACCGGCGCCAGACCCTGGACGCGTTCTCCTCCGACGTCATCGAGTACTCGCAGAACCGGTGGGAGAACGTCCCGGCCGCGCTACGGGTGCTGTCCAGCGTTCGCGTGCTCGGTGAAGGCGTCGACACGAAAAACTGCGACGCGGTCACCTTCTGCGACGTGCGCGGATCGATGGTCGACATCGTGCAGATGGTCGGCCGGGCGCTGCGGATGAAGCCGGGTGAGGGCAAGGTCGCCAGCCTGGTGGTGCCCGTGTTCCTGGCCCCGGGCGAGTCGCCGGACGAGATGCTCACCTCGAAGGCGTACGACGGGCTGGCCAAGGTGCTGGCCGCGCTGCGTTCCCACGACTCCGACGCGGTGGAACAGTTGGCCCTCTCGCAGGCGCGCAGCCGTCCGGCGGGCAAGGAGACCGGGGAGGGGGAGGAAGGGGCTCAGGAGGGCCCCAGCGCCCCGGCGCGGGAGCTCCTGAAGTTCTCCACCCCCAGGGATCCGGCGCAGCTCGCCGCGTTCGTCTCCTTGCGGATCCTGCGGCCAGAGAACACGTTCTGGCGGCGCGGCATCCAGGCCGCCACCCGGTACGTGAAGGAGTACGGGGACCTGCGGGCGCCGTACTCGTTCGTGACCCCGCAGGAGTGGGCGCCGGCGGGCTTCCCGCTGGGGACGTGGCTGACTGATCAGCGGCGGTTCTTCAACGCGGGGCAGCTCGATGCGGACCGCGCCCAAGAGCTCGATGGCCTCGGCATGGTGTGGTCGCACTTCGACGTCGCGTTCGAGGAAGGACTGACAGCCGCGAAGGAGTGGGCGGCCGTGCACTCCCACCTGCTGCCGCCGATCAGCGCAACGTGGAACGGCTATCCCGTCGGGGCCTGGGTGAAAAACCAGCGGACCGCCGCCAAGCTCGCCGACGCCAACGCCGCACGCCGCGAAGAGGGGCTGGAGGTTCAGTCGTCAGCCGGGGCACTCACCCAGGACCGGCGCGACGCCCTGGAGGACATCGACCCCGCCTGGTGCCCAGCCTGGGACACCGGCTGGCAACGCGCCTACCGGCTGTCCCGCCTGCGGATCGAGGCCGGCGGCACCCTCCCCCTCACCCCGGGCCAGGTGACCGTCCAGGGCGAAGACCTCGGACGCTGGGTCCAGGCGCAGCGGCTCGGGTGGGACAAGCTCGCCACCGGCCAGCAGTGGATGCTTCAGAACATGCTCGGGCTCACCCCGGCCCGGGAGGACGAGCAGCCCGTGAAACGCACCCAGGCCGACAAATGGGCACTCAACATGGAAGCCGCCCAGCAGTTCCACGCACGCGAAGGCCACCTGAACGTGCCGCGCAAACACCTCGAACAAATGGACAGAGACGAAGCCGGAGTGAAGCTCGGCATGTTCATCGACAACACCCGCCGACGAGCCGACAAACTCACCCCCGAACGGCACGAGGCGCTGACCGCACTCGACATGCGCTGGACATGAAGGGGACTGTCGCGATGAGCACCGAGCAGCACGACGCGTACGGGGAAGAGCTGTCCCGCATCAGCCGGCACCAGCGTGATGCGGTGACCGCACGCCTGCGGCTATTCGAGGTGCTAGTCCCGTACTTCGCAGGTCACCGTTTCGGGTAACCGCCGCGCTTGATCACAGTCCGAAACCGACCACTGCGGAACGGAAGATGACACCCGGACGACCAGGCTGATCATTCGCTGGCCGTCTGCGATCTGTTGACCTTCACGAACGGGCGACCTGCGAAGTACGAGGCTAGTAGCCGGGGCGGGGGTGTCGTCGGCTGAGCCGGACGAGCTGGTCTCGCTGCTGGAGGCCGGCGCGGTGGCCGGGGCGCACACCGGGGTTGCCGAGTGCGAGGGCAGCGCCCCGCGTGGCCGGGGGCAGGCTTTCGAGGACGGCTGGTTCGACGGAGTGCGCGCGGTCACGGGCGAGCTGCTGCGCATCGCCGACTTCACCGCCTCCCAGCGCGGGCGTGCCACGTCCAGCGCCCAACTGCTCGCCCACCTTCGGCAACCGGCCCCCAGCGCACCGCAGACCCCGGCGGGTCCGGCCCCGGCGCTCGACGCGGAGGAGATTCTGGCGGCGGCGCAGCGGTGCACGTGGGCCTGCACCGACCCGGACCACTTCTTCGTTCCCGATGCCTCGAGCGAGATCCTGGCCGTGGCTCTCAGCGCCGCGCGCGAGGACGAGCGGGCCGACTACGTGCAGCGCCTGGAGGCGTTCGCGAGACCCGCACCCTCGAGGCTCACCACCTCCTCAAGCTCGAACTCGCCTGGGCCGCGCGCGCCGCGGGCGCCCACGCCGAGTTCAAGGTACGGGCGCCGGACGGCTCCTGGCGGATCGCGCTGGAAGCCCGGCTGTCGCCCATTACCGATACGGACACCGCGGCCCGTCCGTGGGCGTCAGCGCCGGTCGGCGCTCAGTCCGTTCATGGTGAGGTCGAGGAGGCGTTCGGCCTGCTCGCGCTGTTCGGGCTTCGCCGAGGTGAGGGCGATGCCGGTGAGGGCGGCGAACATGTCGGACGGGCCGATGTCGGTCCGGATGGTGCCGGCGGCGGTGGCGGCGTCGAGGAGCGCTGTCAGGGCTTCCAGGATCATGTCGTGGCTCTGGGCGTAGGGGTTGACGCCCGTTTCTGTGACGCTGCGGAGGGCTTCGGCCATGCCGAACTTGGCCGTCGCGTAGTCGATGAAGCGGCCCATCCAGGCGCGCAGGGCTTCGCGCGGGGGCAGCGTCGCCAGGAGCTCGGGGCCGGCGTCGCACAGCCGTGCCAGTTCGTTGCGGTAGGCCGCCTCGATCAGGACCTCCCGGGTCGGGAAGTTGCGGTAAAGGGTGCCGGAGCCGACACCCGCCTCCTTGGCGATGCGTTCGAGGTGCGCATCCAGCCCCTGTTCGGCGAACACCCGCACCGCTGCGGACAGGATCTTTTCCCGGTTCCGCTGGGCGTCGGCCCTCAGCGGTCGCCCGGTGTCCCTGGCCATCCACGCTCTCCTCACGCTCGCGACGGTCACATTTGCTAAGTGGGGGCATCTCCGCTTACGCTTCATGAAAGTGGCGGCGCCTCCGGTTTCACTCTACGGGACGCGCCGTACCCACGGCTTACCCGCCCGCCCTCGGACCGAGGGCGGCTCGCCCCCCATGTACAGGCACCCACCCGCGCGCCGGGTCGGCTCGCGCTGCGCACAAACGGTTTCAGGAGAAAAATGAGCCTCACGCTCGAAGGAAAGACCGCCGTCATCACCGGCGGCGCGTCCGGCGTCGGCCTGGGCATCGCCCAGGAGTTCGCGGACCACGGCGCCAAAGTAGTCATCACCGACCTCCAGCAGTCGGCGCTGGACCAGGCAGTCGCCGCGATCGGGCCGAACGCCTCGGGATTCGTCGCGGACGTCACCAAGCTCGCCGACATGGAGTCGATGTACGCGCACGTCATCGACCGGTACGGACGCCTCGACGCCGTCGTCGCCAACGCCGGCCTCGGAGCACACGCCCCTCTCGGATCGATCACCGAGGAGCAGTTCGACCGGACCTTCAACGTCAACGCCAAGGGCGTGCTGTTCACCGTGCAGCCGGCCATCCCGCTCCTCCCGAGCGGCGGCACAATCGTCATCATCGGGTCGACGGGCTCCATCCATGTCCCGCACGGCATGGGCCTGTACGGCGGCTCCAAGGCCGCCGTGCGCGGCTTCGTCCGCGCCTGGATCCAGGACATCAAGGGGACAGGCATCCGGATGAACGTCCTCAGCCCCGGCGCGGTGGACACCAAATCCCTGCGGCGCGCCCTGGCGATGGCGCAGGGCCCCGACCAGGTGGACGCCGGAGTCAAGGCGATGGGCCAGGACAACCCGACCGGGCGGATCGCGGACGTGCGGGAGATCGGCAAGGCCGCCGTGTTCCTGTCCAGCGACGCCTCCAGCTTCATCACCGGCGTGGAGCTCTTCGCCGACGGAGGCATGGCCCAGGTCTGAGCTGTCCGCCGGCCGGCCCCGCCCACTACGCCAGCCACGATCTCCGCTGGCAGCACACAGAAGAACCCACAGGTGTACGGCGACACGAAACCGCGCGTCTGGGCCGGACACCTGGTAACCGCAGCCACGGCGCCGGACCCGGGCCCGGCGCCGTGCCCGCTCCCTGCCGGCACCGCCCAGGTTCCCTGGTCCGGCACCAGCACCGGCCCGCATCGATGTGGGCTTCCCCGGTCCTCTGCCAAGGCGACAAGAGGCTCCGGTTCCCACCGCAGCTGGCCAAGCCATCACCCGCCGGCGGCGCCGCCCAGCAGTGCACTGGGGCCGCCAGCCTCACCTGACCCGGTATCCCCCGGTATCCCTTTCATCGGCCTCCGGCCGGAACAGGACCACCCTCATGCCGTTTTCCCCATCCCCTACCCACACCGGGCCGCCGGCCGCGCGCCACAAGAGCCCAGTCCTGAGGCCCGCCAACGCCGGCCGGGCGCCCATCGGCATCGCGATCGTGCTCGTCGCGCAGCTGATGCTCACCCTCGACACCACCATCGTGAACGTCGCACTCCCCAAGATCAGCACGGACCTCGGGTTCAGCCCGTCGTCACTGTCGTGGGTCCTCAACGCCTACACCCTGGCCTTCGGCGGACTGCTGCTCCTGGGCGGGCGGCTCGGAGATACCTTCGGGCGCCTGCGGGTCTTCGAAATCGGTCTCGCCGTCTTCACCGCTTCCTCCCTGCTCGGCGGCCTTGCCCAGTCCCCGGCAATGCTGATCGCAGCCCGCGCGGCCCAGGGCATCGGCGCAGCTCTGGCAGCGCCAGGCGTACTGGCCCTGGTCACCACCAGCGCCCGCGACGAAGCAGGCAAGAACCGGGCCCTGGCTCTCTTCTCAGCGGTCGGCGTCGGCGGCGGCACCCTCGGTCTGGTGCTCGGCGGCCTGGTCACCGAGTACGGCTCGTGGCGCTGGACCATGTTCGTCAACGTCCCGATCGGTATCGGCGTCCTCGCCCTGGCCCGGCGGTTCGTCACCGAAACCCCGCGCAACCGGGGCCGCTTCGACTTCGTCGGCGCCATCGCCGCGACCGGGGCAGCGGTAGCGGTGGTCTGGTCCCTGATCGGCGCCCCCGAAAAGGGCTGGACATCCCCACAGACCATCGGCGGCCTCGCGGTAGGCGCCGTGCTCCTGGCCGTGCTGGCCGTGACCGAACGCCGCGTCACCCACCCCCTGCTTCGGCCTGACCTGCTCCGCAGCCGGCGCAGGCTCGGCGGGCTGGCGATCCTCACCCTGGTCTTCGGCTCACAGATCTCGACGTTCTTCCTGGTCGTCCAGTACGTCCAGCAGGTACTCAACTTCAGCCCCCTCAAGGCCGGCCTGGCGTTCCTGCCGATGACCGTCGGCATCTTCGCCCTCTCTCGCGTCACCCCCCGCCTGGTAGGACGCTTCGGACAGGCACCGCTCCTCATGCTCGGCACCCTGGGACTGACCGGCAGCTTCGCCTGGCTCAGCAACATCGACACCTCCAGCAGCTACTTCCCGGCCGTCTTCGGCCCCCTGCTGCTCAACGGCATCGCCGCCGGACTGACGTTCATGCCCGCGGCCTCCCTGGTCGTCGGCGGCGTCAAGCCCGAGCACGCCGGATCCGCATCCGGTCTGCTCCAGACCACCCAGCAGCTCGGCGGCGCGATCGGACTCGCCGTGGTCGTCTCGGTCTACGCCGCAGGCGCCGAACCCGGCGCGTTCGTACCCGGCGCCCACGCCGCGTTCCTGACCACCGCCGCATTCACCCTGACGGCGTTCATCGTCACCGTGCTCGCCCTACGCCCCAGCCGGCACAGGGCCGCACAGAGCGCCTGACCGCGGCCCTGCGCCCGGGCGGTCTGATCGTCGCCGGCTTCGGCCTGGACAAGGCCCACCTGCCGGTGCCGCCCAGCATCACCCTGTCGGAGTACGACGCCTGCTGCGCCGCGGCCGGCCTCACCTTCGTCGACCGCTTCGCCACCTGGGACGCCGACCCTTACGACGACGGCGGCTATGCCGTCAGCGTCCACCGCCGGTGAGGTTCAGTGCGTGACTTTCGGCACCTTACAGGCCCGGCGAGCCGGGCCGCCCATGCCTCGAACAGGACGAACCGGACGGTGTCGGCGTGCCGTTCCGCGGCGGCGGACCTGCGCCGGGAGGCGCAGGGCACTGTTACTCGCCCTGCAGGAGTCGGGCCAGCTCGCCGGTGATCGTCTTCGCCGGCCATTTCGGGCTCGCTTGAGCACCGAGTCCGTAATGCTGGCCGCGGCCACGGACACCGCCTCCTCCCCATCCACCGGCAGTACCCGCAATCTTCCCCGCCCGGGGCCGGTCCATCGAGGCCCCGGCCCGGCGGTCTACAGCCCGCTCCCGCACGCGGACGGTGACGCGGCGGGCAGCTGCTCAGGACGTCATCAGGCGGTCATAGCGCTCGACCTGCTGGGCCAGGTCGTCTTCGGGGATGCCGGTGAAAGCGCTCATCTGGGCGTAGGACAGGCCGCTTCGGCGTCCGACCAGCGCGAGCTCCCACAGGGCTTGGTTGATCCGGGCCCTGGCGGTACCGAGGGAGACCATGCCCAGCTCGACGCCGTCGG
Source organism: Streptomyces soli (assembly GCF_003999195.1). Lineage (GTDB taxonomy): Bacteria > Actinomycetota > Actinomycetes > Streptomycetales > Streptomycetaceae > Actinacidiphila > Actinacidiphila soli. Next base: position 8,242 of record NZ_RJVR01000288.1, read on the forward strand.
TGGCCGGCACAGTGCCCTCGATCTTCAGCTCGGCCAGCTGAAGCACCGCGCAGGTGATCAGGTCGGTGACGAACTCCGGCATGTCGGAGGGGACGCCTGCCGCCCAGGTCCGCTCGTGTGGCTCCGGTGAGCCGGCGTCGGCGTGCTGGGAGCGGCGATCGGTGATGTACTCCCACACCCACCGGTAGGACACCGGGAGCCCGTCGGTGCGAAGGTTCAGCTCCTCATACAGATCGAAGGCCGAGCGGCGCTCCTCGGGTGCCTTGGCCTGGTCTTCTTCCAGCAGCGCATCCAGGAACTGACGGGCCTGGTCCAGGCCCTCTTCGTCGGCCGGGAGGGAATGCGGCAGGGGCAGCACGGTCGAGATCGCCTCCTTGACCGTCGCTCTGGCCACGCCGTGCCGGGCGGCCAGGGAGCGGGGCAGCCTGTCGCCCGCGCGGTGGTCACGGCGGATCGCTTCGAACAGTTCTGTCCCGGGCTCGGCCATCGTCTACTCCCTATGTGTTTGGGGGCTGGTTGGGCGCTTACCCGCCTCATGCTGCCCGGCCCGGTGCTGGTGTACTGCCCGCGCTGCGGCGCACGGCGGTGGGCCGCCTGGAACGCGAGGTGGTCGCGGCAGAGTGCCGCTTCGGGCCCGGTGCCTGGTGCTCGTGCAGACCGCAGGCGTGGGCTGCTTCGGTCACGGCCCCGTGGTCCCAGGGGCTCAGCCGCAGCGGGAGATTGCTGTGCTGGCGCCCTTCCAGTTGCCCGAAACGGCGGGCTGCTTCGAGCAAGTCCACCGCCCAGGACGGGGCCGGGCGTTCTGGGCCACGGGCCGGCGGGGCCTTGTGGGCGGCGGGCAACTGCAGCTGCGTGGCCGGGCAGCCGGTGAAGATGCGCACCGCCAGCGCCGCGGCGTGAACGGGATGGGCGATACGCGTATGGAGCCGGTGCGCGAGGAGCGCGGTGTGCTCGTCGGGCTCGGGCGGGAAGCGGCCGGCGGCGGGCAGCGGGAGCACCGCGCGGCCCAGGCGGCGGACCGCTGCCTCGATGTGGCCGCGGCCGGGCGTACGGCGGGTGGGCAGCAGGAAGCACGGCTCGCCCTCGTGGGGCGGGAACTGCTCGCCTGCCTCCCGCCATGCGAACCGGTCGGCGGGCTCGGGCGTGCCCAGGGCACGGTGGGCCGCGGCCAGGGTGTGCGCCTCTTCGTGCGGGAGCGCGGCGAGGGCGGCGGCCAGGGCGGGCGGGAGTGGGCCGTGGCACAGCAGGGTCAGACGGATTCCGGTGAGCTCCCGCAGGGCGAAGAGGTACTCGAAGTGCCGAGAACTGATGCGATGGGCCCGGGTGACGATGACGTGACCGATGCGCAGCGCGAGCGTCCAGGCGGCGACCGCGCGCCAGGCGGTCTCGGTGTTGCCGGTCCAGTACGTGCCGTCCTCGCTGCCGGCCAGCGGGAGGTGTTTGCCCAGGCTGCGCAGCAGGTCGTGGGCCAGGGCGGCGGGAGCGCTCGCCACCGGGGTGGGGTGGACGGTGATACGGCCCAGCGCGGGGGTGTGGGCGGCCAGCGCGGCGGCCATGAAGGCGTGGTCGTCGTGAGGATCGTGCACCACGGTGAGCGGGGGCAGGCCGGGGCGGGTGTGGCCAGGTGACCATGTGGGCTTCCACGAGCCGGTGGTGGTCTCGGACACGGTGGTCGTACGCGGCAACGGCATCATCGCGCTCCGGGTGGTGGCGGTGTGGCAGCGGCGGGCCGACGCGGAGCCGCCGGCGGAGTCTGCGCCGGCCGCAGCGGCGTGGCGGTGGCCCAAGGCTGGGTGGTCGGCGGGGCCGGAGGCGTCTATGAGGGGCTGGCCGGCCAGCCCGAGGGCGAACAACACATCCGGGTGGGGAGTCGGCTGTTCTCCGGCAGGGGCAAGCAGGCGCCGGTTGGCCAGACGCGGGATCCCCTCGGCGGGCAGGTCGGGGGTGAGGCCGCGGGCGGTGCGGTGCAGCAGGCGGGTGAGGGCGGTGGCCTCGCCGGGGGCGAGGGAGACGGCGGTGTGGCCGGTGTTGTGCAGGTTCTGCCGCTGCTTGGGGTCAAGCAGGCCGGGGACGCAGGTCAGGTGGATGGTGGTGTCGGTGTGGATGAGCCGGTGAGGGCTGCTGGGCTGCTCGAGGTGTGCGGCCAGGGTGGTGACGGCGCGCTTCAGGCGGTACGGGGGCCACTCCAAGGCAGAGGCCAGGTCGTCGGGGTGGATGCGATCGGCCTCGAGCAGGGCGGCGTGCAGCACGGTGGCGTGGGTGGCTACCCCTGGGCCCGGGCGGGAGGCGGGCATGGGCTGGAGCAGGAGGGATTCGGGTGAGGTGTTCAGGGCGCGGGCGAGAGGGAACAGAGCTGCGGCGGGGAGGGTGTGCGCAGTGAGGTGGGTGTCCCAGTCGGCGGTGGGTATGCCGGTCAGCGCGGTCAGGTCCTCGTCGGTGAGCCGGCACTGAATGGCGCGCTCGCGCAGGAACATCAGGTCGAACGCGGCCGCGGAAGTGTCGCCGGGCGGCGGTGGCTGGTCGGTCACGTGCGTGACTCCCCAAGGCGCGGCAGGACACCGGGGGTTGGCGGGGCGGGGGTGTGCAGGTACCAGCAGCGGGCGGCGGTGTGCCAGTCATCCCCGGGATGGGGATGGACGAGGGCCGGGATGGCAATGCCTGCGTCGGCGACGAGGGTCTCCAAGCGTGGCGTGGTGCCGAAGCAGTTCGCGAACAGGCCATGGTTATCAGCGGTGCGCCGGGTGCGGCGGCGGAATTCGACGGCAGCGTGCAGCAGGGGGCGGGACGGCGTACAGGTGCCGGGGCCCGGGCGGTACGCCGATGTTGATCCGCGAGTCGCGGTCGATGGCCACGGTGGTGCCGCCCTCGTCGACGCTCGCTATCTGGGTCAGCGACAGCAGCGACTTGTCGGTGCCGGTGAACAGCAGGGCCGCCACCGCGGCGGCGCGCAGCGGGTTGGGCAGGCCCACGGTGATCGTGTGCACGACGCGCGCCGTGATGGGCACGGTGGTGATGCCCGGTCCCGCGCAGTTGGTGAGGTCGTCGGGCACGTTGAGCAGCAGCGAGCGGGCCAGGAAGCCGGCCTGGGCGCCGCGCACGCGGGCCACCGTGTGCTGGACGCTGGGGCTTGAGACGGTCAGCCGGGCCAGGAACAGCCGCAACGCCTCGATCTCCTGCAGGCTGAAGGGGGTGGGATCGGCCGGGCCGCCGGCGGGTTCGGCGGCCTCCGGTTGGGGTGGCTGGGCCGGCAGGCGGGCCAGCCAGGTGCGGGCGGCGGCGTAGCCGGCACGGTACTGGCCGTCGGTGTGTGCGAAGTCGGTGGCGTTCTGGCGGCGCCAGCAGTCCGCGCGGAACGCGGCCACCCCGCTACGGGGCACCGTCGGCAGCGGGTGAGCGTGATCGTGCGGCGGCGGGCCGGAGCGCCGTCCGGCGGCGGCCGGGCCGATCGCCTCGACCAGGACGGCGGCCGCGCCGCGTACGGTCACCACATCCACCAGCCCGACGGCTGTGAGGTGTTCGAGCAGGCGCTGGAAGTCGGCCTGCTCCGGGGCGTGGGCCAGGAGCGTGAGGCGGATGCCGGTGTCCGCGCGCCACGCGGCCAGGCGGCGCAGCCGCTCCACCGTGAGACGGTGGGCGCGCAGGACGATCGCCTCGTGCACGTCGGTGGCCAGGGTCCAGCAGGTCACCGCGCGCCAGGCCGGGTCGGTGGACATCCGCTCCGCGCCCTCGCGGGAGAACCCGTCGCGGCCCATGGCGCGCAGCACGTCCAGCGCGAGGTAGGCCGGGCTGGTGGTGTGCGGGGTGGGATCGACGGTGACTCGCCCGCGGGCGGGATCGGCCCACTGGTAGGCGGCCCGGTGCACCGCGTGGTCATCGTCGCCGTCCAGCAGCAGCCTCACCGGCCGCGCCGCCGGGGCCGCCGACGACGGTGAGGCGGCCGGCGGCCGGGTGGGGGCGGGAGGAAGCGTGGGTGCGGTCATGGGCGCCGTCCGCCGTCGACCCGGTCGGCCACAGCCTGCAGCATGCCCCCATCGGGCTTGCTCGCTCCGGTGGCGGCCAGAGCCCGCTGGGTGTGAAGGGTCAGCACGGCCCAGCGGCGCAGAGCGCCGTCGGCGAGGCGGGCGTCCAGCGCCTTGAGGTCGGCGGGCGCGACGCTCTGCCACACAGGGTGCAAAGCGGAAACCGCCTGGGGGACCTGGTCGCGGGTGAGCGGCCAGATGTAGGGCCAGCCGGCGGTGCGGGTGGCGAGCATCCGCTGAGCGCGCAAGGAGCGTTCGCCGCGCGTCGCGGCGATGAGCACCACGCACAGCCCTTGGGGGAGGTCGTCGTGCAGGAAACGCAAGTACTCGAAGCAGGACGCCGACAGCCGGTGGGCGTCCTCGACCACGACGATCCGCGGCTTGAGGACCAGGGCGCGGCGGATCAGCGTGTCGGCGGCCCCAGGGTCGGCGGGCGCCTCGCCGCGGAGGCCAAGTGCACGGTGAAGGGCGGCGCGCAGGTCCACCGGCGCCGGCTGAGCCCGGAAATCCAGCGGCAACAGCTCACCGAGACGGCGGGCGACGGTGTGGACGGCGAAGGTCTTGCCTACCCCGGCATCACCCAGCACGCACACGAACCGGCCCTGGGCGTAGGCGTCGGCGAGCGCATCGCCCACGGCGAGCATGCCCGGGGTGAGCAGGGTGCGCACACCTGGGGTGTCGAGGAAGTGCAGGCCGGGTGGGGCAGCGTCCTCCATGACGGCGAAGGGCTCGGTTGCGGCGGCCGCGCCCCAGACGGCCGACGGCACAGGCGGGGTGGTCAGCACCGCTTCAGGGCCCAGTCCACGATTGCGTCGTCGACCTTGTCGGCCTTGAAGTGCTCCATGCCCTTGATCACGTGCTTGGTGACCTTCACCCACTCACGGAACGAGCCGAGCGCGTACTGGGTGTCGACCCGCTTCAGCAGCGCCTCCTCCGCGCCCCTCCACACCGGGTGCGAGTCGGGCACGGCCTGGAGGACCTCCTCCTCGGTCATCGCCAGGATCTCCAGGCGGATGTAGATCCGCGAGGCCAGCGCCGGGTCGCTCTGCAGCGTCTCGTACGCCTCCCGGCCACCGACGAAGAGGATGGCGGGCTTGGGGTCGCAGTTGTCCCACAGCTTGCGCAGGAACTCGAAGTTCTCCCGCCGGTACTGCTGGGCCTCGTCACACACGATCACATACGGGCGCCTGGGCAGGGTCTCGCGCAGCAGCTTGTCGAACGCGGTCGGCGTACCCGGCATCTTGCAGCTGAGGTTCATCTGGTGGAACAGTTCCTCGCGCAGGTCCTTCGGCCCCGGGCGGGAACGGGCGAAATCCAGCGGGAGGATCAGATCCGGATTCATCTCCTGGATCGTGGCGCGGGTACCGAAGCTCTTGCCGAGCCCGGCATCGCCGTAGACCACCGACATCGCCCTCGATTCGACGGTGTCGACGACGGTGTCCTTGATCTGCAGCAGCGTGTCGGTGGCGACCAGCGAGGAGTCCTCAAGGCCGAGGAAGAACTGCGGGCGCAGATCCGGGCGACGCGGCGCCGCCGACTCGGGCGGCTGAGGCTGCGGCACAGTGGCGGTGGATGTCATGCGTCCTCCGAAGACGGATCCGAGGGTGCGGTGGCCTGGCCGGGGCGTGTCCAGCCGGCCGGGATGGGGGTCAGGGGCTGATAGGGCTCCGCGCGCCGTCGAGGCGGGGCGGGCAGGGCGGTTCCTTCCAGTTCGGCGCGTGCCTCCTGTTCCGTCATGCGGATGGCGCGGACAGGGATTTCAGGCTGGGTGGAGGGCAGATGGCGTTCCCGCTTGCGTTCGGCGGAGCGTTTCAGGGCCTGGCGCAGGACCTCGCTGTGCTCGTCGCGGTCGTTGAGGACCTTCTCGCGCATCTCCTCGCTGACCTCGTTGCTGAGGAAGGCCCGGCCGAGGTAGCGGTTGCCGCGGAAGGTGTAGAGGTCGATCTCGTGGTCGTGGTGGGGCATCCACCGCAGGCGCAGTTCCAGACCGATGCGTCCCACGCCCTTCTCGGGCATGTAGTAGCGGTTGTTGAACTCGACCCCGTGGCTGGTGATCTTATGGACCTTGTTGTCGCTCTCCAGCATGAGCGCGCGCAGTTCCTCCGGACCGGGCTCCGGCCGGATCTCGGCGGGGTCGGCCAGCCACGCCTGAAGCGGTGTCGTCCCGGTGCGCCCCAGGACGTGCTGGGTGTTGCGCTCCTCGACCCACTGGCGCAGCAGGCCGACGAAGGCTTCGAAGGTCAGCGGCGGGTCCTGGTCGCCGACACGGCGACGGTGGTCGAGCTGGGGTGCCTTGGTGTAGCGGGGCAGGTCGGCGAAGAACCGGGTCATGCTGGTGCGGTTCAGCCGCTCGATCCCGCCCTTGTGACGGGCGCTGCGCACCCTTTCCATAGGTACCCCGAGCAGGCCGAAGGTCCGCCGGACGGTCCTGGACAGGAAGTCGGCGCCGCCGTCGACCCGCACCAGGTGGGGCAGTCCCCCGGCGGGCCCGTAGGGGGGTTCGCGCAACACGGAGGCGCGGACGGCCGCCAGGACCGATCCTCGGTGCGCGGAACCGGCGGTGACCGCCCAGCCCATCACATAGCCGGTACCGCGGTCCTCGAACCACGTCACCCACAGCTTCGACAGCTTCTGATCGGGCATCATCACCACGGTCGGGGCCTGCTTGTGGTCCCCCTCCCACACCTGGTTACGGGCCACCGCCGGGCGCTGGAAGGCGGGGTCGAACCCGCGGGCAGCCGGGATGCCCTCCCGCAGGCCCGCCATGAAACCAGGGTCGAGGTCGCGGGCGATGGCGTCGTGCAGCGTCGTCAGCCCCACCGGCTCCTCCCCCGCCGCCAAGGCGAGACGGGTCAGGTGCTCGTGGGCGCGCTTGACGTTGCCCTGGTAGTCGGCGAGGACATCGATGACCTCTTCGGTAATCCTGAATCGCTTGCGGTCGGGCTTCTCCGTGGAACCGGTCTCCTCGGCCTGCGCCAGCCAGCGCCACACCTGCCGCACGCTCACGTCCACCGACTCGGCGACCAGCTTCACATGAGCCGTCGTCAACTCCCCCGACTCCCGCAGCCTGAGCAACTGCCGCACCGCGGCAGGCCGCAGTTCGTCCCGGTGTCGGCCCAGGCCCGTCTCCGCAGCCTCTGAGGCGTCGTCCAACGTCGTCACCCCAGCGGCCGGGCGGATAACGGCACGGTGACCACGTACAGCCTCCAACAACGAACAACGCTTGCGTACAGGGCAGTTCAGCCAGACACACGTGTGTGACAGATGCGTCTGACACGAGGCTATGAGCTGCGCGTGGGCTTCCACCCCAGCCGCTCACCCGGGCGGGTGACAGCACAACGTTCCCGCCAGTTCGACGGACACGCGTGCTACTGAACCTCGGGACTGCCACGGGAATCTGAACCAGCCAGGCTCCGCGACACCGACACCGACACCGACACCGCGCTCCCCCGCGACACCCGCCAGGAACCACCCGACACACTCCGCACACCCAGACAGCTCCACGAAGACCAGGAAGACGAAGGAGATACGACGAACGTGACACCGGCCGATACAGCCTCACATCACTGCAATGTTCGGAAAACCGTCACCATGATCGACCGATCCAACTGCCCTTGAACAGCACCAATACGCCTACACGTCAGTGACATACAAAGCCGAACATCCCAGTGCCATCACGACCGAACCTCACAACCGCAGTATTCGGCGTCCGAGTCGATGAGTGCCGCGCCAAGGACGACGGCCAGTGTGTCCATCTGACCGGCGTTCATGCTCACCGTGTCGTCAGGGTCCGGGCCGGTGACCGTGATCAGTGCCCGAGCGGGAATGGGAATCTGGCAGTCAAGGCTGCACGTGAGCAGGTGCTCGCCCGGCTCCAGACGGGCCACGAGGGAGACCAGTACGTCCGTGCCCCGCTCGATCAGCGTTGCGATTTCGGCCGGAATCGTCATGCGATTCTTCCTTTGTCTGAGGTGATGTTTTGTTGGGGAGTTCCTGCTCCCCAACAACCCCATTCTATCGAATTCCCGGGCCGTAAGAAAAGAGCGCGCCGGGGATTATTTCAGCCGTTGTTCCTGTGGGGTGCGCAGCGGCCCACAACTCCCGAATTGCAGGGGAAGTTAGCAGCGCTCGGCACGCGGCACGGGCTGTCGGCCCGCAACGCGGGCCGTTTCCCTGGCAGTTGGAGCGAAGCGTAGACAGCCCGCCCGGGCGAAAGCCCGGGCGCGGTAAGCGCAGCGAACCGCCTCACCTGCACAGCGCGCAGCGCTGGGGCACCCGCTGCGCGGGGAAAAGATTTACTGTGATTCAGGGCCCGAGAATTCCGGGCGCTGCGCCCGGGGATAAGGGTGCGGCTGGTGAAAGTCACCCAAGGGTGTCGGCCCGGAGCAGGAACTCCGGCCGAACGCTTCACCAGCCGCTGCTCCATCACCTCAAGGAGCACTCCCAGGGTACGGCAGTTACGCCCCGGTTCGGCCAGCTGGCGCCGTTCTCCCCCACGGCCCGCCCGCCGGGCCGCCACATCCACAGCACAGCGCAGCGCCCGGCCGGCTCCCCGCAGACCGCCGCCCAACCACACCACCCACCACACACCACCAACACCCAGGTACAGAAAGGCAGGCAGACGAGGGGAAGTCAGCACGACGGAAGCGCCGAACAGGGCTGCTGAGCAGGGGAAACGCGGACTCACCACGAAGAGCGCCGCAAGTGATGGTGCAAGGAATGGTGCAAGGAATGGTGCAAGGGATGCCGCAAGTAATGGTGCAGGTGATGTTGCCAGAGCCTGAGTGGAGGAGTATGATTATGAATGTAGGAACGAGCGGACGGCAAACCGCTCGAACCGTCGGCCGGAGCGGCAACTCCGGCCGACGGCTCCAACCCACCAAGGAGTCACATTGGCAGTCACGAAGGCCCGCAGCCGTCGCCCGCGCAGCACCCCGGAGGAGCGCGCCGAGAAGCAGGCCACCCGAGTCGCCGAACTCAAGGGGCAGTTCGATGCGGCGGTGGCCCAGTTGGTCACCACCGACTCGTGGCGGACCATGCTGGACGGCGCGATCCACCTCCACCGGTACAGCTTCCGGAACATGCTGCTGCTCCTCTCACAATGCCCGCAGGCGACCCAGGTCGCCGGTTATCGCGAGTGGCAGAAGCGCGAGCGCCACGTGCGCCAGGGTGAGCGCGCGCTGTGGATCCTGGCCCCCATGACCGTCCGCGACACCGACAGCGATACCGCCAAGGGCAGCACCGACCAGGACGACGACCGCCGCCGGGTGCTCTACCGGCCCGTCCCCGTGTGGGACATCACCCAGACCGCCCGCAACGACGGCAAGCCCGACACGGTCGCACCCGGCGCGCCCAGGCTGACCGGTGACGCCCCCGCGAAGATGTGGGACAACCTCGCCGCCCACGCCACCTCACTCGGCTACACCCTCGAGCAAGGCGACACCGGCACCGCCAACGGATGGACCAACCCCGACACCCGCACGGTACGAGTCAGCGACACCCTGAACGACGCCCACGCCGCCAAGACCCTCACCCACGAAGTCGCCCACATCCAGTGCGAGCACGTCACCGACATGGACGAGTACCAGCAGCACCGGGGCCTGATGGAGACCGAAGCCGAGTCAGTCGCCTACGTGGTGTGCGCAGTGTTCGGCCTTGACTCCGCCGCCTACTCCGTCCCCTACGTCGCCGGCTGGGCAGGCACCACCCCCGAGGACGTCCACAACACCATCAAGGCTGCCGGAAACCGGGTCATGACCGCCGCAAAGACCATCCTTGCCGCCGTCACCCTCACCGACCACACCGACGACGCCACGGACGACCAGCCCGAGCAGTGACCACCCCGCCAAGGAGAACCCCCATGGACACCACCGAGATCACGTGGGATGACCGCCAGTACCCCGTACCCGACACCCTCCCCGCCCCACCCAGCTTCACCGGCGCGCAGCAGGTCACGCGGCAGTTCGCCGACACCGTCGCCACATGGGGACACACCATCGTCAACGTGACGTACCTCGAGGAGACCGCCACCGACGCGAACGGCCGCCCTACGAGGCACACCGGCCCCCGCGCCACCCGCGCCGAGTTCACTGCCGACGGCCACGCAGTGGTCATCCGCCACGACCTCCAGTCCAGTTGGAGCGAAAGCCCCTGGACAGTCACCGTCGACGGCCAGCCCCAGGAGTACCCGCCCCTGTACCGGCTGACGTGGCCCGAGCGCGTCCGGATGCTCGCCCTGACCGTCCACCGCGCCGAGCGCTGACCACCCCACCGGGGCCCGGTCACCCGGGCCCCGCCCCACCTCTCTCAGGAGCTGTCGGCGTACGGGCTGTGGTGCACAGGCGCGTACAGGCTGATGTACAGAGCTGAAGTGCGGGACAGCGTGGTGCGGCCGGGGCCGCCCGACTCCGAAGTGTTCGGGGTAGGAGCCGCCGTCAAGGGCGCCCTTTGGGCGTCGCTGCCGCGATGGCCCTGCGGGCCACCCTTGACTGCGCCACCTACCCCTGGATCGGCTGGTTATCGGGCGGCCCCTCCGCTGTGGCGTACGACCGCCTCTGTACATCAGCCTGTACATGGCTCTGCAGATGGACATGTACGCCGACAGGAGCACCCGGAAGCTCAGCAAGGCCCAGCGACTCGCGATCACCACCTCCACCGGCGCACCGGTCAAGGCCCGCTCCAACACTCTCGCGTCCCTGGTTCGACTCGGCCTGGCCTTGGCGCGAAGCGCCGCTGACGCCGTAGGCCCCCTACAGGTAGGTCGGGCGGGCGGGACGGATGCGTGAGGGTGGGACACCGAGTCTGTCAGGCGGCGGCCCGGTGCGTCGGCGCCTGTTCAAGTGCGGCCCCTGCGTCAATTGAACGCAGGGGCCGCCGACCGGTCCGGTCAGGCCGGGGTCACTCGTCCGCGCTGTGGCCCGGCGCGACCAGGCCGGTCTCGTAGGCGAGCACCACGGCCTGCACCCGGTCGCGTAGGCCGAGCTTGGCGAGGATGCGGGCGACGTGGGTCTTCACGGTCGCCTCGGACAGGTGCAGGTGCGCGGCCAGTTCGGCGTTGCTGAGGCCGCGGGCGATCAGCCGCAGTACCTCGGACTCGCGGGCCGTCAGCGTGGCCAGGCCGCGGTGCTGCGCGGCCTGGTCTTGGCCCGCCGGCAGCGGGGCGTCCTCGCGCCGGGCGAAGCGGGCGACCAGGCGCCGGGTGATGGCCGGGGCCAGCAGCGCGTCGCCCGACTGGACCATGCGGACCGCCGAGATCAGGTGCTCGGGGCTGACGTCCTTGAGCAGGAAACCGCTCGCGCCGGCGCTCAGGGCAGCGTAGACGTACCGGTCCAGGTCGAAGGTGGTCAGGATGATGACCCGGGGCGCGCTGTCGCCACCGGACGCGAGGATCCGACGGGTGGCCTCGAGACCGTCCAGCTCGGGCATTCGGATGTCCATCAGCACCACGTCGGGCCGAGTGCGGCGGACCGCGTCCACGGCCGCCAGGCCGTCGTTCGCCTCCGCTGCGACCTCGATGCCCTCGGCGGCGAGGATCATCCGGAAGCCGGTGCGGACCAGGGCCTGGTCGTCGGCGATCACGACACGCGGCGGGGTGGTCACATGCTCTCCAGGTGGTTCAGGGGAATTGACGCCTTGACGCGGTAGCCGCCGGTCAGCCGCGGGCCGGTGGACAGGCTCCCGCCGTGGAGGGCGAGGCGCTCGCGCAGTCCGACCAGGCCCCTGCCGCTGCCGGTGGTGGCTGCCTCACCCGGGCGCCCCTCGGTGTTGACGATCTCGACGGACAGCTCTCGCGGGCCGTAGTCGACGTGGATGACGGCGCTCGCGCCGACGGCGTGCTTGACCATGTTGGTCAGCGCCTCCTGGACCACCCGATAGGCCGTCAGTTCCACGCCGGGTGGCAGCGCCCGGCGTTGCCCCGTGGTGCGCAGCTCGATGTGGATGCCGGTCAGGCGGATCCGTCCGACCAGGGCCTCCAGGCCGTCGACTCCCGGCTGCGGGGTGAGGTCTGCCTCGGCGGCCGGATCCTCACCGGAGCTGTCCATCGTCAGCAGCCCCATGACCTGGCGCAGGTCGGTCATGGCGGCGCGGCCGCCCGTCTCGATCGCCAGCAGCGCCTCCTTCGCCAGCGCGGGGTCCTTGTCCAGCACCATGCGGCCGGCTCCGGCCTGGATCACCATCACGCTGACGTTGTGGGTGACCACGTCGTGCAGCTCGCGGGCGATCCGGGAGCGCTCGTGCTCGACGGCCTGGCGCAGCGCCTCGATCTGGTCCAGCTTCAGGGCCCGCAGGCGCGCCCGGCTCTCCTCGGCCCGACGCGCCCACACCCGGTGCCCGACGGCCGCCACCACGACCGGGAACAGCATCAGCGCGCCCACCAGGCCGTTTGGGAAGTGCGGCAGCTGGGCCTGGGAGAACAGGCCCACCAGCACCGCGCCCGCGAACGGCAGGCTCGCCAGGGCCAGTTCGCGGTAGGGGGTATAGGCTCCCGCGCTGTAGAGGGCGATCATCGTGACCAGGCAGGTCGCGAAGAGCACGTCCGGGTAGGCGTGGCGCAGGAGCAGAGCCGTGGACAGGGCCAGCTGCGCCCACAGCGCCGCGAGCGGAGTCCGGCGCCGCAGTCCCAGCGGAGCGGCGGCGAGCGCCGCGAGCAGTGTGGACCACAGGGGGCCGGTTGGGGCGTTGGGGGCGTTCACGCTGTAGCGGACCGCGACGAGCGCGAACACGAGCGCGAACACGAGCGCGACGGCGGCGTCGACGAGCTGCCGGCAACGTGTCAGCCGGGGGAGTGCGGTCGTCGGGCGGGTCAGGGCGGCGGCCCGCCGGCCCAACCGCGCGAGCCGGGATTCCGGTTCCTCTTCCGGCGGTGGCCCGGGGATGTCGCCACGGCCCCTCTGACCTGCGGCGTCCGGCCCGCTGTCCAACCTGTACATCTCCCGACTACATCCCAAGGATGATTCCGCAGGCCATCGTCCGCGCGGGGTACCGGAAATGGCTCCGGTGGCCGACGTGGCCGATCATCTCCCGACCCTAGCGTTGAGGCAGTTAGGAAGAGACCACGAGAGGGAGAGAAAGCGATGACCGAGCCTGTGATCGAACTGAGCGGGGTGAACCGTCACTTCATCGACGGGCCGGCGGCCTTGCGCGATGTGTCGCTGACTGTCCACGCAGGTGAGGCCGTGGCCATCCTCGGCCCGTCCGGCAGCGGCAAGTCCACCATGCTCAACATGATCGCGGGCCTGGACCGTCCCGACTCCGGAACCGTCACGGTCGCCGGTGTTCGCGTGGACAAGCTCAACGAAGCCGGAGCGGCCCGCTACCGCCGCAACAAGATCGGCATGATCTTCCAGTTCTTTAACCTCCTCGACGACCTCACCGTCCTCGACAACGTGGTGCTCCCGGCGGAGATGACGGGTATGGCCCGCGGAGAGGCGCGCAAGCACGCCACCGGGCTGCTGGAGACGCTCGGCATCGCCAAGCACGTGCGCGCCTACCCGGGCCGGCTGTCCGGCGGTGAGCGCCAGCGCGTGGCGGTGGCGCGGGCGCTGATGAACCACCCAGCGCTGCTGCTGGCCGACGAGCCCACCGGAGCGCTGGACTCCGCCTCCGGCGAGGAGGTGAAGGCCCTGCTGCGGGAGCTGCACGCCGACGGCCAGACCATTGTCATGGTCACCCACGACCTCACCCTCGCTCAAACCTGCGCCACCCGCACCGTCCGCATCGTCGACGGCCAGATCGCCTCCGACACCCGCACCCACCCCCCGGCCGCGGACACCCGGGTGGAGGTGGCCCGATGAGCGCCCTCGGCAGGGTGATGCGCGCGGGCGTGCGGCGGCGCCGGGTGCAGACCGCCGTCACCGGCCTCGCCGCGATGATGGCGGTGACCGCCTCCGTGCTGGGCGGTTCGCTGCTGGTTGCCTCCAACGCCCCTTTCGACCACGCCTTCGCGCGGCAGAACGGTGCCCACCTCACCGTCCAGTTCGACCCGTCCAAGGCGACCGCGGACCAGGTCCGCGCCACCGCGCACGCAGCTGGCGTGACCGTGACCTCCGGTCCCTTCCCGACCGCCTCGGTCAACCCCACCGGCGGGCCCGGGCTGGACCTGCCCGCGGGCATGACCATGACCTCCATGGCGTTGGCCGGCCGTGCCGACCCCGGCGGCGCTGTCGACGACGTCACCCTGACCTCGGGCCATTGGCTTTCAGGTGCAGGACAGATCGTCGTATCGGCTGACTACGGCGGCCCGCAGCTCTCCGTCGGGCAGAGGGTGGACTTCCCCAGCGCCTCCGGTGGCACCACCAAGCTGCAGGTCGTCGGGATCGCCCGGTCCGTCAGCCACACCGCCGACGGCTGGGTCGCTCCCACGGAGATTCCCACCCTGGCCGCGAAGGGCAGCAGCACCGGCCTGCAGATGCTCTACCGCTTCGCCGACGCCGCGACCGACACCCAACTCGCCACCGACCGCGCCGCCGTCGCCTCCCAGGCCCCGGCCGGCTCGCTGAACGGCACCCGCACCTGGCTCAACGTCAAGAACAGCAACAACAGCAGCACCGGGATCTTCATCCCGTTCCTGACCGCCTTCGGTCTGCTCGGCGTCCTGATGTCGGTGCTGATCGTGGGGAACGTGGTCGCCGGCGCCGTCGGTTCGGGCACCCGCCGCATCGGCATCCTCAAGGCCATCGGCTTCACCCCCGGTCAGGTAGTGCGCGCCTACATGGGCCAGGCGCTGATCCCCGCGGTCATCGGCACCCTGCTCGGCGCCGTCCTCGGCAACCTGGCGGCCGGTCAGGTACTCGCCGCCACCGAGCAGATCTACGGCACGACCTCGCTGACCCTCGCCCCTGCCGTCGACATCGCGGTGATCGCCGGCGCGCTGCTCATGGTCTCGGTGACCGCCCTGGTCACCGCGCTGCGCGCCGGTCGGCTGCGCACCGTGGACGCGCTGGCCGTCGGCCGCACGCCCCGGTCCGGCCGCCGCCGGCGCGCCGCTCGGATCG
>NZ_RJVR01000369.1 GCF_003999195.1 Streptomyces soli
GGCCAAGCCCAAGCCCGCTCCGCCGGTCAAGCGCAGCGCCGCCAAGCCGGCTCCCCCGGCCAAGGCCGCCGCGCCGGCCAAGCCGGAGCTCGTGCCCTCGGCCTGACCCGCCACGGCCCGCCCCCGCCCCGGGGGCGGGCCGCCCGTCTGTATCCACCGAAGGAGAACACCGTGAGCGACAGCGCCGAAGGCCGCGACTGGCTGGGCATGAAGCCCAGTGAGTTCGGCGTCCCCATCAAGGCCAGCCAGGACGGCCTGTTCCTCGTCGACGACGACCCCTGCGGCACCGAGGCCCTGGACGGCCTTGGCTTCGGCGCCGTCCTGGGGGCCGAGGAGCCCGACACGCCCCCGGCTCGCTAGATGTGCCACAACGCTCGTACGTGGTACGTTCTGCTCGCTGATCGGGAACGGCTGCAGCCGCGGGACCGGCCCATCAGCAATGCCGTGGCATGCGGCATCCCCCCAAGGTGTCTGGCGGGTGGCAACCCCCCCGCGCCCTACCCGCCAGACACCGGCCCCGCCCAAGCGGAGCCACACGGGGACGCCGCCCCACGCCGCGAAGGGACCCGCCCAGGCCACCCGACCGGGCGGGTCCCCGCGTCCTCAAGGGAGGACTCGTGACCGCGACCTACCGCAGCGACCACGCCGCCGACCCCGAGCTGTACGAACGGCTCATGCGGGAACGCTACGGACCACTGCCCAAGGTCATGGCCGAACGAGACGTCCCGCCCCCACCCGATCTTGTCCGGAGTCACCTGATGCCCCCCCGACCCGCCCCCGACCCCGACGCGGCCACCCACTACGCCGATCTCCAAGAGGCCATCAACGAGGCCGCCATCGGACGCCCAGGCTCCCTCCTCACCAAGCCGAAGCGCATCCCGCCGTTCCCCGGCGCGGCCTGGTGCAACTCGTGCGACACCTGGTGCACCCCGCAGGGCATGTGCCGCTGCAACGACCGGTAGGCGAGAGCCTGTTGCGATACTTCCACGGCGGTGTCCCCGGGCTTCGGCCCGGGGACACCATCACCCCGCACGCCCCGAACGTCGTCGACGGCTGCCCCATCTGCGCCGCCCGCGCCAAGGGCCAGACCGCGACCCTCGACGGGCAGGCCGTCGACCCGCCCACCGGCCGCCCCGACATGGTCTACATCACCACCGACCGCGACTACGGCCGCTTCTACGCCTCCCGCTACTGGTTCGGCGACCTCTACACCGTCGAACCCGTCGGCGAGATGGAGCCCTCCACCGAGGACCCCTTCCCGACCTGGTGCGTGCCCGCCGCCCGCGTCCTCGCCGTCTACACCCGAGCCGTGCAGCTCACGCCCGGCCAGCGCCGGTCCCTGCTGCGACGGTGGACCGAAGCCGACCAGGCGGCAGGCCGGTGACCCGGGGCCGCCCCAAGCCGCCGACCCTGGAGCAGATACGGCACCTGATCGGCCACGCCGAGCACCGGGCGCTGACCCCGGCCGAGGCCGAACGGCTCCGCGCCGGCGTCGAGCACCTGAGCGCCAGCCAGGCGGGTATCGCCGCCAAGGTCAATGACCTCACCCGTCGACTCGCCGGCGGCGCCAGGCCCGTCCTCGACGTCGACTGCCCCGTCTGCAAGGCCCCCACCGGATCCGGCTGCGTCGCCCGCTTCGGCCAGCCCATGTCCGGCTCGCACACCGATCGCCTCGCGGCCGCCGCCCTCACCGCCACCGACAACCCGAACCTCAAGCCACAACGGAAACTCCACATGGCCTCCGCCGGTCCCCTGAACCAGCTCCTGAACGCCGCTTACCGCGAACGCAACCACCTCGCCGCGTGGCTCGCAGCCCTCCACCCCTCCGTCATCGCGCCCGCGCCCGGGCCCGACGCCGGCGACGGCTGGTACGCGCTGTTCCTGCGCGCCGGGGGCTGGCAGTTCTCCTGGCACATCGCCCCCGCCGACCTGTCCCTGTTCGACCACGTCCAGCGCGTGCCCGCCGACGACGCGCGGGCCCAGTGGGACGGGCACAGCACCGAGCAGAAGTACCGGCGCATCCGCACCCACACAGCAGTGCTGCGCCTGCCCGACGACGACACCAACAGCAGCGGCAGCAGCATCTGACCCGCCGCCAGCAGCAGGCAGCACCCGCCAGCAGCGCCAACGCCTGCTGTTGGCACTGCGGTTGCTGCTGCAGCACCCGAACAGCAGGGCTACGGTAGGCGGCACCCGAAACGAATCGGCCCCCGGCGGTGAGCCAACACCAGCCGAGGGCCTAGCAGCAGGAGAGTGACCTCCCGTGCCTGATCCGTACCGTACCGTTCCGGCGGCAGGTGGCCGCACCAGGACGACCAGAGTGCTGGTGACCGCCGTGTTCCTCACGGCCGTTGCCGCGTTCGAGTCCGTCGGCTTCCGCCTGTCCTACGAGGCCCTGCACCACGTCGCGGTCGACAACGGCGTCACCGAAGGCTCCGCATGGATGTTCCCCGTCCTCGTCGACGGCGGCATCGTCCTGGGCTCCATAGGCGTCATCCGGGCCCTGGCGGGCCGCCGCTCCACCAGGCCGTACTGGATCGTCACGGTCGGCTTCACGCTGGTCAGCTGGGCCTTCAACGTCTCCCACGCCCCGGGGACCGCCGGAGGGTGGGCGGTGGCCACCGTCGCCCCGCTCGCGCAGATGGTCGCCTTGGAGATGGGCATGCAGGAGCTGCGCGCACTGCTGCTGCCGCAGCCCGACCACGCCGGGCAGGCAGAGCCAGCACAAGCACCAGCACAAGCACCAGCCGCGACGGCCCTGCTGCCGGTGCTGCCTGCTGCTGCCCCAGCATCAGCAGCACTGCTGCCCGCCCCGCCCGAGCCTGCTGCCGTCGCCGCGCTAGCAGAAGGCAGCACCGGCCAGCAGCAGCAGGAGCAGCCGCAGCAGCTCGACCAGCAGCAGCAGACGCCGCCCGAGCAGCAGGAGCAGCCCGAGCAGCAGGAGCAGCAGGCCGACAGCGAGGGGCAGCAGCGCCAGCAGCGACAGCGGCCGGTGCTGCAGCCGGACGGCAGCATGCCGTGGGCGGTGCTGTACGAGGAGTGCAGCACCGAAGACGAGCGGATCGCCCTGACCCGTGGCGCGCTCGCCGACCGGCCCAAGCTGACCGCGCCGCAGTGGGCGGTCGACATCGGCAAGTCCGAGACGCGCGGCCGGGACCTGCTGCGCGCGGCCCGCAAGCCGCACAAGGAACTCACCGCCGCAGGGTGATCCTCTAACCTCGATCTTTCGTAGCGGTCCGTCGATGTGTTCGATGGGCCATTTCGGCTTGTCCGGGTGATGGTGGGCAGGCTGAGGGCCCGACTGTCGTGTCGGGCGGGCGCCGGGTGCCACGGTTTCGGAGGTGTTCGGCTGCTCGTCGGGATGGGTTGATCCTGCCTGCTGGCCCTTTAGGACAAGGCCGTGAAGTTATGGGCTGATCGTCGGCGTCAAGATGTCGATGTTCAGGGTGGCTTTGTAGGTGCGGCGGTCGATTTTGAGGCTTTTGTACGCA
>NZ_RJVR01000070.1 GCF_003999195.1 Streptomyces soli
CGGTGCGGCGGGCGCGGCCGCCATCGGCATCGCGGCGCCGTACGCCGTCTCGTCGCCCGCCACCCCCCACGTCCCCCGGCGGCGCACGCTGCGCCGCTGCTCGGCCCGCCAGGCGGCCAGCGGTTCGTCCCCGAGCTCGAAGACCTGCAGCTGCACGCCGCCCCAGAGCTCCTCGCCGGAGACCTGGCCCTCGACCGTCGCGCCCAGCCCCAGCGGCACCGCCACGAACTGCCGGATCGTGCCCGAACCGGAGTTGATGCCGTCCAGCCACGGCTGGCGCGGCAGCACCACGTAGTTCTGCGGCTCCCGCGAGAGCCGGTCGCTCCACGGCCTCCCCGACACCGCGCACACCTTGCCGACCCCCACCTGCAACGCCGCCGGGGCCGTCGCGGAGAAGCTCAGCCACATCGCCTCGCGCTGATAGACCGGCAGCATCACCCCGCCCCGCGCCAGCCACTCGGCGGGAGCCCGGTCCGGGTAGTCGGCCACCCTGCGCAGCGGGAAGGTCCCCAGGCCGGGTGGCAGTGGATGGGTGCCGGTCTCCGGCAGTCGCAGGGTCCGCATGAACCGGACCGTCACTCCACCGGGCAGCTCCAGCGCCGCGCCCGATATCCGCACCTGGTCGTCGCCCATCGCGGGGCCTCCCTGCTGTCAACGACCGCTCAGCCGCGGCCGCGTGCCTCCAAGGATGCCAAGTACGCGTTGTACGCGACCAGCTCGGCGTCACCGTCACGGTCTGCCGCCCGGTCCTTGCGCCGGGCGTGCCGCTGCTCCGACATGTACCACTGGAACAGCAGGGCCACCAGAACGATCACCGACGGGATCTCACTGAACGCCCACGCGATGCCTCCGGCCGCCGTCTGGTCGTCCAGCGGGTCGATGCCCAGCGAGGCCGGCGGGTGCAGGAAGGTGGTCACCATCGGCTCGCTGGCCATCATCAGCGCGATCCCGAAGAACGCGTGGAACGGCATCCCGGCGAACAGCTCCAGCATACGCATGATGTAGCCCGGCCGGTTCGGCCCCGGGTCCACCCCCATGATCGGCCAGAAGAACGCCAGGCCTACCGCCAGGAAGTGCAGCATCATCGCGATGTGCCCGGCCCTGCTGCCCATCAGGAAGTCGAAGAGCGGGCTGAAGTACAGCGCGTACAGGCTCGCGATGAACAGCGGGATCGTGAACGCCGGATGCGAGATCACCTGCATGTACCGGCTGTGCAGCACCGCCACCAGCAGCTCGCGCGGCCCCTTGCGGTTTCCCCGCCCCGACGCCGGCAGCGCCCGCAGCGCGAGCGTCACCGGCGCACCCAGCAGGATCAGGATGGGGGAGACCATACTGATGACCATGTGCTGCACCATGTGGACGCTGAACATGACCATGCCGTAGTCGTTCAGCGCAGTGCACATCATTAGGGCGACCGTCAACACCCCAGTCGTGAAGGCGATGATCCGCCCCACCGGCCAGCGGTCCCCGCGCCGGAGCAGACGCACCACGCCCCAGCCGTACAGTGCGAGCGCCAGCAGACACCCCACCATGAAGACCGGATCCCCGCTGAACTCCAGCCCCCGCCCCAGCGTGAACGGCGGCAAGTCCGTCATCGTGCCGTGTCCGCCGTGGTCCATCCATCACTCTCCATGTCGTGCGTGTGCCCGGACCAGACTAAAGCCGCCCCGCTGCCAGGAGGGCAGCGGGGCGGTGGGGGGCGTCGGTGGTGGTTCGGCGGGCTCACCCGCCCTGGAGCACGGACAGGACGTTTCCGGCGGGGTCCTTGAACCACGCGATGTACGGACCCCGGTCGCTGCGGACGATCCCCTTCTCGTCCGCCTTGAAGTCGTCGTACGTCTCGAAGCTCACTCCGCGCGCGGCGAGTTCGTCGACGGCCTTGTCGATGTCATCGACGGGGAAGTTGAGGATGGTGAAATCCGCCGGGGTGTGGTCCTGCTTCGGATAGACCAGGATGTCCGTGCCACCGGCGATGTGCAGCCTCAGCAGGCCGTTCTCCTCGGAGACCGACAGGCCGAGCGTGTCGCCGTAGAAGGCCCGGGCCTTCCCGATGTCGTTCACGGCGAAGCCGCTGAACGCCTTGGTGTCTCTGAACATGACGACCACCTTTCGGCTCCCAGTCTGCTCGCGTGAAGGCCGCCCCGCAGCTGCGGGGCGGCCTTCACAACCGGAGCGGGTGGCCTACAGCACGCACTCCGCCTCGACGTAACGCTCGGCCGGGACCGTCTTGAGGTGCTCGACCGCCTCGGCGAGCGGCACCAGCGTGATGTCGGTGCCGCGCAGCGCCGTCATGTGGCCGAAGTCGCCGTTGTGCGCCGCCTCCACGGCGTGCCATCCGAAGCGCGTGGCCAGGACACGGTCGTACGCGGTCGGGGTGCCGCCGCGCTGGACGTGGCCGAGGATGACCGGGCGGGCCTCCTTGCCGAGCCGCTCCTCCAGTTCGACGGAGAGCTGGTTGGCGACGCCGGTGAAGCGCTCGTGACCGTAGACGTCCTTGGCGCCGGAGGTGAACTGCATCGTTCCCTCACGGGGCTTGGCGCCCTCGGAGACCACGACGATGGCGAACTTCTTGCCTGCCTCGAAGCGCTTGCCGACGACCGCCGTGAGCTCGGCGATGTCGAAGGGCCGCTCGGGGACGACGATGGCGTGGGCGCCGGCCGCCATGCCCGAGTGCAGGGCGATCCAGCCGGTGTGGCGGCCCATGACCTCGACGATCAGCACCCGCTGGTGCGACTCGGCGGTGGTCTTCAGCCGGTCCAGGGCCTCGGTCGCCACGCCCACGGCGGTGTCGAAGCCGAAGGTGACGTCGGTCGAGGAGATGTCGTTGTCGATGGTCTTGGGCACACCCACGATCGGCAGCCCGTTGTCGGACAGCAGCCGGGCCGCCTTGAGGGTGCCCTCGCCGCCGATCGGGATGATCGCGTCCAGGCCCAGGTCGGCGACATGGCCCTTGGCCCGCTCCACGCCGTCCCGCAGGTGCTCCGGCCGGACCCGCGAAGAGCCGAGGATGGTGCCACCGCGAGCCAGGATGCCGGCGACGGCGTCCAGGTCGAGCTTGCGGTAGTCACACTCGAGCAGGCCCTTCCATCCGTCGTGGAAGCCTATGACCTCGTCACCGTGGTCGACCACGGCGCGGTGCACCACAGACCGGATGACGGCGTTCAGTCCGGGGCAGTCGCCACCGCTGGTCAGCACGCCAATACGCATTGCTCGTTACTCCTGACAGATCGATCCGGGCGCCGGACCCCGTCGTCCGGATGGACCTGCGGCGCCGCGCCGCACTCTTACGATACTGAGCCACCCTCGGGCTGCGCTTAAGCGCCCGCAGTACGGACACCCCGGACCCGCCCCGGGGTGTTGCCCTCACGTGTTCAGGGCCTCAGGCCGGCTGGCTCGCCGCCGCGATGCGCTCGGCGCGCAGCGCCTCGTACCACTGGTCGTCCGCCGGCGGCAGCGCCTTCACGTCCAGCGCCAGCTTGATCAGCATGTCCGCGATCTGCGGATTACGGGCCATGACCGGGCCGTGCATGTAGGTGCCGAACACCGTGTCGTTGTACGCGCCCTCGGTGCCGTCGCCCGTGCCGTTGCCCTTGCCGAAGCGGGTCCGGGCGAAGGGCCGGGCACGCTGTCCGACGTGGGTGATGCCCTGATGGTTCTCGAAACCGGTCAGCGGCGGCAGGCCGAGGGCCGGGTCGATGTCCGCCAGGACGTCACCGACGCAACGCTCGCCCTCGCCGCGCACGCTCACCACGTCCAGCAGACCCAGGCCCGGCTCGGGGCGGCCCAGGTCGTTGACGAACTCGTGGCCGAGGATCTGGTAGCCCGCGCACACCGAGAAGACGATCGCGCCGTTCTCCACGGCGCGGCCCAGCCCGCCGTCCCGGCGCAGCCGCTCCGCGGCCAGCCGCTGCGGGCGGTCCTCGCCGCCACCGATGAGGTAGATGTCGCCCGAGGTCGGGATCGCCTGGTCGGACCGTACGTCGATACGGGTGACGGGGACGCGGCGCTGCCGGGCGCGGCGCTCCACCACCAGGACATTGCCCTGGTCGCCGTAGGTGCTCAGCAGGTCGGGGTAGACCCACACCAGGCGCAGGCTGGAATCAGTCATGCTTGCGTACTCCCTCAGTTGCCGACGCGGCGGCGCAGGTCCTGGAACGCGGTGTAGTTGGCGATGGCCTCGATCCGGCCGGCGGGCGCGCTGCGCACCGCCTCGTCGGCGTCCTGGCAGACCCGGAACTGCAGCCCGGCGACCTCCAGCCGGACCGCCAGGTCCAGCTTGCGGTCGCCGATGACGAAGATCGGGTGCCCGGCGAGCCGGGTGTAGTCCACGTCCCACAGCCACGAGGTGTCGGTGCCGTCGGCGCCGCGGGCGTTGACCGAAAGGATCACCGGGGCCGGCGGCCCGTCAATGAGGGAGAAGGTCTCCAGCCAGCCGGCCGGGTTCTTGGCCAGCAGCAGCCGTACGTCGCGGCCGAGGAAGCTCACCACGTCGTAGCGGCCGGCCACCGCCTGCACCGCGTACATCCGCTCCAGCGCGACCTTGGGGTCCACCCCGAAGGCGGCGGCCGCGGCGGCTGAGACGGTGGCGTTGGACTTGTTGGCCCGGCCCGGCAGTTGCAGATGGATCGGCCAGGCGGCGCCGTACGGATCGATCACATGGTCGCCGGACAGCGCCCAGGTCGGCATCGGACGGCGGAAGCCGCACTTGCCGCAGAACCAGTCCTCGGAGGGGCGTTGCAGGACGCCGCCGCAGGACGGGCAGGACCAGGCGTCGTCCTTCCACTCCTGGCCGGCCGCCACCCACACCACGGTCGGGCAGGAGGACGCGGCCCAGGTGATCAGGGGGTCGTCGGCATTGGCGATCACGATCGCCTCCGTACCGGCCAGGCCCTCGCGCCACTTCTCGGCGAGCATCCGGGTCTCGGCGGCGCGGTCGAGCTGGTCGCGCGACAGGTTGAGGAGGGCGATCGCCTTGGGGTTGACGTCCCGGGCCACGCCGGCCAGGTACTTCTCGTCGACCTCGATCACGCCGTAGCGGGCGTCTGAGCCGCCGGCCAGCGCGGAGGTGATCCCGGCGGGCATGTTGGCGCCCAGCGCGTTGGAGACGACCGGGCCCGCGGCCCTGAGGGCTTCGGCCAGCAGCCGGGTGGTGGTGGTCTTGCCGTTGGTCGCCGAGACCAGCACCACGTCGAGGTGGGTGGCGAGCGCCGCCAGCAGGTCCGGGTCGAGTTTGAGGGCCACCCGGCCGCCGATCACCGATCCGCTGCCACGGCCTGCCGCGCGCGACACCGCCGCGGCGGCCCTGCCCGCCGTCACGGCCAGCTTCGCCCGCGGCGACAGCGGCTCCGAGTTGCCTGCCATCGTCTCCACAACCTCCTTGTGTCCGGCCCCACGCCTGCCCCGCGGGTCGGTCGCGCATCAGCCTATCGACTCCGTGCACCGGCCCAGAAACCCGCCGCCCCTTACAGTGGCCCCCATGCGACACGGCACCATCCCCGGCAGCACCGGAACCGTCCACCCGATGCGGCTGCTCGGCGACCCCGGCCTCCACGAGCCCTGCCGCGAGGTGACCGCCTTCGATGCCCAACTCGCCCTCCTGATCGAGGACTTGTTCGCCACCATGTATGCCGCCGAGGGCGTCGGCCTCGCCGCCAACCAGATCGGCGTCCCGCTCAGGGTCTTCGTCTACGACTGTCCCGACGACGAGGACATCCGCCATCTCGGCCACGTCGTCAATCCGCGCCTGGTCCGCGCCGACGGCGTCACGATCACCGGTTCCGAGAGCTGTCTGTCCCTTCCGGGCGTCCACGCGGGCACGACCCGCCACGACGAAGCCCTCATCGAGGGCTTCGACCGGCACGGCGAGCCGCTCCGGGTGGAGGGCACCGGATTCTTCGCCCGCTGCCTCCAGCACGAATGCGATCACCTGGACGGCCGCGTCTTCACCGACGGCCTTACGGGGCTCCGCCGCCGCCGCGCCCTGTGGGCGGCGCGGCGGGTCGGCAAGGCCGGCCCGTCCGGTGTGTGAGACCCCGCTACAGCGCCGGCGCGCCGGGCCGGTCCGCGGCCGCTGCCAGCCGCCCCCAGAGCAGATCCGCCAGATGCCGCACCAGCTCGTCGCGGGACGTGGGCCGCTCCGCCAGCCACCAGTCACCGGCCGCGTGCATCATGCCGACGATCCCGTGCCCCCACACCCGCGCCAGCGCCTCGCTGTCCGGTCCGAGCTCAAGCCGCTCGGCGATGACCTTCGCCAGCTCCTCGCCCATCCGGCGCAGCAGCGGCGCGGAGTGCCCGCCGAAGTCGAAGCCCTTCTCGCCGTCGGCTGCGTCCTCCGCCGGGTGCATGAGGAAGCGGTAGACCTGTGGCCGCGCCTCGATGGCCGCGAGATACGCGTGCAGGGTCGCCTCGACCCGGTCCCGGCGGTCGTTCGGCTTGTCCAGGGCCGCCCGCAGCGTGGCCAGCAGGGCGTCCGTGTGCCGTTTGGCCAGTGCGCGGTACAGACCGCTCTTGTCGCCGAAGTGCCGGTAGAGGATCGGCTTGGTGATGCCCGCCTCGGCGGCGATGGCGTTCATCGACGCCTCGGGCCCGTCGCGCAGCACGACGCGGTCGGCAGCCTCAAGAAGCTCCCTGCGCCGCTGTTCCGCGGCTGTCCGCTGCACCTGCCGCTGGCTGGTATCCACCAGAGCCTCCCCGCCCGTTCGAATTCCTCACGCCCACGCAACGTAACACTCCGGCGACAGCCATCCGGCCGCCCGGCCCCGAGTTGACAGTCGTACCAGCGGGTAACAGACTCGTGTTACCGCAAGTAACCAGCAGGTGGAGGGGACTCATGGGCGACTTCACGCTCGAACTCAACGACGACCAGACGGCCGTACGCGACTGGATCCACGGCTTCGCCGCCGATGTGATGCGTCCGGCCGCCGCCGAGTGGGACGACCGCGAGGAAACGCCCTGGCCGGTGATCCAGGAGGCCGCCAAGATCGGCCTCTACTCCCTCGACTTCTACGCCCAGCAGTACTTCGACCCCACCGGGCTCGGCATCCCCCTCACCATGGAGGAGCTGTTCTGGGGTGACGCCGGCATCGGCCTGTCCATCGTCGGTACCGCCCTCGCCGCCGTCGGCGTCCTCGCCAACGGCACCGAGGAGCAGATCGGCACCTGGATCCCCCAGATGTACGGCGACGTCAACGACGTCAAGCTCGCCTCCTTCTGCTCCTCCGAGCCCGACGCCGGCTCCGACGTCTCCGCGATGCGTACGAGGGCCGTCTACGACCAGGCCAAGGACGAGTGGGTCCTCAACGGCACCAAGACCTGGGCCACCAACGGCGGCATCGCCAACGTCCACGTCGTCGTCGCCGTCGTCGACCCCGAGCTCGGCGCGCGCGGCCACGCGTCCTTCGTCATCCCCCCGAACACCCCCGGCCTCTCCCAGGGCCAGAAGTTCAAGAAGCACGGCATCCGCGCCTCCCACACCGCCGAGGTCGTCCTCGAGGACGTGCGCATCCCCGGCTCCTGTCTCCTCGGCGGCAAGGAGAAACTCGACGACCGCCTGGCGCGATCCCGTGAGCGCGCCAAGGCCGGCCGGGGGAGCGTCAAGAACGCCGCCATGGCCACGTTCGAGGCCTCCCGGCCGGCCGTGGGCGCCCAGGCGGTCGGCATCGCCCGCGCCGCGTACGAGGTGGCCCTCGACTACGCCAAGACCCGCGTCCAGTTCGGCCGCCCCATCATCGACAACCAGGGCATCGCCTTCCAACTCGCCGACATGCGCACCCAGATCGACGCCGCTCGCCTCCTGGTCTGGCGGGCCTCCTGGATGGCCAGCGCCGGCAAGCCCTTCACCTCCGCCGAGGGCTCGATGTCCAAGCTCTACGCCGGCGAGACCGCCAAGAAGGTCACCGCCCAAGCCATGCAGATCCTCGGCGGCAACGGCTTCACCCGCGAATACCCCGTCGAGCGCATGCACCGCGACAGCGCGATCTACTCCATCTTCGAGGGCACGGCGGAGATCCAGCGCCTCGTCATCGCCCGTACCATCTCGGGCCTTCCCATCCGATAGGGCTGCCGGCCCGCTGCGCCTGCGGGGGCTTCTCCCGCCCGGTCCGCCCGCCCGTTCGCCCTGCAACTGGTCTCTGGCCTCTCCTGGTGGCTCATCGCGATCGGCGGTTGCGCACCGAAGGAAGCTTCGGGGGTGGTGGCACAACCCGGCCACACGCCCGCAGGCAGCGACGAGGCTGCACCGAAACCGGGGCGGAGCCCCGGTTTCGGGAAGCTCAGCGCCGCGCCGGAGTGCCGCCTCCAGGCCATCCAGGGCGTCGACGAGCAACTCGGCCGTGCGGTGGGCCACCCGGTCGCAGGCGGAGCCCTCCGCAGGGGGAGGCGGCGAGCGCGTCCCGGACCGGGGAGAGGTCGGGCGGCCGGCGCTCGCGGGCGGCGGCCGCGGTGGCCTCGCGGAGGGCGGCGGCGAAGGCGGAGGCGGCCGGGACCGG
>NZ_RJVR01000247.1 GCF_003999195.1 Streptomyces soli
GGCGGGGGCGGCCTGCGCAACCGGAGGGGCGGGCTCGGACGCGGGCGTCGGCGCCGCCGCAGCGGGGGTGCCCCCGGTCGACAGCGGCTGGACGCCGCCCAGTGGCACCGGCTGGCCCAGCGGCGGCGGGGGAGCCGGCGCGGACGATGCCGACGGCGAGGACGATCCCGTATCGCCACCGCCAGCACTTTGCTGCGTGTACCAAGCCGGAGGCGTGAAGTCGATGCTGAATTCGCTCGTAAGCGGCTCTTCGCCCCGCTCGTCGTCGGGCACGTTCCCGTCCCGGTCGCTGCTCACTGTGCCTCCTGGTCAACTACTGCATTCCCCGTCGCGAGCGGCACAGCCGGATGGAGGGGGGATCATTCGGTCATTACGCCCGCAGGGCCGAACCACCCAATACCGCACCGGAGAAGTGCTCCTGCCGCTCGTAGGACAGCCTAATCATGCGGAGCACCAATACGGCAGGCCGGTGGGCAGCGCCCACCGGCCCGCACCGGCACCTTCCGGCCCCGGCCGTGTCAGTCCATACGGCGCGGAGCGCCCAGCAGACCCGTCTCCGCGTCCGTGGGCTGCGTCATCACGAACTGCTGCCGGTCCCGCGTGCACCACAGCATCACGTTGTCGCCCAGAGTGGACAGCGCGGCGGACACCTGACGCGGCAGCCGCAGCACCCGCGTGACGACCTCGGTCTCCTCCGGCGACAGCCGCTGCAGGCCGACAAGGTCCGCCCGGCCCAGCAGCCGGGGCGCGTCGGGCCCCAGGAAGGGCAGCAGCGTCAGCAGCGACTGCCACGGGCTCGGCGCCAGCAGGCTGCGCGGCGGCCGGGCACCGCAGTCGCGTACGACCAGCACCGGACTGGTCACCGATGGGCCCTGCGGCGCGATCTGCCGAACCTCATGGACCGTCACCGACTGCTGGCCGCCGCCCGCCGCCTGCGCCATCGGACCCCAGGCGGGCGGCCGCGCCGTCTCCACCGCGACCCGGGCGCCCACGGCGACCGTACGCAGGGCGAGCAGTTGGGCGATCCACATGCTGCCGACCACGACGATGTCCAGCGGAGCCGGCCGGGCGATGCCGAGCACCGCGGGCTGGTTCTGCGGGTCGACGCCGATCACGACGCCGTCGTCACCGACCGGCACGGTCAGCGCGCCCAGCGACTGCTCCGGCAGCACGTGCTGGTCGCGGCGCGGGCCGCGCAGCCCGAAGCCGGGGCGCAGCCGCCGCACCGGGGCGAGCGGCGCCTCCTCCGGGCCCTGCGTCGGCAGGTGCGTGGGGCGCCCGGCGGGCTGCCCCGGCACCTGGCCGGGGAAGCGCCCCCGCGCGGGGTCCTGGTTCCAGCCGCCACCGGCGGGGGCATACGTGGGCACCGACATCAGCGCGTACCTCCGAGGGGAAGCGTGGCCAGTAGACCGGGAAGCTGCTCGCGGTCCAGCCGTACGAGGCCGGCCCGCGCAGCGCCGGAACGGCGCTCCAGGTCGCGGCGGGCGGCGATGAGTTCGTTCTCGCTGCGCGCGGCGAGGCGTACGTAGCCGGACATCGCGGGGGAGTTGAGCGCGCCGCGCGAGGCGGTCAGCGCGAAGGTCGTCGCCATCACCGGCGTCGCGGTCAGCAGCGCGGCCAGATCGGCCAACTGCACCGCGCCGGGGCCGAGCTGCGGCCAGCTTCCGACCCAGTAGGTGGTGTGCCAGCGGTCGTCGCAGCGCCAGGCCCGCACCGACTCCTGGGTGCGCCGGGCGGCCCGGCCGTTCTGCGGGGCCGCGTTGTTGGCCCGGGGGTTGATGCACGACGCGATGCCGACCGCCGTCACGATCTCCCGCTCGTCGAGCACGCTCGCCCGGAAGCCCAGCCCCGTCAGCCGGCTCGCCAGCTGGTCGGCGGCCCGCAGCAGCGCCCGCTGGGCACCGCCGATGCCGCCGCCGCGCGCCTGGACGGCCTCGGCGCACAGCTCCGGGTCGAGCTTGAGCGCGACCCAGGTCAGCCGGACCGCCGGGGTCTGCGACTGTGCCTGCAGCGGCGCGTAGGAACGTACCGAGACCGCCTGCTCGGGCACATGCGGCGCCGGGGCGGGCTGGGTGTACTGCACCAGCTGCACCGACTCCAGGTGGATGTCCTCCACGTCAAGTGCGGCGTGCAGCAGGTCCAGCGGCAGCGGCCGCGTCCCGCGTTGCGGGCGCAGCGGCTCGTCCGGCGCCTCCACCTGCACGATCGCGGTCAGGAACGTACCGTCGCCGACGAAGCCGACGGTCCGCTCGTCGCGGTCGGCGTAGGCGTACGTACGAAGCGCCGGATCGCACTCCACGGCGGGCACGAAGGCCGGGTCGGTGCCTTGCGGCGCCGGGTCCGAGCACTCCTTCTTGCGGCGCTTCATGGCCTGCACCGTGGCCATCCACTCCGGCATCGGGCGCTTGCGGCGGCGGCCGAGGCCGAAGAACAGCAGCGCGATCGCGGCGACGGCGGTGACGCCGAGGGCGATCGGGTGGATCACCCAGCCCACCAGCAGCAGCGCCGCGGCGAGTTCGATGAAGACCAACTGCTGCACCCGCACCGGGCCGACGCTGCCCGACCGCGTACGCAGTCTGGGCGCCACCGGGCCGGTACGGGTCACAGGCGCCTGCTGTGTCGCAGGCCCCCGACGTTGGTCCTGCTGGCCCTGTTGTGCGGCCTGCCTGCCGCCATGTCGGGTCCTGGTAGCGCTGGACATCCCCCGGTTTGCTCCTCTGCTGGTGTGCTGCTGCTCTGCTGCTGGTGTGCGGTCGGTCAGCTGTCTCGGCTGGCGAACGCGTTCGCGGTACCCGTACCGTACGGGTCGATCACCACACGGCATAGTAGAGGGCCCGTCGGCCTAACGGCCGGGGGCGGGCCCCTGGTTGGCCGGGGTGGATCCGACGTACGGGCACCGACAAACGGGCATACGGGATACGGGGAGACAAGGCACCAATGACATCACGACGGGATGAGCTCAACGCGTACACGTTCGCGCGCAAGCGCACGGTCGCCGCGTTCTTGAAGCCCCTGCCGAACGGCTCGGCCGACGACGCGCCCCGCCCCATGAAGGCGCTCCTGCCCGGCATCATCGTCGGCGCGCTGATACTGGTCGGCTTCGGCGGCTACGGCATGATCAAGCCCAGCGCGCCCCCCGGGTGGAACTCCCCCGGCGAGAAGGTCCTGGTGGGCAGCAAGTCCACCACCCGCTACGTCTATCTCGACTCCGGCAAGAAGGACAAGAACGGCAACGAGATCGACCTGCTGCACCCGGTCCTCAACCTCGCCTCCGCCCGCCTCCTCCTCGACCCCTCCAAGTACGAGGTGCTCAAGGTCGACGAGTCCGTCCTCGACGACCCCAAGATCCAGCACGGCCCCACCATCGGTATCCCGTACGCCCCCGACCGCCTCCCGGAGAAGGACGAGGCGGCCAAGGCCAAGGTCTGGGCGCTGTGCGAGCGGCCCGGCGCCGGCAGCGACAACAAGGCCCAGAAGGCCGTCTTCGTACTCGGCGGCAACGACAAGAAGGACGTCGAGGGCAGCAACAAACTCAAGGCCAACCAGGCGCTGTTCGTCCAGGCGCCCGACCGCGGCTTGTACCTCGTCGACAACAAGGGCACCGCCTACCCGATCGGCAAGACCTCCACGTACGAGATCGCGGCCGACGAGATGAACACGCTCCGCCGCGCCCTGTTCGGCAACTCCTCGCAGCCGCAGTTGGTCACCCAGGAGTTCATGGACACGCTGAACGTGGGAACTCCCATCCTCTTCCCCACCATCGACGGGGTGGGCGGCACGTCGACCGCCTCCGGCCTGCCCGCCGGGCACAAGACGATCGGCACGGTCCTCGTGGCCGACGACGCGTCCGGCAAGCAGCAGTACGTCGTCCTCAAGGACCACCTGGCCCCGATCTCCAACTTCACCGCCCGGCTGCTCCTGCAGGGCCCCAACGCCTCCAAGGCCTACGGGAACGTCAAGGCGGAGGCGATCGGCGTCAACACCGGTGACATCGCCCCGGGCGCCGCCTTCCAGGACTCGATGTGGCCCAAGGAGGACCCGACCCAGGTCAACAAGGCCGACGGCCGCAAGGTCTCCTGCAACGTATTCTCCGGCGCCGGCGACTCCTTGGGCCACCCGATCCTGAGCACCTGGGCCGGCACGGACTACCCCGAGCAGGTTTCCGACGGCGGTACGAGCGCGTACGTGACCCCCGGCAGCGGCATCCTCCTGCGCCGCGTCTCGTCGCTGAACACCAACATCGGCTCGGTCTTCCTCGTCACCGACACCGGCCTGCGCTACTCGGTGCCCTCCAACGGCGACAGCGCCACCGCTGCCGCCAACACCGCGTCCACCTCCGGCTCCACGTCCACCTCCGTCGACCCAGCGCAAAACAACGCCCCGCAGAAGCGGCTCGGTTACGACGGCGTCACCGCCGTCCCAGTTCCGAACGCCTGGGCCGACCTGCTGTCGGCGGGCCCGACGCTGGACACGGCGAGCGCCAAGCAGCCCCAGAATCAGTGAAGTTGGCGAGTTCTGTGAAGACTTGTTGTGGCTCTGTCACAACTGGCGCTCCCACTTGGGCGTTGTCACAGCGGATCGCTAGAGTGGTTTAAGGCATCAGACATAGATGCGGCCGTATCGAATACGGACACGGGTTACGAGTCTCATGGGGGACGCTGGCTTATGGCTGGACAGCAGTACACGACGACTGAGGAGGAGATGGTTGCGTTCAGCAACAAGATCTCCACGGTCAACGGATCCATCCAGGGTGAGATCAGCCGCCTGCAGACGGTGATCGACACGATCACCTCCGGGTGGAAGGGCTCTGCGGCGACCGCGTACAACAACCTGCAGACGCAGGTGAACGAGGACGCGAGCAAGCTCAACCAGATCCTGGGTGAGATCAAGGACGCGATCGACACCACCACCAAGAACTACTCGGCCTCGGAAGAGGACCAGGCGGCGTCGATCAACCAGGTCTCGTCTTCCGCTTCGCCCTTCGGATGACCGGACCGCGTACGCACTCCGTACGCGCGGCGAAGCAGCACACACGACCAGTCCACACCAACTCCCCGAGGAGACACCATGTCCGGCCAGATCCTCGTTAACTTCACGACGATCTCGCAGGCCTCTTCCGACGTTCGGCAGACGGCCGGCAACATCCGTACCCAGCTCGACGACCTCGAGAGTGGCGTCAAGAAGATCGCCCAGAGCTGGCAGGGTGCGGCCCAGGAGGGCTACCAGGCCAAGCAGGCCGAGTGGGACAAGCGCGCGGCCTCGCTGCACGCCACCCTGGAGGCCATCGCCAAGGCCCTCGACACCGCGGCCCAGAACTACCAGAGCACAGAGCGCCAGAACGCCAGCATCTGGAACGGCTGACCCGAGCGGCCCTCACCGGCTCTCGCACAACACTGAGGGTGGGCGCGCTGCTTCATGGTGCGCCCACTCTTCGCGTCCGTCACAAAACAGGGAGAAGAAGACCCGTGCGATCCCGCGCCGCACACTCCACCGCTGCAGCGCTCTGCGTCCTGAGCCTCGTCGGCCTGTCCGGCACCGTCGTCGCCACACCCGCCGCGGCGGACGACAACCCGAGCATCCCGATCGCCAGCAACTCCTGCCAGTTCGGCGGCGACGACATCGCGGGCACTCCCTGGTCCCTCCAGCGCATCCTCCTCGACGAGATGTGGGACAACTCCCGTGGCGAGAACGTCAAGGTCGCCGTCATCGACACCGGCGTCGACCGCGACAACAAGCAGCTCCAGCAGGCCATCGACCCGGACCCGAAGTCGCGTGGCAAGGACTACTTCGTCCCCAGCGGCGACGGCACCACCGACCCCGTCGGCCACGGCACCAAGGTCGCCGGCATAATCGCCGCCCGCCAAAAGGACGGCACCGGCTTCATCGGCATCGCCCCCAGAGCCACCATCATCCCCATTCGCCAGAACAACAACGAGGGCGGCGGCACCGCCGGCACCATGGCCAGTGCCATCCGCTACGCCGTCACGGCCGGCGCCGGCGTGATCAACATCTCCCAGGACACTTCCTCCGCCCTCAGCCCCGGCTCGGAGCTCGAGAAGGCCGTCGAATTCGCCCTCGGCAAGAACGTCGTCGTCGTAGCCGCCGCCGGCAACGACGGGGCCTCCGGCAAAGAGAAGAAGACCTACCCCGCCTCCTTCCCCGGCGTCCTTGCCGTCGCCGCCTCCGACCGCAACAACGAGCGCGCCTCCTTCTCCCAGCCCGGGGACTTCATCGGTGTGGCCGCCCCCGGCGTCGACATGGTCTCCACCGTTCCCAAGGGCGGCCAATGCATCGACAACGGCACCTCCTTCGCCGCCCCCTACGTAGCCGGCGTCGCCGCCCTCATCCGCTCCAAGTACCCCAACTGGACCGAGGCCCAGGTCGTCGCCCGCATCGAGCAAACCGCCCAACGCACCGACCGCGGCCCCAACCACCTCATCGGCTGGGGCGTCGTCGACCCAGTAGCCGCCCTCACCAGCGACGACCCCCCCACCGACAAGCCCACCCCCGACCCGGCGTCCCTCCAACTCCAGAACGCAGGCAGTTCCATCGTCCCCGGCAAGCTCACCATCGGAGAGACAACGGAAGAGCGGAACGCCCGCTACGGGATCTATGTCGTTGGCGCCGGCATCCTCATCGTCGCCGTCGTCGTGGGCGCCGGGATCGCGATGCGCGACTGGCGCCGCAAGCATCCAATCAACACTCACGGGGAGGCCATGACTAATGGCTAGCAGTCAATACGGTGTCGATCTAAGCGCCTTGGACGAGGTCATCACCGCACTCAACAACGTTCTGCGGGACATGGGCGGCCCCAAGGGCAAGGCAGCGAACAACACGTACCTTCCGGCCGGCGCGTTGGGCAAGAACTTTTCCGAGGAGGAGGAGTTGCGGAACTCGCATGCCGTGATGAAGGACTACATCGAGAACGAAATCCTCGGCAAGATCGCGGACCTGGTCGATGAATTCGGCAAGAAGACGAAGAAGGCCAAGGACCACTACGAAGAGGCCGAGCACGCGAACACGACCACTTCCAGCAGCGCGAACATGGGAGTGTGAGCTGTGACGATCGGCGGAGAATTCACTGCATTGGGGGCTAGCTGATGGTGGCAGCAGACGGCGGAGGCTCCAGCCGGCTCAAGCCGGATACTCCTTTCAACCAAAAGGGGTTGAAGGATCTCAAGGCGATGCTGGAGGACGTCAAGGTCCAAACCGTGGAGGACGTCGCCCAGAACTGGCTGGATGTCCACGACCTGCTCGTCGGGACAGATGGCCAGGGCGGCATCCTGAAGCAGTTCACTGACGCCGTGAGCAAGGTTCTTGAAACCTGGCACGGCGATTCGGCCATGGGCTTTGCCAGCGAGGCCAACAAGATCTCCCAAAGCTTCGTCAGTGGCGCGCCTTACGCTAAGGGCGTCTCCGACGTGCTGTTCTCCGCGGCTCAGACCTTGCAGGACACATACGGTCAGGTCATGGCGATCCAAGAGCCCAGCTTGCTCGACAGTGGCCTGGACTACCTCGGGAACACTCTCTCCTCCGGGGCCGGAGCAGCGGGACTCATCTCCAACACCATCCTCCCCGGTAGCGGGGGCGTGGTCTCGGCCATCGGCGGCATGTTCGGTATGAGTACCGGCCGTGACGAGACCCAGCTCAATGCGGATCTGGCCAACCCGAACATCTCCACGGCGCAGGCATTGAACAACAACAGGGGGCAGATCTCCGAGGAGAAGGAGCGCTCGCTCGAAGCTGCGGTCCATATGGAGAACCTTGCGCTGGTGTACAAGGGCAAGGCCCAGCAGTTGAAACAGCCAACTTTGGCTCACGTCGACCAGAGTATTTCGGAGCAGAAAGACGGAAACGGTAACGGAAACACCACCGGCGTTGGGACGATCGCCGCAGTTCCCGTGGGCGTCTCCAGCCCGAGTTCGACAGCCGGGACTTACAAGGCCTCTACCAGCACGGGCTCGGGATACACCCCGATCACCGCTACCTCTCCGAATGCCACAGAAGGTATTTCGGGTGGATCCGGCAGCGGTAGCACGCCGAAGTTCTCAACTTCCACCCCTTCGATTGGGACGGGCGGCACAGTCGGCACCGGGCTTGACAGCTTCGGAACCGGAAGTTCCGGCGGTAGCAGCAGCCTTGGGGGTGTCGGCGGCAGCTACGGAGGGGTCGGGTCGACCGGCTCGTCAGTCGGTTCTGGGTCCAGCAGCCTCGGCGGCGGCACCGGAAGCGGCACTTCTGGAGTTCCTGGCGTCTCCGGCTCGACGGTCGGCGGCAGTGCCGCTGGCCGCACTGGTGCGGGCAGCGGGCGCATGGGTACACCCGGTATGGGTGGCGCGGCAGGCGCCGGTAAGGGCGGCGCTGGGGGCTCAACCGGCCGCGGTGCTCTAGCCCGGCAGAAGGGCGGCGTCGTCGGTGCGGCGAAGGGCAAGTCCGGCAGTGGAGCCCAGGGCGGATCCGGACTCCACCGCAGTCGCGGCGGTACGCAAGCCGGCACGGGCAGCAAAAGCGGCCGGGGCATGGCAGGGGCGCCCGGCGCCCACGGACGCGGCAAGGGCGACGAGGAAGGGCGCGAGGGCCAGCGTCCGGACTACCTCATCGAGGATGAGGAGACCTGGACGCCAGAGCGTAATGTGGCACCCCGGGTCATTGAGTAGGCAGCTGCCGAACGAGTGATCGGCGGAAAAGCGAAGGGGCCCGCAGCCATCGGGCTGCGGGCCCCAGTCACGTCAGGAGAGGTGTAACAGCATGAGCTTCACCCGGACGCTGCGTGCAGTGGGCGGCGCGGCACTGGCGGGAGCGCTGCTCTTCGGAACCGCGCCGGTCGCTTCGGCAGATAGCATCAGAGACAGCCAGTGGCCGCTGAGTGAGTTCGATGCCGAGCAGGTATGGCAGCTGTCCACGGGCAAAGGCGTTACCGTCGCGGTTATCGACAGTCCGGTGGACGGTACTCATCCAGACCTTTCCGGAAATGTTCTGCCGGGTAAGAACTTCGTCACCGGCGGGACGGCCAACCGCAATGACAGCACTGTCGACGGCGACAGTCACGGGACCGCGATGGCATCGCTCATCGCAGGTCACGGACATGGGGCTGGGGGCTCTGCGGGGGTAAAGGGACTAGCCCCGGATGCCAAGATTCTGCCCGTCGGAATCAACTTCGAAAACTCCGGAAGCACGGAGTGGGCTGAAGCGCTTCGGTATGCGGTGGATCAGGGCGCGACCGTGGTGAATATGTCTTTCGATGCGGGCATCGCCTACTCTAGCGATGAGAAGGACGCTGTCGCCTACGCAGCAGAGAAGGACGTCCTTCTCGTTGGCGGTGCAGGCAACACTGGCGCGCAGAGGGTCTCTTTTCCTGCTGGTGCGGCTGGGGTTGTCGCCGTGGGAGCTGTCGGCAAGGACGGCGTAGTGTGGGAGAATTCGAATTCCGGGGAGCACCTCATGCTCACAGCTCCCGGTGAGTACATCAGGTCTGCAGCCAACGGGGGCGGCTATCGCCTGGCCAACGGCACTTCTGACGCGACCGCTTACGTCTCGGCGACTGCCGCTCTCCTCCGTTCGAAGTACCCGGATCTCACTGCCGGTCAGATCGCCAACCGCCTGGTGAAGACGGCTGGCCTGCCCTCTTCGGCGAAGGGCCTCAGCCTTCCGGACAAGCACTACGGCTACGGTTTTATCCGCCCGTACCACGCTCTTGCAGACGACATCCCGGCCGGGTCCAAGCAGGGCCCGCTCAGGACGCCCGATGCCGCGACCTCGGCCTCTCCGTCGACAGCCACCACGGCTGGCGGATCGGACGCCAACAGTTCGGCCTCGTCGGACTCCTCGGGTCTGGGTGCCGGCGTCTTCGTCATCATCGGCGTTGCCGTGCTCGTCGTCGTGATCGTGCTGGTCATCGTCCTCTCGAAGCGCGGCGGTCGCCGCAACGGACCGGGTGGCGGGTCTCCGCTCCCGCCGCAGGGTGGCTGGCAGCAGCAGCCTCCGAGCGGCTGGCAGCAGCCTCCGGCCGGTGGGTACCAGCAGCAGCCGCCGCAGCAGAACCCGTACGCCTCGCAGCAGCAGCCACCGAACCAGTGGCCCAATCAGTGAGGCATCGAGCAGGCACTCAGCGCCGGGGTCTCATCGGCCAAGGCCACTAGAAGCAGCACACACAAGAAGTGCCGAGGGTCCGCAGTCTCCGGGCTGCGGACCCTCCGTACGTCAGGAGAGTTGCAAAACATGACCTTCACGGGGACGCTGCGTGCAGCGGGCGGCGCGGCGCTGGCGGGAGCGCTGCTCTTCGGAACCGCGCCGGTCGCCTCGGCGGACTCAATCAGAGACAGCCAGTGGCCCCTCGCAGTCACAGCCTTCGACGCCGAGAAGGTGTGGGGGGTCTCGACGGGTAAGGGCGTTACTGTGGCAGTCCTCGACAGCGGCGTGGATGGCACTCACCCTGATTTGACCGGAAGTGTTCTGCCTGGCAAGGACTTTACCGGCGGTGGGACGGCTGATCGGGAGACAGTCAACGTTCACGGGACTGCGATGGCGTCCCTCATCGCGGGGCATGGTCATGGATCCGGCGGTGCCGACGGAGTAATGGGGTTGGCCCCTGACGCCAAGATCCTTCCCGTCAAGGTCCTGGCTCAGGACTCCGGGATTACCTCCGCCGATTCGCTGGACTACGCCGCAGGGCTGAGGTATGCGGTTGATCACGGCGCCTCCGTTGTCAATATGTCCATTGACGCCGGATTTGACCCCTCTGTCGAAGAAGAGCAAGCAATTGCCTACGCGGCAGAGAAGGACGTTCTAGTCGTTACTGCCGCGGGGAACGATGGCGCAGGTAATCTCACGGACCCAGCTTCTGCTCCGGGTGTTCTCGCTGTCGGTGCAGTAGGCAAGGACGGCGTTGTCTGGGAGAAGTCAAACTACGGTCCTCAGCTGATGCTCGCTGCGCCCGGCGAGTACATCAGGAGCGCGAAGACGGGAGGCGGCTACCGCCTGGCCAACGGTACTTCTGACGCCACCGCCTACGTCTCCGCCGCTGCAGCCCTGCTCCGTGCGAAGTTCCCGGACCTGACAGCAGGCCAGATCGCCAACCGCCTCGTTAAGACGGCGAGCCTGCCCTCTTCCGCGAAGGGCCTCAGCCTGCCGGACAAGCATTACGGATACGGCTTCATCCGCCCCTATAGCGCCCTCACAAAGGGCATCTCGGCCGGCTCCAAGCAGGGTCCGCTCAAGACGCCGACAGCGGCAGCCTCGTCCTCGAACTCGCCGTCAACATCCGCGGCGGCGGGTGGCTCGGTCGCCAACAACTCGTCGTCGTCTTCTGACTCGTCAGGTATGGGCACGGGTGTCATCGTCGCTATCGTTATCGGTGTCTTGGTGCTCGCCCTCGTCATCATGCTGATCATCGTCCTCTCGAAGCGCGGCGGTCGCCGCAACGGTCCGGGTGGCGGATTTCCGCTCCCGCCGCAGGGCGATTGGCAGCAGCAGCCTCCGAACGGCTGGCAGCAGCCTCCGGCCGGTGGGTACCAGCAGCAGCCCCAACACAACCCGTACGCCTCCCAGCAGCCGCCGCCGGGTCAGTGGCCCAATCAATGAGGAGTGGGGCCCACCGCTTTCGGGCCGTGGGCCTCAGGCAGTCAGAAGAGATGCGGCCCCGGTGTACGTGCGTCGTAACCGTCTGGGCGACGGGAAGTTATTAGGGGTGTACTTCTAAGAACTACACCCCTAAGAGGGAAAGCCCCGTGCCGAAGCCTGTAGCCGTCCACATCCCGAAGCCCCCGGACATGTTCAACCGTGACTGGGAGTGGAGCGAGCTGACAGGCTTCGCGACGCGGGAGCATCCAGGCAACTCCCTTGGTGTGGTCTCGGGCCGGCGTCGGCAGGGTAAGACGTTCCTGCTCCAGGCCTTGGCGCGGGCAACGGGAGGGTTTTACTTCGCTGCGACCGAAGCGACAGAGGCCCAATCGCTGAGGCGGCTCGGGGCGGCCATTGCCCGGCACACGGGAGCCAGGCGCCCGCTGCGGTTCGACGACTGGGAGGACGCCTCCCACGAGTTGTTCCGGCTCGGAGCCAACGGTCCCACCCCGGTCATCATCGACGAGTTCCCGTATCTTGTCCGGTCGTCGCCCTCGCTTCCCTCAATCCTCCAGGCGGTCATCGGTGTCCGCACGATGGACGCGCATGCGCCCCGGCCCCGCCTCCTTCTGTGTGGCAGCGCACTGTCCTTCATGGGAGGGCTGCTGTCCGGTACCGCGCCTCTGCGTGGCCGGGCTGGCCTGGAGTTGATTGTCCATTCGCTCAACTACCGGGAAGCAGCCCGCTTCTGGGGCATCGAGAGCCCTCGGCTGGCGGTCATGGTCAACGCCATCGTCGGCGGTACGCCCGCGTACCGCCGTGAATTCGCGGGCGACGACGCCCCGGATGGCCCGGACGACTTCGACGATTGGGTGTGCCGTACAGTTCTGAACCCAGCTAGGCCGATCTATCGGGAAGCGCCCTACCTCCTGGCTGAGGAAGCGGACCTGCGGGACCGGTCGCTCTACCACTCCGTGCTTGCCGCAGTCGCAGGCGGCAATCACACACGCGGCGGGATCGCTGACAGCATCGGGCGAAAGGCCACCGACATCTCACTGCCGCTGACCGTGCTGCAGGGGTGCGGCCTGCTCAATGCCGAACCCGACGCCTTTCGCGGCAACCGAACCAGTTACCGCATCGCCGAACCGCTGATCGCCTTCCACCACTCGATCATCGAACCCTCCCTCGACTGGCTGAACCAGAACACAGCGGCGGACGTATGGGCACGCAGTCAGGAACGCTTCAACAGCCAGGTGCTGGGTCCGCACTTCGAGAAGCTGTGCCGCGACTGGGTGTCGGACCATGCCGACATCGAGGTCTTCGGCGGATTGCCTACTCGCGTGGCCCAGGGGACCGTGGCCGATCCGGAGCGGCGTACGTCCATCGAACTCGACGTCGTAGTCCATGGAGCGATCGGCCAGGACAACGGCATTCTCCTCTCCATCGGTGAGGCAAAGTGGAACAAGGTCATGGACCTGCGCCACTTGGAACGGTTGCAGCACGCCCTCCGTCTGCTGGCAGCCAAGGGCATCGACACGACTCACTCCAAGCCGGCCTGTTACAGCGGTCTGGGTTTTTCCGATGACCTGCGGGAGGCCGAACGTCGAGGCGACGTCGTCCTCGTGGACCTGGACCGGTTGTACGGCGGTGCCTGACCACTGTTGGCGAGGGAGCGGAGAATGCCTTGGCGTGGAAGGCGGAGCTCCGGCCGCAGGCGGCCGCGGAGGCCTCCTGTCAGTGCTCGCAAATAGTGTTTGGGCATGACGACCGACCTGGTGGACAGTTCGTGGGACCGCATCGACGCTTGGCTGCGCGAGAGGGCGCCGGCGACGTTCGCCACGCTCAACGGGCCTGCGACGGCGGGGGATATAGCGGCGGCTGAGAGCCGGCTTGGGGTCCGGTTTCATGGTGATCTTGTGGCGTCGATGAGGCGGCATGACGGGGCAACAGGGTTTCAGTTTCCGACGCATGACAGGTTGTTGGGCGTGGGGGAGGCCGTGGGGGCGACGCTGTTTCTGCGCGGGATCATCGCGGGGGACGAGGATGAGGACTGGGGCGATTACTGGCGGCGCGAGTTCGTCAAGTTCGGGTCGTATGAGGTCACGGCGGATGGGCTGACGGTCGATTGCAGGGCCGGGGGAGATGGGTTTGGGGCGGTGGGGCGGTTCTTCGATGAGTCGGGGACGAGCTTCGGGCATGCGGGGTCGCTGGGGGCGTACTTGGCGGATGTGGCCGACAGCTTGGAGGGCGGAGGGGCGTTCCAGGGGGATGGGGCGACGCCGGTCGTCTTCAACGGGGCGCTGATCTGGGAGCGGGCCCAGGCGCCCGACGCGGGGTGGGGGAGGGCGGATGAATCTCTTCCGGGCGCGGAAGAGACGCTCCCGGCGCTGAGCCTGGACCGGGGCGAGCCGCGGCTGCGGGCCGTCTACATCCAGGGACTGGGTGTGCTCGGAGCCCTCATAGCCACTCTGCCCCGGGAGCGGGTCGCCGAGGCGGCGGTGAGGCAGATGTGCCGGCTCGCCGCCGAGACGGGGCTGGCCAAGTACGCGGAAGTCGCACACGCTCTGGACGAGGCGGGGCGGGGTCACCGCGTCGAGGTCACGGATGACAATCCGCTCGGCCTGCGGCTGCGCTCGGTCATAGCCCAGGCGGAGACGCGGCGGGACAACTACCGCAAGTGGGCGGCGGAGAGCATGGTGGTCCTACTCCGGAACTTGCCGCACCGGGCCGTCGACCAGATCAGGACCGTACGCAGCCATGTGTGCGCCGAGTGGCGGGGAGATCTCCTCGAAGACCTGGGCAGCCCGCCCCTCCCGCCCGCGCCCGACGAGCTGTTCTGGGCGAATCTGCGCAACCCCGCCATCGACACGGACTGGTACGCCGACCGCTACGGCCGGACCACCAGCAAGGGAACGGCGAGTAATAGCAGCCCGTAGGCCGCGAGCATCCAGCGCCGGGAGCGGATCGGGAAGGCGCGCACCGCGAGGACACCGCCCGCGGCAGCCGCGGTGCCGCCGACGAAGCCCAGAGCGCGGCCCGCCATGGACAGGCGCGGGCTCTCGGCGAAGAGGTCCAGCGCGCTACCGGCGATGCCGTTCGCCGCGAGGGACAGGGCGAGCACAAGAGCGAGGCCCGTGAGGTTCCACCAGACCAGGGCCCAGTTCCGGTCAGCAGGACGGCCGTTCGGGGTGCAGTCGAGCATGACCTGTATGGTAGCCAGGCCATGCGCAGGTAAAGACGACGTAGTCAGGGGGCCGGCGGCCCTACGACGACGGGGGATTCATGTCTGAA
This sequence comes from Streptomyces soli, assembly GCF_003999195.1. GTDB lineage: Bacteria > Actinomycetota > Actinomycetes > Streptomycetales > Streptomycetaceae > Actinacidiphila > Actinacidiphila soli. Next base: position 14,851 of record NZ_RJVR01000247.1, read on the forward strand.
GAGTTCCGCATCAACCACACCGAGGTGGCAAAGCTCGGGAAGAGCTTCGGGACGTACGCCTACGACCTGGAGCGTTATGCGAGCGCCTTCGAAGAGGCCGCGGCAGCGGACGCGATACGCGACGGCGTCGGGGCCGAAGCGGGCGACGGCTACACCGAGTTGGCCGAACGGATGGTGGCGACGCTCGGGCACCTGAACCGCCGCCTCGACGCCATCGGCGGCGCGCTTGGCACTGCGGCCGAGAGCGCCGAGGCCTCGGATGAGGCGCTGGCCCGCGAATGGGGGCGGCACATCTCGCCGCCCCTCTCCTGACCCCCGGTCAGAACAGTCAGAACAGGCCGTGCCACATCTGCTCGACCACGACCGTCCACCAGTTCTCGACATCGCCCAGCGCCGTCGGGTCCAGCGCGGCCAACTGCTCCTGGAAGGCGGCGACGGCCGCGCCGGCCTCGACAGGGTCCATGCCCTCCATCTCCTCCCGGGTCTGCACGAGCAGCGCCAGTGAGCGGTCGAAGGCGGAGACGGACTGGTTGATGAAGCGGCCGGTGCCGGAGACCGGGTGGACGGCCCAGACGGAGCCGATCCAGCGCTCGGCGCCCCGGCATTGGACGGTGACGACGTAGAGGCCGTCGGTGCCGATGCGTACGTGCCCGGCCAGAGTCTCCAGGGCCTTCTCGGAGGCCTCGGTGCCGCGCTCCCGCAGATGCGTGGCCGCGTCGGTGAACAGGCCGCCGGGTGGGGGCACGTCGGGGCGGTCGGCGGCGAAGAAGAAGGGGATGTCGGCGGGGAGGCCGGCCGTGGTGAGGGTAGCGGTGGCGGACTCGGGGAGCTCGGTGGCGGTGAGGTCGGCGGCGTCGTAGCGACGGACGCCGTCCGCGCCGAAGACCTCGACCAGTTCCTGGCCGAGAGCGTCGTCGCCCTCGGGCTCTGCCGGCGTCACGTTGTCCGGGACGGGGACGCGGTGGGGGCGGGGCGGGGGCTGCTGGCCGGCCATGCGGTGCATGGACTCGACGTTCTGGATGAGGGCGGCGATGCCCTCGGCGCGCTCCTCAGGCCGCATGCCGTAGTCCTGGGAGCAGGAGAAGGAGGCGTTCGGGAAGGCGTTGAGGATCAGGTCGCCGGTGTAGCCGCCGGGCAGGAGGCTGGGCCGCAGGTCGGTGTGGACAGCGACGACATTGCCGGCCGGTACGCCCATGCCCTGCAGCTCGGCCCAGACCTGGTACTCGACGGGGGGCTGCCCGGGGGCGGAAGTGCGGAAGAGGGTGGTCTCCTCGCCGTTCGTGGGGTCGACGTAGGAGAAGACGGCCGTGTTACCCGGGCCCGTGACCGGCGGCGCCGCATCGGCGGACGCGGAGGCGCCGTGCTTGGCCTGGTACATGCCGATGACCTCGTCCACCGGCACCGAAGGCCAGACGGTCAGCTCGCCGGTGCGCCGGTCGACGACCCCGCACGCGTTGCCGAAGTCGGCGGGCGGCCGGCGCTGCCCGGTCACCGGGTCCACCTCGACGGGCGGCGGCACCGCCCACACCACCCACCCGAGGTCGAACTCCTGAATGCCGACCCGGCGGTGCTGCTCCTGCGGAGCGTGGCCGTTGAGCCAACGGTCGGCGGTCGCGAGCGCTTGCGCCTGGCTGATCACGGGAGAAGCTCCTTCATACGGGGCCACGGGTGTCGTACGGACGAGGCTATCGGTTGCACGGGAGGGTTACGCGGGGGTGGTGATCCGCAGGGCCTTGGCCCCGCGCTCGGTGGCCAGCAGCAGTACGCCGTCGGGGGAGAGGTCAGCGCCGGTGAACGGTACGTCGGAGATCACGGCCGCGACGACCTCCTGGGAAGCGCGGTCCCAGACCCGTACGTAGTCCGCGCCACGGCTCAGCGCGAGCGGGGCGGCAGCGCGCTCATCCTCGTCGGGGCGCAGGATGGCGGTCGGGTCGAGGGCGTCCTGCGAAACGGGCGTCGGCTCGGTGAGCCCGTGCACCATGACGGCGGCGCCGCCGAGGGGCAGCGCGCCCGGGGTGCCCTCGGGGACGACCAGGACGGCAACACGCAAGGGCGCCGCTTCGGGGGACAGGGACGAGGACGGGGACGGTGCCGGCAGGGCCGCCGCCGTCACCGCGCTCACCCCCGGCACCGGAACGCTCCACAGCGTCCGCCACGGCAGGACCAGGCCCAGCGCGTGCACCGCGTCCGCGTAGTCCCGCAGCCCGTCCTCCACGAACGCCGTCTCCAGCAGCGCCGCCCGCAGCACCTCGGGCGCCTCGGTGCGGGTCAGCAGCGGCGCGACCCGACGATACGTACGGGCCGGGGCGCCCAGCGCCTCCAGCGGCACGGCGTCCACGGCGGCACGCAGCGGGACAGGGTCGGCGAACGTGAACAGGCCCGGGTCGGTCAGGAGTTGCGGCAGCAGCCCGGCCGCCAGGGCGTGGCCCGCGATGTAGTCGCGTACGTACGGATCGGCCTGGGCCCAGTTCTGGGCGGGCACCTGTTCCAGCAGCGCCACCGCGATCTGCGTCTGGGCCGCACGCCCGCCGTCGGGCAGGCCGGACCGCAGTTCCTCGGCCAGCCCGGGGTGCAGCAGCTTCAGCAGCGTACGGCCGTCGTCAGCGGATTCCCCCGGCGTCACGAACGGCCCGGCGAGCGTCATCGCCCCCGCGATGGCCTCGCCCATGTCATGCCCCGCGACGGCGCTCGCCAGCGGCGCCCACAGCTGCAACGGCAGCCCCTGGCCCTCCGCGAGCGCGAGCGGCAGGAGCATTCGCCGCAGCAGCTCCGGCTCGGCGCCCAGACGGCGGGCGTGCAGGTCGAGGGCCTCGCCGATGCCTCGCGGCAACCACTGCTCGTCCGCCGGATCGAAGCCCTCCGGCGCCATGAGGAGTCCGTTCACCGCGAGTTGTACGGTCAGCCGACTCCCGCCCGGCCCGTTCGCCGCCGCCCGCCCGGCAATCGCCGCGGCCAGCCGCCCGCGCGTTTGCGAGTCGGTGGTGAACGGCAGCTCCGGCGCCCCGAACTGCGGGCTCAGCAAGGCGTCCGCCTGGAGCACCAGGCCCTCCGGGTCGTCCCACTCCGGCTCGTCCAGGTCGATGACCTGCACCGTCCCCGGCGGCAGCCCGGCGGCCAGTTCGGCGGCCAGCGGTCGCGGCACGTCCGTGAGCAGCCGTACGGTCTCCGTCGCCGCCAGCGGCCGCAGTACCTCCCGTACGACCCGGGCCGGCTCGTCCAGCCCCCGGATCGCCCCGGCCAGGTCCACGTCCGGCACGACGACGGTCACCGGCGCGTCCAGCGCGGCGAGTTGCGCGTACACGTCCTCCACCCGCGAGGCCTTCAGCCCGAAGTGGTCGGCCAGCACCCACAATAGCTGCGCCGCCGTCAGCCCGTCCGGGCCCGGCACGGCCGGCGCGGGCAGCTCCGGCGGCACGATGGTCGGATCCAGCTCGGCCAGCGGCAGCTGCTTCCGGAACTCCGGGTCGCACAGCATCAGAAACCCGGTCAGCAGCCGCGACGCACCGCTCCCCGAACTCCCGGTCAGCACAACGCATCTGGGCGTCCCCGGCCACTCCATCCGCCAGGCCGCCAGCGCGCGCAGCGCCGCCGTCCGGCCGCCGATGTGGGGATGCGGTGCGTACTGGCCGCTCATGGCCTCTGCCGCCCTTCGCTCGTCGTGCGTGCGATACATACGGACGCCGATCCTATGGCCATGGTTTCAACCCCCGGGCGCCTGGCACTATGGCATGCGCACGCACATCCTGAGACGGGGGCGATTCAATGAGCACCGAGCGCGAAGTCACCGACGACGACCTCATGGAGGACGCCAAGGACCCGGCCCAGGCCGCCCGCCTCCACAAGGCCCTGCGCACCCTCCGCGACAACCCCGACGTGCCGCCCCAGCTCAAGCAGATGGCCCGCGAAGTCCTCACCGGCCGGCTCACCATGACCGACGTCGCCAAGGGCGGACCGTATCTCGACGCCCTCGGCGACGGCATGACCAAGATCCGCCGCGCTGCCGAGAACCTCACCCCCGAGGAGGAGGCGCGCAACCGCGAGGCCGCCGAGCGCTACCGCCGCGAGCAGGAGGAAGCCGAGGCCCGCGAGCAGGCCGAGCGCGACGCACCCGCGCAGCCGCCCACGACCCCGCGCCCGCGCGGACGCCGCGGCCGCATCTAGAACAGAACCCAGCACAGAATCCAGAACAGAGCTGTGACACAAGGGCCTTGAAGAATCACGGGTTGCCCTCAGTAAGCTTTTGCGATGACTGACTGCCGTGCCGGAACGTGATCGCCGTATGGACGGGGGAAGTTAATGGGACAGGACGGCCTCAAAGCCGCAACTGACGTCCTCGACACCGAGGGCAACAGCTTCAAGAAGATGAGCGAGTCCTTCGGCAATGCCGTGGACCGCCTCAGGAACGGGCTGACCACCCTGGAGCAGGGCGACACACCTCCGTGGGGCGACGACGACATCGGCGAGAAGTTCGGTGTCGTCTACGAAGGCGTACGCGACGGCATGTACCAGTCGATGGACTTCCTCACGACCCGGCTGGACGACATCGGCAAGGCGCTGCAGGACATGGGCAAGAACCATGACTCCAACGAGACGTTCAACAACGCGCTCATCCAGCAGGAGCAGTCGCACGCCGACGCGCAGGGCCAGTTGCTCAAACAGCTGGTTCCGCCGACGAGTATCTGAATACCGGCCGCCGCCCGCAATCCGCAACTGAATCTCAACGGGGGAATACCGCGTGTCCATCATGCTGCCGGACTGGCTCGAATGGGTCCTCAACGAGGTCCTCGGGATGGACTGGCCGACGGCGGACGAGGACAAGCTCTTCGAAGCCGCCAACCTGTGGCGGCAGTTCGCGACCGACGTACAGGGGATCCAGTACACGGGCGTGACCGCGGCCGGCAACGTGATCTCCGAGAACTACGGCGACTCGATCGACGGCTTCAAGGGCACCTGGGACAAGTTCTCCGGCAACGGCTCCGGCTACCTGGACGACGCCCAGACCGTGGCCCTGGTCGTCGCCGGCGTACTCGACGCGGCCGGCGCCATCGTGATCGCGGCCAAGGCGGCGGTGATCGTCCAACTGGCAATCCTTGCAGCGGAGATCATCGCCGCCCAAGCAGCCGCGCCCTTCACCTTCGGTCTGTCCGAGCTGGGGGCGGCCGGGGCCACACAGGCGACGAAGATGATCGTGCGCCGACTCCTCAAGGAGCTCAAGGACGCCCTCATCGAGGCGATCGTCGAGGCGATGAAAGAGCCCGCGATCTCCGCCCTCGAAGCGATCATCACCGACCTGATCTCCCAGTCCCTGAACGTCAACTTCGGCGCCCAGAAGGGCATCAATGTCGGCCAGACCCTCAAGGCCGGCTCCGACGCCGCCGTCGACCAGCTCAAGAACACCCCGCAGACCATCGCCGAGGGCGTCCGCGACAACCTGGGCGGCAAGGCCGGCCACAGCGCCCACCACGCGATAGACAGCCGGAACGGGCACGGGGACAGCAGCTCCTCCGACGGAGACGGATCGTCGTCCACGTCGTCATCGACATCGACGGACAGTACGAACTCCTCCGACGGCAATTCCTCGTCCGACAGCTCAAGCAGTACGAGCTCTACGACCACGACGCACAGCGACGGCAACTCAGGCCCGACGACGACCTCCCCGACCAGCCCGCTCGCCAATGGCAACGGCAACGGCAACACCACGACGAGCTCCGACAGCACGCCACCGACTCTGCCGTCGACCTCGACGCCTGGCGCGACACCGCCCACGACACCGGACTCGACAGCCGTCCCGGCGCCCGCCGCCTCCCCGGTAACGCACTCGGCCGACAACTACACGCCGTCCCCGTTCGACCCGCAGGCCTCGACGGACACGCCTTCCGCAACGGACTCGACCCCCACGAGCAACCCGGACTCGACTCCGACCGCGACCCCCAGCGATTCACCGACGCCGGCCCACGACTCAACTCCGGCCCACGACTCAACTCCGGCCCACGACACGACACCGTCCGCCGATTCGTCGCCGCACGCCACCTCCTCGGACTCGGCACCACACTCGCCCAACCCGACCTCGTACACGCCGACGCACGCCACGGATACGACTGCCCACAACGTCCGTACGCAGTCCGACAGCATTGCCTCACCCGACCTGAGCCAGCACTACACCCCGACCCACCAGTCGGGGGACACGGGCCCGACCCCCCACCAGTCGCAGTCGTCCAACTCAGGCATGCCCTCCAGCCCCAACCTGGACAGCGCCGGCTCCGGCACCTCCAGCCGACCCAGCACCACCGGCGGCACCAGCGCGCCCACGACATCCGGCGGCAGCAACACCCAGATCAGCAGCCCGAACACGGCCGCCGCCGGCACGCCGTCCTCGACGCCCTCCTCGTCCTCGACGCCCTCGCGGACCACCACTCCGAGCAGCACTCCGGTCACCAGCCCGAGCCCCACGACCGGTGGCACGCCGTCGAGTACGAGCCCGAGCACCAACACGGGCACACCGTCGAGCACGAGCACGCCGTCCAACAACCCCCCGAACACCACCCCGGGCCAAAACACGCCCGGGAACACCACCCCCACCCCCACCACCCCGCCCCGCCAGGCGCCGCCCGCGCAGCAGCCCCCGACGGGCCAGTCGCCCGACCGCCCGGCCGGCGACACGCCCAACTCCCGCCCGCAACAGCCGCCGCAGGGCCAGGGCCAGCAGACCCCGCAGACGCAGCAGCCCAGTACGACCACACCGCCGCCCCCGGTCCACGTCCACGCCACCGTCCCGGCGCAGACCCCCGCCCACGCCCAGCAGCACCAGCCCAACAACGGCCAGCAGCCACCGGCCCGCCCCACCTCCGACTCCCGCCCCTACGACCAGCCCGGCGGCGTCGAAGGCCCCCGCCCCGACGACCAGAACGCCCTGGAAAGCCACATCCCCCGGGACGACAACGGCGACCCGGTCCGCCACCCCGACCCCAACGACGGGTCCTGGACCGAGCACATCAACGGCACCGACCCCACCGAGCCCGGCCGCAACAACAACTGCGTCGACACCGCCCTCTCCACCGTTGACACCTATTCCGGCAACCCCACCGCCGCCGCCTCCCGCACCCCGGACATCGACTCGGACGGCAACCCCTCCGACCGCGGCGAAACCGGCGGCCGCGACCGCATCGAGAACACCCTCGGCGCCAAGTTCTCCGACCTCGGCAACGGCCACGACGCCTTCACCCGCCTGGAATCCACCCTCCGCGACTCCGGACACGGCTCCCAGGCCGTCATCATCACCTCTGACTCCAACGGCCGCGCCCACGCCTGGAACGCCGTCAACCACAACGGCGACATCACCTACGTCGACGCCCAGACCGGTCAGCGCTCCAACACTCCCCTCCACAACGGCGACAACGGCGTCTTCGCCGTGCCCCTCGACCCCAACCGCCGCCCCGTCACCCCCGCCGACCCCACCCCCGGCACCAACCGCCCCGCCGACTCCCGCCCCGCGACCACCGACCGTCGTCCCGACGCCACTCCGGCCGGCGTCAAACGGGATCAGCCGGACACGACGGACGACAGGGAGGAAGGCCCCAGTACAAAGAGACAGCACGGCGAGGGCGAGACCTCCGAGGAAAAAAGGCGCAAAGACCGCAACGCATCCCTGCCCGCTCCCGAGACCGTCACCCAGACGCAGTCGACGCTCCCACCGGACGCGTCCCAGGCGGCCGTCCGGAACCACGTGGCCGGCGGCAACCCGGTCCACCGGATCGAGCTGAACCCTGTCCAGGCCCAGATGCGTCGATGGGCCGCCGACGACCGTGCCCCGCTCGCCCAGCTGATGGAACGCGCCGCCGAGCGCAGGGCTGCGTACGACGACGCCACCGAGAGCACCCGCAAGACCAGGAAGGAACTCACTGCTGCCAAGAAGGAGGTCACAGCGGCCAGGAAGGCCGTCAAGGACGCCCAGAAGGGCAGCGCGCAGGACAGGACGAACGCAGCTCAGCGGCTCGCCAACGCCGAGACTGCTCGTGACGCGGCGGACGCGACGCATCAGGCGGCCCGGCAGGCTCTGCGGGACAGCGGCGAAACCGTTCCGCCGACCGCATTCACCGAACGCGAACTCAGGGAAGTACTCGGCGACGACTTCGCCCGTATGAACGACGGTCAGAGGTACGCCGTTGTCGCGACCATGGCCCGGATGAGCCAGGCTTTCCACGCGGACAACAGCGTCGGCCGGAGCCCTGAGCCGGCCCTCGATGGAAACTCCGCGTACGAGGGCGCCTCCAACATGCGAAGCGGGGATCCCAACCCGGCACGCGACTACGACGACATCTCGGTAGCGGCGGAACGGCGGGCGGACGCCCAGAACAAGTTCCCGGCCGAATACCGGCGCGAGGGCAGCGCGGCCGACACGGCGCTGAAGGACCTCCAGAACGAGACGCAGAACGCCGCGGGACAGAGCAACAAGCCGAGCATCACCGACCTGCTGGAGAACGCGGAGCAGAACACTCCCGACTTCTCCGACAAAAACTACGCGGTCGTTGAGCTGGTCGACGCGGACGGGAACAGCACGTACGTCGTCGACTCGTCCATTCCGAGCCAGGACGACGGTGTGTCCCCACGCCACTCGGAGACACACCTCCTCGACTGGGTGGACCGGCTCAACAGCAGCAAGGCATCCGCCGGGCAGCCCGGATACGAGATCGCCGGGCTCTACACCGAGCGGGAGCCGTGCGGCCTCCGCAAGGGAAACTCCGGACACGCGGACTGTTCCCAGGCCATTCGCGACTCCCAAGCCATGCGTCGCAAACCCGTCTATTACAGCACCACCTACCGTGTCGATTCGGGCCGCAAGGCCGTGCAGCAGGCCTTGCGTGCCCAGATGACGGCCCAGGGGCTCCCGGCGAGCGAGATCAAGACCGCCGTCAAGAACGCACGGACCGACAACGAGCACGAGATGACCGAGCAGATGCACGATCATCTGAGGGTCGTGGGTGAGGTCTGGGCCCGGGCTAGGATCCAGATGGTCAGGCGCGAGCACGGGCTGGATGATCAGATGGACGTGGACGCACAGTGACCGAAGGGACCGTGTCGCACATCAGCGACTGGTGGCATTCCCGGCGCCCAGCAGGCACTGCCGCGTATCTCATCGATCCCAGCGGATCCGCCGGGGCAACGGTCCTGCGCGAACTGCACAGCAGCATGAGCGACAGCGTCCTCGTTGACGCCTCCGGCCTCACCGCGGAGCAGGTGCACGAAGCCGCGCTGCACGCCCTTGGTGTCGACCTGTCCCCGGGCCGCCGGGACGAGTGGCGCGGCCGTCTGTACGACATGGCTGACGACCGTCTGCTCATCGTCATGAACACGCATCGCGCAGGGTTGACCCGGCGTTCCTCCGAACCCGAGCACCTCATCTTGGGGACGGTCGAAGCGCTCGCCACCGGCAGAGTCGCGGTGCTCGCCCATGTCATCCCGCGAGACCTGCCGGATCCGGACGACGAAGACGACGAGTACGACGATGACGAGCAGCACGAGAGCCGGGTCGTCTTCCAGCTTCCGGAACACGACCGCACCAGCCGCACATCCGACCTCCCGGATTCCACGGCGCTGCGCGCGCTCGCGCTCGCGGAGCCGCGCGTCGTACCGACACTCGCGTGGGCCGAGCTGACAGCAGCTCTGAGCGGTGAACCGGCCTCCGTTGCCGAGCTCGATCGACTGGCCGCGGCCACGGCGGAACTTCTCCCGGGACCGGAAGGGGTGGCCTTCGCGGACGAAAGCCTCGCCGAAGCTCTGCGGCAGGACACGGACCCCGCAGATCTGAGGCGCGTCAACCGGCACATGACCGACTGGCTCTCGCGTCACGCTCCGGACTTCCGCCGTCCCACGGGATGGAGCCAGTCGGGCCCCGTGGGGCTGTACGCGGCGAGGGGGCTCCCCATGCACGCCGCTCAGGCGGGGACATTCGAGGAACTGCTCCGGCAGGGCGGCCACCTCGCGAACATCCCGCAGAAGGCGCTGCTCGACGCCGCCTACTGCGCGTTCGAGGGCAACATCCCCGGCAACTCGGCTGCCGCCGACGCCTTTTACCTCTGGCTCTACGGCGTCGTACCGCAGGAGCAGCCGGAATGGGCCTCCTGGCTGCAGTTGATGTCCACCACGAGGGGCGACGATGATTTCGCCTCGGCCATTGCCGAGTCCGGCGTACATCTGCCGTGGAAGGCGGCCTGGACGCGCTGGCGGCCCCCGGGCGGCTACCATCTGCGCTTCCTCAGCCCGGGGCCGGTCGACGGACTGGCCGAAGTGCGCTGGCAAGGCCGGCCGGCCGTCGCCGGGCTCTACAGCTCCACCTCACGGGCCGCTGTCTGGGATGTGGCCACAGGGGAACTCCTCGCCGGTCCCTGGAACGGAAACGAGATCCCCGCCGAACATCGCGCCGGCCTCGCCTGGCCCGCGCCTCCCGGTACCGGTCCCGCCGCCCCTGAGACCTTCCGGGACCTGTGGCACGCCGTCCCCGACGCCCGAAGTGCTCACTTCACCCTCCTGCACAGCCCGCCGCTGCTCCTGGCCGACCGCGTCATCCTCGGCGGATCCGGTGGCCTCCTCGCCATCGACCCGGCGCCCGGCGCACCGTTCGAGGGCTTCACCTCCCCCAACGTTCCGCCACTGTCCGACCTGTACGCCGCCCCTGGCGAGATCACCCCGGTCGGTGCCCCCCCGCCCAGCCCCTCGGACCTCGCCGAGTTGTACGGAGCCGATGAAATCCGCGAGTTCGACGAGGACGAGATCCCCGAAGGGCTGACCGACGAGGCCACCCGCCGTACGCTCATCAACTTCGGTCTCCCGGACATGCGGGAAGGAGGAATGGGCATCTACCCCTGGGGAGACGACCAGCTTGAGGACGTCCTGACCGAGCTCCCCTGGCCGCCGGACATCGAGCGGCCCCAGGAGACCGGTCCCTTCTTCCAGATCGGCCGATGGATGGGTGGCGCACTCGTCATCGACGGCGCCTCCGGACACGTACTCCGCATTCCCGCGGAACCGGGTGAGGACGAGCTTGCGGCACTTCCAGCCGCATTCAGTCTGGCAAACTTCCTCGCGATGGTGGCCCTCTGGATCACGGGCCTGCGCACCAAAGCGATCATCGAGGATCACAACGAAAGGTCGCTTCTTCCCCAGCACGTTCTTATCGCCCTGCTGCGCATCGATAAGAACGGAGTACTGGCCCGGGCCTGGGCCTACGCTCTCCACAACGGGTGAGAGCGGGCACCACTCAGCGGCACCGCAGAAGGGCAGTGCCGAGAAGGCGCCGCATACGTGGAACAGGCCACCGCATCGGCGGAGGCGCTCACTGATTTTCCGCAGCTCCGTGCCCTCGCGGCCGCAGAACTGCGGCACGTTCCTCTGCCTGTCTGGGAACCGCTGGCCGGGGAGGACCTGCCGGATCCCGCAGACCTGCCTCCGTAACTCGTCGAGGTGCGCGAAGGCGATGGTGCCGCTCCCCAAGTGTCGTTCGTACCGACGGCTCGAAGTACGCGGCCCGACTCGCCGGACCCATCGCAGGCTGAAGGGCACAGCCGCATCGCCGCCGCCCTGCTGGCCCGGGCTGCCTGGTGCGAGGCGGGGCCACTGGAGCGTTACGCGGCCCGGACCCTTCCCGTGCATGCGGCGTTGGCGGGCACGCTGCCGCAACTGCTGGCCGATCCCGAGACAGTCGCCCATGTGGGCCGTGAGGCGCTGTTGCAGGGACTGGCGCTGGCGTGGCCCGATGGCGTGCCGCTGGGCGGTGTGGCTGCCGACGCCCACTACCTGGAGGAAGAAGGCGTCGAACCGGACTCGCAGGGCGAGTGGCTCGCCTGGCTGCACTGGGCAGCGGTCAATCGTGGCCAAAGGGACTGGGCCCACCGCCTTCTGGAGTCGGGCGTATCCGTGCCCTGGCATACCACCTGGTCCCGGCGACGCCCGTACGGCGCCTTCGGTCCATACCCAGGGCAGACCGGCGCGCTCATCGCCGTGGGGGTCGTCCGCGAGCCGTTCCGCACAGGCTGCGAGCGTCGCCGCGCGATCGCAGTAGGGGTGGTCGCTGACGATGGAGCGGAGGTCGGCGGCCAGCTGGACGTCGTCGGGGTCCGGCTGGAGCGCGGTGTCGGATGCGGGATTGATCATGATCATGAGTACGTCCGGGGGTTCCGGCGGTTCCCTTGTGACCCGCTGCTGCGCGCGGAGGGAACGGCGGGGAGGATAGGCGGGCAGGGACGACGCCTACAGGGGATGCGCTGATGCTGATTCAGAAGGGCATGAATGTGCCGGTGCCCGCGCCGGTGGTGCGGGTGGAGCTGGGCTGGGGGACGGGCCCTGGGGTGCCGGATGCGGATGCGTCGGCGCTGTTGCTGGTGGGCGGGAAGGTGCGGTCGGACGCGGACTTCGTGTTCTACAACCAGCCGGTGGATGCCTCAGGGGCCGTACGGCACGAGGGCAAGACGCAGGCGGCCGACGGGGTCACGGACGTGCTGACCGTCGATCTCGGTCGCGTGGACCGCGCCGTGGAGACGGTGGTGCTGGCGGCGTCGGCGGACGGCGGGAGCTTCGGGCAGGTGCCGGGGCTGCATGTACGGGTCGTGGACACGGCCAGCGGCGCGGAGATCGCCCGGTTCGAGAGCGCGGACGCGACGGTGGAGACGGCGTTCGTGCTGGGGGAGCTGTACCGCCGGCAGGGGGCGTGGAAGTTCCGGGCCGTGGGCCAGGGGTACGAGAGCGGGCTGGCCGGCCTCGCGACGGACTTCGGCATCTCCGTAAACGACGAGCCCCCGGCTTCCCCGGCCGCCGTCGCACCGCCGATGCCGATGGCTCCGCCGCCCGTACCGCCCATGCCCGCCGCTCCGCCCGCGGCGCCGCCCCCGCCCGTCAGCCTCAGCAAGATCACGCTGACCAAGCAGGCCCCGGCCGTCTCCCTCACCAAGCAGGGCGGCACCTCGGGCGCCATGCGGGTCAACCTCAACTGGCAGCTCGCCCAAGCGCCTTCCGCAGGCGGCGGAAGCGCAGGCGGCTGGATGCGCAAGCTCGCCAAGGCGGGCTCGGCGGGGGTGGCGCCCCCGCCGACCGACCTCGACCTGTGCGCCCTGTGGGAGCTGAACAACGGCAGCAAGGGCATCGTCCAGGCCGTGGGCGGCAACTTCGGCAACCTGCACCAGGTGCCGTACATCCACCTCGACGGCGACGACCGCACCGGCGCGCTCGCGACCGGCGAGAACCTCACCATCAACCTCGACCACGCCGCCGAGTTCCGCCGGATCCTGATCTTCGTCATCATCTACCAGGGCGCCGGCAGCTTCGCCGGCCTGCACGCCACCGTCACCCTCCAGCCCCAGTACGGCGCGCCCATCGACTTCTCGCTCGACGAGCACAACGCGCCCTCGCGGGTCTGCGCCCTGGCGCTGATCACCAACCAGAACGGCGAGCTGGTCGTCCAGCGCGAGTCCCGCTACCTGCCGCCGCAGGCGGGCGTCAGCATGCAGCAGGCCGCGGACTTCGCGTACGGCTGGGGCCTGCAGTGGCACCCGGCACGGAAGTAGGCAGGTCCGCTCAGCGCGACTTCCGCACCTCTTCGCGGATCTTCTTGGACGTGGCCGCGAAGCCGGTCTGCATCATGTCCAGCGGCTGGAAGCCCTTCCCCTCCGGTCACTGCACTCCCCGTGTGGTCGATCACCGTTTCGCCTCGTGCCGATGACGCCGATCGACACGACCTCGTCCGATCCGACGTGCGCGTCGCCCTGCCGGTGTTCGAGCTCGCGGCGGCCGGGCTGGATAACGAGGCGGACCGCATCGAACGTACGAGTACGGAACCGGCCGGCACCGAAGCGGACGACACGACGGCCGTCGACCACACCCAGCTCATCACGCAGATCGCGTTCGCCGCGAACGCGCTGAGCCAGATAGGCGCGCAGCTCGGCGTCAGCTTCGGCGGCGCCGCCGGGAAGCGGCAGTGCGCCGCCCGCACCTCCGCCCCGACCGGGCCACTGCCCGCCGCCGAGGGCTCGCAGCTCCCGAACGGCGTCATCGGCATCCCCGTCGCGCAGGCCCCGAAGAAGGACAAGCCGAGCGGCGGCCTCGGCGTCGCCGCAGGCGTACGCACCCCGGCCTCCGAGTACGGCGCCTTCGGCTGAGGCGTTCAGGCGCTCAGGCGTTCAGACCGCAAACGACAGCGGCGGTGCCCCCGAACCGGGGAGCACCGCCGCCGTCGTACGAGCGCGCGGACGAACCGTCAGTTCGTCGGCAGCCAGCCGGTCTGCACCAGCTGCGCACCCTTCTTCCGGGTCACGAACTGCCCACGACCCTGCGGCAGTCGGGCCGCCTTCGTGCTGCCGACCAGCGGCCCTTCCTGCGGATCGCCGGACATGATGAGCGCCTGCGCACCGAGCTCCTTCATACGCTGCATGAAGGGCTCGAACGAGGCCCGCGACGCGCCCTGGGAGCTGCGCGCCAGGATGACGCGCAGACCGAGGTCGCGGGCGAAGGGCAGGTACTCCAGCAGCGACTGGAGCGGGTTGCCGCTGCTGGTGGCGACCAGGTCGTAGTCGTCGACGATGACGAAGGCGTCCGGGAGGTCGTACCAGGAGCGGTTGCGCAGCTGGTCCGGCGTGACGTCCGGGCCCGGCATACGGCGGCCCATGGACCCGGCGAGGCCGGTGATGACCTCCTGCAGCGAGGGAGCGGCCGCGCAGTACTTGTACAGGTGACTGTCGGGGATCTCGCCGAGCAGCGCGCGCCGGTAGTCGGAGACGACGAACAGCGCCTTGTCGCTCGGGTACCGCTCCGCGATCTGCTTGGACAGCAGCCGCAGCACCGACGACTTACCGGACTCACTCTCGCCGTAGATGATGAACAGCGGGTCGGTCTCGAAGTCGATGAACGCGGGCTGCAGCGTGGTCTCGTCGACGCCGAAGGCGACACCGCGCTCCGGGTAGTCGTTGCCCTTGGGCAGCTCGCCGACGAGCAGCCGGGTCGGCAGCATCCGGACCGGCGGGGCCGGGGGGCCCTGCCAGTGCTCGGCGACGGTCGAGACGAGGTGCGCCATGCCGTCGCCGAGGGAGTCGGCGTCGCTGACGCCGTCCAGGCGCGGCAGGCCGCCGAGGAAGTTGAGCTTGTCGGGGGACAGGCCGCGACCGGGCACGCCGGCCGGGACGGCCTCGGCCTTCTTGCGGTCGAACTCGGACTCCATGGAGTCGCCGAGGCGCAGCTCGACGCGGTTGAGGAGCTGGTCGCGCAGGGCGGGCCGGACCTCGGTGTAGCGGGAGGCGCCGAGCACCAGGTGGATGCCGAAGCCGAGACCGCGCGCGGCGATGTCGAGGATCACCGGGTCGAGCATCTCGTAGTCGGTCTTGAAGGTGCCCCAGCCGTCGATGACGAGGAAGACATCGCCCCAGGCCTGGTCGGGGTAGGCCCCAGCCGCCCGGCGCTGGCGGTAGGTGTTGATGGAGTCGATGTTGTTCGCCCGGAAGAACTCCTCGCGGGCGTTCAGGATCCCGGTGACCTCGGCGACCGTACGGCGGATCTTCTCCGCGTCCAGCCGGGACGCGACCCCGCCGACGTGCGGCAGGCCCTCGAAGGCCAGCATGCCGCCACCGCCGAAGTCGAGGCAGTAGAACTGCACTTCGACCGGGGTGTGGGTGAGGGCGAAGCCCGCGATCATCGTACGCAGCAGCGTCGACTTGCCGGACTGCGGACCGCCGACCACCAGACCGTGACCGGCCGAGCCGGAGAAGTCCAGGTACATGACGTCGCGGCGCTGCTCGAAGGGCTTGTCGACGATCGCGACCGGCACCACCAGCTTGCCCAGCAGCGGGTACTCGGGCGCGTGCGCGCCGCGCTCCGGGGTGGCGGCCAGCGCCGGGAGCAACTGGTTGACGGTCGGCGACTCGTCCAGCGGCGGCAGCCACACCTGGTGGGCCGGCGGGCCCTGGCCCTGCATGCGCTGCACGATGACGTCGAGCACGGTGTCCGCGAGCGCGTCGTCGGTCTGCGGTGCCTCCGGCTCGTAGTCCGCCGGCTCCTCGATCATCCGCATCTCGACCGGCGCCGCCGTGAAGGGCACCGGCAGCCGGTCGAGCCGTCCGCCGCCACTGCGCCCGCCGCCACCGCCGGGACGGTAGGCGCCGGAGACGTACGCGGCCTTGAACTGCACCATCGTCTCGGTGTCGTACTTGAGGATGCCGGAACCCGGGACGTTCGGCAGGTGGTACGCGTCCGGGACGCCGATCGCCGTACGCGACTCGGCGGCGGAGAAGGTGCGCAGACCCAGCCGGTAGGACAGGAAGGTGTCCAGGCCGCGCAGCTTGCCCTCCTCCAGGCGCTGCGAGGCGAGCAGCATGTGCACACCCATGGACCGGCCGATGCGGCCGATCTGGATGAACATGTCGATGAAGTCGGGCCGTGCGGTGAGCAGTTCGCTGAACTCGTCGAGGACCATCACCAGCGAGGGCAGCGGCTCCAGCGCCGCACCCGCCGCACGCGCCTTCTCATAGTCGGTGATGTTGGCGTAGTTGCCCGCCGTACGCAGCAGCTCCTGGCGGCGTTGCAACTCACCGGTGATCGAGTCGCGCATACGGTCGACCATGGTGAGGTCGTCCGCGAGGTTGGTGATGACGGCGGCGACGTGCGGCATCTCCGACATGCCGGCGAAGGTCGCGCCGCCCTTGAAGTCCGCGAGGATGAAGTTGAGCGTCTCCGAGGAGTGCGTCACCGCCAGCGCGAGCACCAGCGTACGAAGCACCTCGGACTTACCGGAACCGGTGGCGCCGACACACAGGCCGTGCGGGCCCATGCCGGCCTGCGAGGCCTCCTTGATGTCGAGCATGACTGGCTGGCCGTCCTTGTCGACACCGATCGGCACCCGAAGCCGCTCGGGCAGCGACCGGGGCCGCCAGGTGCGGGAGACGTCCACCGCGCCGGCGTCACCGATGCCCATCAGGTCGGTGAAGTCCAGGTTGCCCAGCAGCGGGTCGTCGCCGTCGGCCGAGCCCATCCGCAGCGGCGCGAGCTGACGGGCCAGCGCCTCGGCCTCCGCGACCGACAGCACGTCGGGCACGCCGGTGTAGACCGCGCCGCTCGCCGACTCCAGGCGCAGCCGGCCCGGGTAGACCTCGACCGCGAGGCTGCTGCGCATCTCGTCCAGGTCGCCGGGGACGACCTCCAGGATCGTGACGCCCTGCAGTCCCTCCGCGCCGGCGATGACCGAGTCCTCCGGCACACCGCCACCGTCGAGCACGATCACCAGGTGCGGTACGTCCAGCACCGGCGGGGCCTGCGTGTTGAAGCGGCCGCGCCCGTCCAGGATGTCCGCCAGCAGCTCCTCGACCTCCATGAGGTCGCCGACGATCAGCCGTCGCGTACCGGCGCCGTCATGCGTCGTGTCCTGCGCGTGCGGCAGCCACTTGGCCCACTCCCACTCCGGCAGCGCGCCCGGGGCCGCGACGACGGCGACCATCAGGTCCTCGGGGGAGTGCAGGCTGACCAGTTGGGCGATCATGGCGCGCGAAGCGCCGTACACCGTCTCCGGGTCACCGGAGACCGTCAGATGGTAGAAGGCGCGCAGCGACACTGCGAGCGGCAGGTTCTCGATGGAACCGTGCGAAGTGAGGAACTGCTTCATCGCGTGCGCGGTCAGCGGCTCCAGCTCTTCGAGCGGCGCGGTTTCCGGGGCCGCGAGAGGCGTTGCCAATTGCTGCGGGCCGAGCCCGAGACGAACCTGCGCGAAATCTCCATCGGTCGCCCGTCGTTCCCACACGCGCCGGCCTTCGGCCACGATCGACCACAGCTGATCGGGGCTGGGATGCAGGAAGAATTGCGCGTCGCGCTGCTTCCGCGCGGTACGCCGCACCTGACGCCGGGTCTGCGACAAATACTTGAGATAATCGGTGCGTTCCTGGGCCATCTGCCCGGAGGGCCCCTGCCGCGCCTTGATGATCTGGGCGATCGCCATCGCCAGTGTCGAAGCGACCATCAGGCCGCCCATGATCTTCATGAACGGCTGTCCGCCGATGAAGAAGAACGCCGCTGAACTGCCCATACCCAGCATGGGCAGTAGGTTCATCAGCAGGCCCTGGTCCTCCTGGCGCGGCAACTCCGGCGGCGGTTCGAGGCGTACCTCCTCACCGCTGACATCGGGCGGCAGAGCCCGAGGCGGGCGCTTGACGATGACAACGCTCACCGAGGCACCAGTCCTTCACGCAGATCGCAGAGAATAGGACCGCCCCCGTTTATTGACGGTCCCCCCGGCCAATTCACTTGCCGTTGGCGCTGGCGACGATCCTACTGACAGGCGTCAACCCGAGGGCCGGGTGGGGCAAGTGAGAAACCAGCGGTACGCTAACGCACCGCCGCCACACGGCCGTACGGGCCCGAGGGGGCGGCCAGGGCCACTGACAGGCCCCAACCAACCCACCACACCGGACGACGGGGGAAACGCCAGGTGAGCATGACCGCAGCGACCGGCTTCTGCAGGGTCACAGTCGCCGCGCCGGAAGCACGTATCGACGTCGCCCTGCCCGAGGACGTCGCGCTCGTCGACCTCTACCCGGAGATCCTGCGGCTCTCCGGCCAGTCCCAGCCCGAAGGCGCCCCGACCGGCTACCACTTGGTACGCCGCGACGGCACCGTGCTCGACGCCGGGCGCTCGCTCGCCGAGCAGCGCATCCTCGACGGCGACCTGCTTCTGCTGCGCCCGTTCGCCGAATCACTGCCCTCGGCGGTGTACGACGACGTGTCCGACGCCATCGCCTCGGCGGTCAGTCGCGACCGTCGTCGCTGGAGCGACGACCTCATGCAGGGCACCGGCCTGACCGCCGGGGTGCTGCTGCTGGCCATGATGGCGTTCGCGCTGTGGTTCGCGGACCCGGTCAAGCGCGACATGCACAGCCTCCAGGGCATCATCGCGGGCGCCACCGGTGTCCTGTTGGTCGCGCTGGCAGGCGTACGCGCCCGGGTCTACGAGGACCGTGCGTCCTCGATCGCCCTGGGCCTGGCCGCCCTGCCGCACCTGCTGCTGGCCGGCTCCGGCATCTTCCCGGTCGACCGGGGCGAGGGCCCGGGCCGCCTGCACTTCCTGGTCGGCTGCGTGGTCGTGCTGATCGCCTCCGTACTGCTGATCGGACTGCTGCCGCAGGGCGACGCGCCCTTCGTGGCCGCCGCCTTCCTCGCCGTGATCGGCACCCTCGCCACCTTCGCGGCCGTCCTCACCGACGCCGCCGTCAGCGAGGTCGCCGCGGTCACCGCGGTCGGCGCGATCGCGGTCGTCGCCTGGCTGCCCGCCCTGTCCGCGCGGTTCGCCCGGCTCCCCATCGGCTTCCGCTCGCCCGACCAGATCGCCAGCGGCCGCGACTGGGGCGGCGAGCGCGGCCGCGGGATCCCTGACGAGGAGTCCGTCGACTTCGCCCGCATCGGCGCCCAGGCCCGCCGCGGCCACGAGCTGTTGCTCGGCCTCGTCGCCGGCTGCGCCACCGTCGTCGTCGGCTCCGCCGGTGTCGTCCTCGGCTTCTCCGACAACCACTGGGCGCAGGGCCTCGCCCTCGCCGCCGGTGTCGCCACCATGCTGCGGGCCCGGCTCTTCCACTACACCTCGCAGGTCGTCTGCCTGCTGGTCGCCGGAATCCTCACCGTCATGGGCCTCATCCTCGGCCTCGCCCTCAACCCGCCGACCGCCGCCCTGATCGCCTTCCTCCAGGGCGACGGCGCCCAGCTCGACATCCGCATCGTCTGGTTCGCCGGCAGCATCGCCATCGGCGCCGCCCTCCTCGTAGCCGTCGGCCTCATCGTCCCCCGCAAGGGCGTCTCCCCCTTCTGGGGCCGTATGCTCGACGTCTTCGACGCCACCGTGCTGCTCTCCCTCATCCCGCTGGCCCTGGCCGTCCTGGACGTCTACTCCATGGCCCGCAGCATGACGAGCTAGCCGCCCCCGGGCCGGGGGAGCGGGACCGTGCTGAAGGCCTGCGGCCCAGGGCCCGGGCCGCGGGAACGGACCGCACTACACGCGGTAAAGCACGCCGGTCACAGGTGGTAACCTGTGACCGGTCGCGTGTGCTCGCACACACGCTGATCAATCCGCCTCACGAGTCATCGAAGATTCCCTGTGACCTAGACCAGGGGCGCTCGGAGGCAACTGGACACAAGAGGAGTCCGCAATGCCGCTCGACATCGCGACGAAGAAGCAGATCATCGCCGAGTTCGGTACCAAGGAGGGCGACACCGGCTCCCCCGAGGTCCAGGTCGCCATGCTTTCCCGTCGTATCTCGGACCTGACCGAGCACCTCAAGACCCACAAGCACGACCACCACTCCCGCCGTGGTCTGCTGATCCTGGTCGGCCAGCGTCGCCGCCTCCTGCAGTACCTGGCCAAGAAGGACATCCAGCGCTTCCGTGCCCTCGTCGACCGCCTCGGCATCCGCCGCGGCGCGGCGGGCGCCCGCTAAGACGCCACGACGGGAGCGGTTCCCCTCCGGGAGCCGCTCCCTTCGCGTACGTACGGACACCGGACCGCGCACGACGCGTGACATGGGCGGAAGCTTTGTAGTCTGGTGCCGTAACCGAATAACGCACACGCACGATGCACAACGCATGAGGAGGAGCGTCCTCCATCTATCGCCACAAGCGCCGGTCCTCGGTAGTGGCCCCCGGGCAGTAACAAACAGCACCACGACACCCCGGTGGCTTCGATCGAAGACCGGCCCGGCGGGGACGCGCCTCCGACCGACGGTTCCAGGGAAGACGCCCTGGGACACGAACGAGGAGAAACCCCATAGTGGAGAACGAGACCCACTACGCCGAAGCCGTGATCGACAACGGCGCCTTCGGCACCCGTACCATCCGTTTCGAGACGGGCCGCCTGGCCCGTCAGGCCGCCGGCTCCGCCGTGGCCTACCTGGACGACGACACCATGGTGCTGTCGGCCACCACCGCTTCCAAGAACCCCAAGGACAACCTCGACTTCTTCCCCCTCACGGTGGACGTCGAGGAGCGCATGTACGCGGCCGGCCGGATCCCCGGTTCCTTCTTCCGCCGCGAGGGCCGCCCGTCCGAGGACGCGATCCTCACCTGTCGGCTGATCGACCGCCCGCTGCGCCCGTCCTTCAAGAAGGGCCTGCGCAACGAGATCCAGGTCGTCGCCACGATCATGGCGCTCAACCCGGACCACCTGTATGACGTGGTCGCGATCAACGCCGCGTCCGCCTCGACCCAGCTCGCGGGTCTGCCGTTCTCCGGCCCGATCGGCGGCGTCCGCGTCGCGCTGATCAACGGCCAGTGGGTGGCCTTCCCGACCCACTCCGAGCTGGAGAACGCGGTCTTCGACATGGTCGTCGCCGGCCGTGTCCTGGACGACGGCGATGTCGCGATCATGATGGTCGAGGCCGAGGCCACCACCCAGACGATCAAGCTCGTCGAGGGTGGCGCCGAGGCGCCGACCGAGGAGGTCGTGGCCGCCGGCCTCGAGGCCTCCAAGCCGTTCATCAAGGTTCTTTGCCGCGCTCAGGCGGACCTCGCCGCCAAGGCCGCCAAGCCGACCGGCGAGTTCCCGGTCTTCCTGGACTACCAGGAGGACGTGTTCGAGGCCCTGCAGGCCGCGGTCACCGACGAGCTCGCCCAGGCGCTGACGATCCCCGGCAAGCAGGCCCGTGAGGCCGAGCTGGACCGCGTCAAGGCTCTGGCCGCCGAGAAGCTCCTCCCGCAGTTCGAGGGCCGCGAGAAGGAGATCTCCGCCGCGTACCGTTCGCTGACCAAGAAGCTGGTCCGCGAGCGCGTCATCAAGGACAAGGTCCGCATCGACGGCCGTGGCGTCACGGACATCCGTACGCTTGCCGCCGAGGTCGAGGCCATCCCGCGCGTGCACGGCTCCGCGCTGTTCGAGCGTGGCGAGACCCAGATCCTGGGCGTCACCACCCTCAACATGCTCCGCATGGAGCAGCAGCTCGACACGCTGTCGCCCCAGACGCGCAAGCGCTACATGCACAACTACAACTTCCCGCCGTACTCCGTCGGTGAGACCGGCCGCGTGGGCTCGCCCAAGCGCCGCGAGATCGGCCACGGCGCGCTCGCCGAGCGCGCCCTGCTGCCGGTGCTGCCGACCCGCGAGGAGTTCCCCTACGCCATCCGCCAGGTCTCCGAGGCGCTGGGCTCCAACGGCTCGACGTCCATGGGCTCGGTCTGCGCCTCCACCATGTCGCTGCTGAACGCCGGTGTGCCGCTCAAGGCCCCCGTCGCCGGTATCGCCATGGGCCTGATCTCGCAGGAGATCGAGGGCCAGACGCACTACGTGGCGCTGACCGACATCCTCGGTGCCGAGGACGCGTTCGGCGACATGGACTTCAAGGTCGCCGGTACGAAGAACTTCGTCACCGCCCTGCAGCTGGACACCAAGCTCGACGGCATCCCCGCGTCGGTCCTGGCCGCGGCCCTCAAGCAGGCCCGCGACGCCCGTCTGCACATCCTCGACGTGATGATGGAGGCCATCGACTCCCCGGACGAGATGTCCCCGAACGCGCCGCGGATCATCACCATCAAGATCCCGGTGGACAAGATCGGTGAGGTCATCGGCCCCAAGGGCAAGATGATCAACCAGATCCAGGAGGACACCGGCGCCGACATCACCATCGAGGACGACGGCACCATCTACATCGGTGCCGCCGACGGCCCGGCCGCCGAGGCCGCGCGCGCCACGATCAACGGGATCGCCAACCCGACGATGCCCGAGGTCGGCGAGCGCTACCTGGGCACCGTCGTGAAGACGACGACGTTCGGTGCCTTCGTCTCCCTGCTCCCGGGCAAGGACGGTCTGCTGCACATTTCGCAGATCCGCAAGCTGGCCGGTGGCAAGCGCGTCGAGAACGTCGAGGACGTCCTCGGTGTGGGCTCCAAGGTCCAGGTCGAGATCGCCGAGATCGACTCGCGGGGCAAGCTCTCGCTGATCCCGGTCGTCGAGGGTGAAGAGGACGAGAAGGACGAGCAGACCTCGTGACCTCACGCTCAACCCGTGTGACGGCCCGCCCCTCCACCAAGGGGCGGGCCGTCCGCACGCAGACCCTGCTTCCCGGCACCGTCGACGGCATCGGCACCGTACGGCGCAGCGTGCTGCCCGGCGGCCTGCGCATCGTCACCGAGACGCTGCCCACCGTGCGCTCCGCGACCTTCGGCATCTGGGCCGGCGTCGGCTCCCGCGACGAGACCCCGTCGCTCAACGGCGCCACCCACTACCTGGAACACCTGCTCTTCAAGGGCACCAAGCGGCGCAGCGCCCTGGAGATCTCCTCGGTGATCGACGCAGTCGGCGGCGAGATGAACGCCTTCACCGCCAAGGAGTACACCTGCTACTACGCACGTGTCCTCGACCGTGACCTGCCGCTCGCCATCGACGTCGTGTGCGACATGCTCACCGGCTCGCTGATCCGCCAGGAGGACATCGACGCCGAGCGCGGTGTCGTCCTCGAGGAGATCGCGATGACCGAGGACGACCCCGGCGACCAGGTCCACGACCTCTTCGCCACCGCCCTGCTCGGCGACTCCCCGCTGGGCCGCCCCGTCCTCGGCACCGTCGACACCATCAACGCCCTCAGCCGTGACCAGGTCGCCCGCTTCTACAAGAAGCACTACGACCCGACGCACCTGGTCGTCGCCGCCGCCGGCAACATCGACCACGACACGGTCGTACGCGAGGTCCGCAGCGCCTTCGAGAGCGCAGGCGCCCTGCGCGACCCCGACGCCCAGCCCATGCCGCCGCGCTCCGGCGCCCGTACGATCCGTAGCAACGGCCACATCGAGCTGCTGGACCGCCGCACCGAGCAGGCCCACGTCGTCCTCGGCATGCCGGGCCTGTCACGGCACGACGACCGCCGCTGGGCGCTCGGCGTGCTCAACACGGCTCTGGGCGGCGGCATGAGCTCGCGGCTCTTCCAGGAGGTCCGGGAGAAGCGCGGGCTGGCGTACAGCGTGTACTCGTACACCTCGTCCTTCGCCGACAGCGGGCTCTTCGGCGTCTACGCCGGCTGCCAGCCCAAGCGCGTCCACGAGGTGCTCAAGATCTGCCGCGACGAGCTCAACCAGGTCGCCGAGCACGGCCTCGGCGACGAGGAACTCGAGCGCGCCATCGGCCAGTTCTCCGGCTCCACGGTGCTGAGCCTGGAGGACACCGGTGCGCTCATGAACCGTATCGGCAAGAGTGAGCTGTGCTGGGGGCAGCAGATGTCGGTCGACACCACCCTGGAGCGGATCGCCGCCGTCACCCCGGAGGAAGTGCGCGCAGTCGCCCGCGATGTACTGGGACAGCGGCCCTCGCTGGCCGTCATCGGCCCGCTCAAGGACAAGCAGGCCGCACGTCTGAACGAAGCAGTCGCCTGAATTGAGGACCGAACGATGAGCACAACCCGCGTCGGTGTGATCGGTGCCCGTGGCCGCATGGGTTCCGAGGCCGTCAAGGCCATCGAGGCCGCCGACGACCTGGAGCTGGTCGCGGCTATCGGAAGCGGCGACAAGCTGGAGGCGCTGGCCGACGCCGGTGCCCAGGTCGCGGTCGAACTGACCAACCCTGGCGCCGTCATGGGCAACCTCGACTTCTGCGTCCGGCACGGCATCCACGCCGTCGTCGGCACCACGGGCTGGACCGACGAGCGGCTGGCCACGCTGAAGGGCTGGCTCGCCGACTCACCCGGCACGGGTGTGCTCATCGCCCCCAACTTCGGGATCGGGGCCGTCCTCACGATGCGCTTCGCCCAGCAGGCGGCGCGCTTCTTCGAATCCGTCGAGGTCGTCGAGCTCCATCACCCCGATAAGGCCGATGCCCCCAGCGGTACCGCCGTCCGCACCGCCCAGCTCATCGCCGAGGCCCGCCGCAGCGCAGGCCTCGGCGACCAGCCGGACGCCACCAGCACCGCGCTCGACGGCGCCCGCGGGGCCGACGTGGACGGCGTTCCCGTGCACGCCGTACGGCTGCGCGGCCTGGTCGCCCACCAGGAGGTGCTCTTCGGCGACGCCGGGGAGATCTTCACCCTCCGGCACGACTCGATGAACCGCTCCTCCTTCATGCCGGGCGTCCTGCTCGGCGTGCGCCGCGTCGTCTCGACGCCGGGGCTGACCTTCGGCCTCGAACACTTCATGGACCTGGACTGACCGCATGCGTGCCAAGCTGACGTACTTCCTGCTCGCGGCGGTCCTCGTCGTCTACTTCGCCCTGGTCGGCACCCGCGGCGTCTGGCTCATCCAGGACGGCCGCCCGGTTACCGTCGTCCTCGGCATCGCCGTGCTCGTCCTGCCGCTCATCGGCCTGTGGTTCCTCTGGCAGACCACGGCCTTCGCGCGCAACGCGAACCGCCTCGCCAAGGAGCTGGAGGCCGAGGGCGGCCTCCCCGTCGACGAGCTGGTCCGTACGCCCTCAGGGCGCATCGACCGCGACTCGGCGGACGTCGTTTTCGCCAAGCGCCAGGCCGAGACCGAGGCCGCCCCCGACGACTGGCGCACCTGGTTCCGGCTCGCCGTCGCCTACTTCGACGCCCGCGACACCCCCCGCGCCCGCAAGGCCATGCAGCGCGCGATCGCCCTGCACGACGGCAAGGCCGTCCGCGCCTAGCCGGGGGTCAGCGCAGCTCGGCGGCCCACGCCTCTATGGCGTCGGCCGCCATGTCGAACGCCTCCGTACGGTGCCAGAAATCCGCGTTGTGGTCGGTCAGCAGCGGCCGCAGCTGCTCGCCGTTCGACCGGGTGACCACCAGCGCCTGCCCCATCACCGTCCTGGGCAGCCCCAGGACCTTCACCGGCTGCTGTGCCGTGCGCACCGAGCCGACCCGGTCCCACGACAGCGTGACCGTGTAGAAGAGCCCGACCTGCCGCAGCCCGCGGCCGCTGACCCAGAAGCCCACCCGCAGTATCCGCAGCGCGCTCACGATCACCAGCGCCGCGATGCCCAGGCAGGTCCCCGCCCCGTTGAGGCTGCCGGCGATCCCCATGATTCCTGCCGCCACCAGCAGATACGCCACGAGCACCAGCATCATCGAGGCCAGGGCCACCCGCAGCGGTCCCGGCCGGTACGTACGCATCCAGGTATCCCGTGCGGCGTACGGCAGAGTTTCGTGATGGCCGCCGTCCGCGGCGAGGAAGGGCAGAGACACGGCTCAGGTCCTATCGGGCAGGGTTGGCTGTGACCCGTGAGGCTATCTGGCAGCTGTGGCCCGGGCCACCTCGGACATGCCTGCCGTGGTGATTTGCGCCGTGTGCGGCGTTGTCAGTGCCAGGCCATAGGCTTGGCGCCGCCCCAAAGCACCAAGAGGAAGGACGCCCGGTGACCGACACCCCCACCGAGACCGCTGTGCATTTCCGTGACGACGTGACCGTCGAGCTCGTGAAGCACAGCGCTGCGGACTCTGACGTGCTCTGGGCGGCGCGCGTGTCCACCGCCGGGGAGCAGTCCCTTGAGGAGCTGAGCAAAGATCCCGAGCGCTCCAAGGGGCTGATCAACTACCTGATGCGAGACCGTCACGGCAGCCCCTTCGAGCACAACTCGATGACCTTCTTCGTCAGCGCGCCGATCTTCGTCTTCCGCGAATTCATGCGCCACCGCGCGGGCTGGTGTCTTGCCGGGGATACCGAGATCACTCTGGAGAGCGAAGCCGGTAATCTGCGCCGCCGGACGATCAAGGAGCTGTACCAGCACTGGCACTCCGGGGTTGAGGACCGGCTCCCGGCCTCTGCGGGGGGCGTGACCTGGCATGCCAAGGCCGGAAAATGGATGGGTCAGGTACGGCGGCACGACAAAGATCACTATCTCGGGTTGTACGAGAGCCGGGAGGCTGCGGAAAGCGCAGTGGCCGAGTTCCGTGAGCAGCACCCCAGCACACGCCTGCGAAAGCTGGAGTCAGTGCGGAGCAATCGTGTCCGCTGCTACGACGAGGAGACTCTGCTGGCCCAAAGGGCGAGCGTCGTCGACGTCATCGAATCGGGCGTGAAGCCGCTCATCAAGCTGACGACGGCGAAGGGCCGCGTCCTCAGGTGTTCCGCGGACCACGCCATCCTCACCCCGGAGGGGTGGGCGAAGGCGGGAGAGCTGGCAGTCGGAGACGCTGTGATGGGCGCCGGGACGGCCCCCCGTTCTTCCGAGGCGCTCGTACCTCCCAGTCTGCGGCGCGGCATCGGCGTCTGGACGTCCATGCAGCGTGACCGGTTGATCGAGGAAACCGACACCTGCCACATCTGCTCAGGGACCTTCCCACGGGAGTCCCTCGCTCTTGATCACCGAGTTCCCGTGGCAGCGGATCTGAACCGGGCCCTCGACGAGGACAACCTCGCTCCGGCGTGCGAGGACTGCCATGCAAAGAAGAGCGCTGAAGAACAAGCTCTATGCCGACGTGGCGGCAAGATCGCTGTCGCGCTTCCGGAAACGATCATTTCCATCGCCGAGGACGGCGAGGAGATGACCTACGACCTGTCGGTGGAAGGCCCGTGGCACAACTTCCTTGCCAACGGGATCGTCGTACACAATTCGTACAACGAGGAGTCCGGCAGGTACCGGGAGCTCCAGCCGGTCTTCTACATCCCCGGCGAGGACCGCAAGCTGGTGCAGCAGGGCCGCCCCGGCAAGTACGAGTTTGTGGATGGCACACCCGAGCAGCATCGGGCGGTGACCGATGCCATGGAGGCTTCGTACCGGCATTCGTACGAGGCGTA
The DNA here is from genome assembly GCF_003999195.1 of Streptomyces soli. Taxonomy (GTDB): domain Bacteria; phylum Actinomycetota; class Actinomycetes; order Streptomycetales; family Streptomycetaceae; genus Actinacidiphila; species Actinacidiphila soli. The sequence goes on from NZ_RJVR01000247.1 coordinate 42,526, forward strand.
CCAGGACATGCTGGCGGCGGGCGTGGCCCGCGAGGTGGCCCGGGCGACACTGCCCGTGGGCCTGTTCTCGTCCATGTACGCCACCTGCAACTCCCGCTCGCTGATGCACTTCCTCTCCCTGCGGACCCAGGACGAGCGGGCCGCCGTTCCGTCCTTCCCGCAGCGTGAGATCGCCATGGTCGCGGAGAAGATGGAGGCGCAATGGGCGAAGCTCATGCCGCTCACCCACGCCGCCTTCAACGCCAACGGCCGGATCGCACCGTAGCCCGCTGTCCGATTTGAAATCGAAAGACTCGTATTGCGTGCTTATGTGAACTTCATCTAAGCTACAGAAACGGATTCCGGTGCTGCCTGAACCCCCGAGCAGGCAGCACCGGAGTCCTCTTCGCAGGTCCCGGGGGAAGATGTCACCGCTCCTACCGAGTAGCGTTGGACCCATGGCTCCGACCTCCACCTCGCAGACCCCCTTCGGGCGGGTCCTGACCGCAATGGTCACGCCGTTCACCGCGGACGGTGCTCTTGACCTCGACGGCGCGCAGCAGCTCGCCGCCCACCTGGTGGCCGCAGGCAATGACGGCCTGGTCGTCAACGGCACCACCGGTGAATCGCCGACCACCAGCGACGTGGAGAAAGAGCAGCTCGTACGGGCCGTCCTGGAGGCCGTCGGCGACCACGCCTTCGTCATCGCCGGCGTCGGGACCAACGACACCCACCACAGCATCGAACTCGCGCAGCAGGCCGAGCGGGCCGGAGCCCACGGACTGCTCACGGTGACGCCGTACTACAGCAAGCCACCGCAGGAGGGCCTGTACCGGCACTTCACCGCGATCGCGGACGCCACGCAGCTGCCGGTCATGCTCTACGACATCCCCGGCCGCAGCGGCGTCCCCATCCATACCGAGACCCTCGTCCGGCTCGCCGAGCACCCGCGCATCGTCGCCAACAAGGACGCCAAGGGCGACCTCGGCGCCGCGAGCTGGGCGATAAGCCGCACCGGACTCGCCTGGTACTCCGGCGACGACATGCTCAACCTGCCGCTGCTCTCGGTCGGCGCCGTCGGCTTCGTTTCGGTCGTCGGCCACGTCGTGACGCCCGAGCTACGCGCCCTGCTCGAGGCTTACCTCGTCGGCGACGTGGTCAAGGCCGCCGAGATCCACCAGCAACTCCTCCCCGTCTTCACCGGCATGTTCCGTACCCAGGGCGTCATGACCACCAAGGCGGCCCTCGCCCTCCAGGGACTGCCCGCCGGACCGCTGCGGCTCCCGCTCGTGGAGCTCAGCGACGACGAGACGGCACAGCTGACGCGAGATCTCGCCGCCGGCGGGGTACAGCTCTAACAACAGACTTCACAACTGAATACCGAAATCGAACCATAACCAGGAAAATCGCACGATATCGCGCGCGCCATGTGTCCCACGATGGGCATGTGGCGCTCGTGGTGAGGAGAAACTTTTGAGCCATCCGCACCCTGAGCTCGGCCCGCCCCCGCCTCTTCCCGAGGGTGGTCTTCGCATCACCCCGCTCGGCGGCCTCGGCGAAATCGGCCGCAACATGACCGTCTTCGAATTCGGCGGGAAGCTTCTGATCGTCGACTGCGGGGTGCTCTTCCCTGAGGAGGAGCAGCCCGGAGTTGATCTCATCCTTCCCGACTTCACCTCCATCCGGGACCGCCTCGACGACGTCGTCGGCATCGTCCTGACCCACGGCCACGAGGACCACATCGGCGCCGTCCCCTTCCTGCTCCGCGAGAAGGCCGACATCCCGCTGATCGGCTCCAAGCTCACCCTCGCCTTCATCGAGGCCAAGCTCCAGGAGCACCGCATCCGGCCGTACACGCTGGAGGTCACGGAGGGCATGCGCGAGCGCATCGGCCCCTTCGACTGCGAGTTCGTGGCCGTCAACCACTCCATCCCGGACGCGCTGGCCGTCGCCATCCGCACCCCGGCCGGCATGGTCGTCCACACCGGCGACTTCAAGATGGACCAGCTGCCGCTCGACGGCCGCCTCACCGACCTGCCCGCCTTCGCGCGGCTCGGCGAGGAGGGCATCCACCTGCTGCTCTCGGACTCCACCAACGCCGAGGTCCCAGGCTTCGTCGGCCACGAGCGGGACATCTCCGGTGTCCTGAAGCAGGTTTTCGCCAAGGCCGAGAAGCGGATCATCCTGGCCAGCTTCGCCAGCCACATCCACCGCATCCAGCAGGTCCTGGACGCGGCACACGAGCGCGGCCGCAAGGTCGCCTTCGTCGGCCGTTCCATGGTCAGGAACATGGGCATCGCCCGTGATCTCGGCTACCTGAAGGTGCCCGCCGGCCTCATCGTCGACGTCAAGGTCCTCGACGACCTCCCCGACGAAAAGGTCGTCCTCGTCTGCACCGGCTCCCAGGGCGAGCCCATGGCCGCCCTGTCCCGGATGGCCAACCGCGACCACCAGATCCGCATCGTCGAGGGCGACACCGTCATCCTGGCGTCCTCGCTGATCCCCGGCAACGAGACCGCGGTCTACCGTGTCATCAACGGCCTGACCAGGTGGGGCGCCACGGTCGTCCACAAGGGCAACGCCAAGGTCCACGTCTCCGGGCACGCGTCCGCCGGCGAGCTGCTGTACTTCTACAACATCTGCAAGCCGAAGAACCTGATGCCCGTCCACGGTGAATGGCGCCACCTGCGCGCCAACGCCGAACTGGGCCAGGCCACCGGCGTGCCGAAGAACCGCTGTGTCATCGCCGAGGACGGCGTCGTCGTCGATCTCGTCGACGGCGTCGCCAAGGTCGTGGGCAAGGTCCAGGCCGGTTACGTGTACGTGGACGGCCTTTCGGTCGGCGACGTCACCGAGACCTCCCTCAAGGACCGCCGGATCCTCGGCGAAGAGGGCATCGTCTCCGTCACCGTCGTAGTCGACAGCAGTACCGGCAAGCTCGTCGGCGGCCCCTTCATCCACGCCCGCGGCTCCGGCATCGAGGACGAGGCCTTCGCCGCCGTGCTCCCGAAGATCGAGGAATCCCTGGCCAGAGCGGCCTCGGACGGCGTGGCCGAAGTACGTCAGCTCCAGCAGCTGATCCGCCGCGCCATCGGCAAGTGGGTCTCCGACACCTACCGCCGGCGCCCGATGATCCTCCCCGTGGTCGTCGAGGTCTGACGGTCCGTCTGACGCCGTAACCAGGAGCGGGGCGCCCGGATTTGCATCCGGGCGCCCCGCTCCAGTACGTTGGCACAACCCCCGCGAACGAAGGCGTCGTAGACGTGCGCCCTCGGGAATCGGGTGGAAAATCCGACAGAAAGCTTCTGCTAAAGTCGGAGAAGCGGGAAAGCTGAAAGGCAGAAACGCTAAAGCAGAATCCTATCAGCGGGAATCGGAGCCGAAAGGGTCTGATAAGCTGGAGACACGAAGGGT
>NZ_RJVR01000399.1 GCF_003999195.1 Streptomyces soli
CGGCGCCGTGCTCGGTCCATGTCCGGGGCGCCAACGCGCACACCGCCCCCGACCCCCGGTCAAACCAGGTCAAAGATCAAACACTCCGGGGCCCTGCCCCACCGGACCACCGCAGCGATCAAAGATGTATGTATCGCCCGATTGTCGCGCTGAGCAAGGAGCATACGCTCATCCGTCGCGGTGCACGCTCCAAGCACCTGCTGCTGCCGGGCCAGTAACGCCCGCACCCGGGAAAGTTCTCGGACAGCACTGCGATCACCGTGCAGCGCCACAGCGAGCATCATGACGATTCTGAGCCTTATCCTCCTTGCGATGGATGGGAACGACGTTGCTTCCCGCCCATGAAACGCAGGGAGGGCGTCAAAGAGGGCCTCCACACCGGTCAGTGCGGCCAATTCCGTATCCTTCAGTGTGGCGTTCGAGGCTGACACAAGCTCTTCCACCTCGTCGCTGCCGAGAACGATGGAAAGCTCTCTGACCGCGGCACGGGTGTCGTCCGGACTGTGCACCAGGTTGAAGATGACGTTCTCCCCGAGCCTTCGCACCGTAGTCCTTTCGGCGAGTTCGGGCCGTACATGTCCCTTGCAATTCAGCATTTTCGCGCAGGCGGAACCGTCCTCGCATGACAGCATGATCAGTGATGCCGGCGCTACGCCGTAGAGCAGTTCATGCGTGTCCCAAGAGAATTGGAAGTCCTCCGATCCCGGATTCGAAATGCGGAAAGTGTTGCCTCCGTAGAATTGCTGCATCTTCTCCGCTTCCAGCCCTACCACCCGACAGACCAACGGTTTCAGGTCGTGGGCCTTGAGACGGCTGAAAACGAACTCCAGTGCCCCGCTTACTACGGCGTCCGGAGTTGCAAGGGCATAGGTCCATGTGTCGCTACGGCTGCCACGGAACTCCAGACCCGCCATTCACTCCACCTCTTTCGAGTAGTTCGGATGCCGACCCGCGACTCTGACGCACGGTCAACGCATGTTTTCGCACGAACCGAATCAGGAATATGGATTCTCAAGAACGGCCGACACTTCGCCAATCACAGCAGCAAGCGTGGATGTATCGATGCGCGACGGCTTATGAATGACGTCCACCTTGTAACCAGTAGCGGACGAATACCACTGAAAACCGAGATCCCGCCAATAATGGTAGGTGGGCGTCACGTGAAGTGGCTTGACAGTCGCATTGTCGAACATAGGGCCAGAATGTTCATCAATCAGGCCGTGTGCCATGTCCACCCTCATCGACTTCGGCTCCCCCAGAGCCTCTAGTACAGGGTGGATGTGGCAGTCTCGGTACTGTTCTGCGGCGAGCCAACTTTCCCGCACAGTACTCACCAAATCCTGTAAGGATTGAGCCGCCCTAGTATTCACTCGGGTCATTCGCGTATTGACGAAGAACCCCATCACGTCACGTGTTGAGCGATCTTCCCGACTGGCGGTGTCCGTCGCTATCAGAAATTCACCTTTCCCAGTCACTCGGGAGGTGGCGACGGCGCAGGCAGAGAGCAATACGTGAAATGGCGTAGCCCGGCACGTTCGGGCGAGGTTCCGGATCGAGGGATAGCGATCGATAGGGAAGACGAATGGAGCGAACACCACTTCGGTGGACGGGGTCGGCGCCCCGCTCGGCTGCGGCCAGGGGATCTCTCCCGGATTATCAGCAAACACCTCCTCCCAAAAGGGAAGGGCGTTCGCGGCCGACTCGGGCAATGCAGCCCGCTGGGACTCGGCGAACTCGGCGTATGTGGTGGTGAGGTCAGGAAGACGCGCGGGGCGTCCTTCGACTCTGGCCGCGTAGCTTTCCGACAAGTCATGCCACAGGAGTGCCATGGTCCACTCGTCGGATATCAGATGGTGGATGCTGATGGCCAGTAGGAACCCATGGCGCCGCGGGTATATCCGCGCTTGAAAGAGCGGAGCACCGTTGAGGACCTCCTCGGTTCCGCGGCGCGAGGCCATGAACTCGCCCGCAAGGGCATCCGGCGTGGAAGTTCCGGAACCGAATGTCAGGACCTGCTGCCATGAGTCCCTAACGCACTGTACCATCTCGGTGCCCCGTCTTCCGATAGAGGTGCGTAGGACGCCATGACGTTCCACGAGGTCTTCCAGAGCGGAGGCCAGGAGATCCGGAGAGAAGTCTCCGTCGATTTCGAAGAGGCACACATCGTCATACTGTGGCGCGCATTCCGGGTGCCGAAGCATATCCCGGACCATCTCTTCCTGCTGAAAGGACAGAGCGTGAACGGTGTACCACGCACTATTTCGCATCGGCGCCGATCTTTTCAGCCAGAGCCGCCACGAAGTCTCCGAACCGGGGGTGGTCAAACAGAATGCGCATGGGAAGATCGGATTCGCAGGTTTCCTCCAGCATGACCATTATCTGCATTGCCATGAAGGAATGGCCGCCCATTCCGAAGAAATCCGTATTAGTGTCTATCTCCGCATCCAGGACCTTTTCCCAGATCTCCTTCGTCTTAGCGTAGAGTTCTTCGTTTATCATGGAATCAGCCTCCATATCGTCCTCCCGGGAGACGGGCGGCTCTAACGACGCACGGCGGTCAGCAAGCTAAAACTCGTTCCTGGATAGGGTGCATGGAGCTCCACCGCGAACCCAGAGTCACGGACATATCCAGCCAGTGTGTCGGGGTCACCAGCATGTGCATGGACTTCGGCGATGATCCTGGACGCGTGCCTCAGGCTGTCGCCGGCCTGGGCGAACAGGTCGAACTCACTGCCTTCACAGTCGACCTTCAGCAGATCGCACGGGGTGGCAAGCACACCGGCCATGGAGACGGAGGGGACTTCTACAATGCCCGCTGCGAACGCTTCCTCCCCCTGCCCGGGTTCCGGCGGGAGGAGGGAATTCCGGGTATGGCGCTGGTGGACGAAGAGGCGGACCGGGCCCGCAGCCCGGCCGACCACCGCTGCGTGGTGGCACTGCACATCCCATCTCCGGGTGTTGACCCGCAGCCGCTCATACGTCTCTGGGAAGGGCTCGTAGCTGATGACGCGGGCACCACGGCTAGCCGCGAGCATCGCGAATATGCCCACGTTCCCGCCTATGTCGACGACCCGCCAGCCGGGTTGCGGTATGAAACCGGGAAGGTCGTACTCACCACGCATCCAGATGTCCTCGATGATGCGGCAGGTGACCTGATTGTCCGAGGCGGGAACACGCACTCCCTGGAAGGTCAGCGAGTCGCTGAGACCGAGACGGAATCCCATAAGCGACAGCAGACTCATTCCGTTTCGCACGCCGTAAGCCCATCTCTTCAGGCGCTCCCGACGGAACCTTTCGTTAAAGTCCGCGTCCTCACCTGCAGCAGACTCCCTGACCAAAGCAAGCGGTGGAAGGTACGTCTTACCCATGGCTACCTACCCGATAGTACGCGAAATTTGTTGGACAACTTGCCAGTTCGGAAGGACTTCGCGGAAGCGCAGCACCATTCCTTGGCAGTAATTGGCGTTGTGCTCCAGACTCCGGTGTGCCATGTAAGGCATCTTCTGGCGAGCTCGGTGGTCGATCCGGACAGTGACGAAGTCGTCCTGTCGGGATTGCGCCTCGACGATCTCGCGCGCCTGAAGGTGCCGGTACATCTCCGCAGAGACGTCCACGAGGAAGCTCTCCTCGTCATCCAGACTATGCACATGGGTGCGGGCGAAGCCGTGGTCGGGAAGGCGCACCGGCTCTCGGTAGATGTACGGCCGTGCCAGAAGATCGAGTTCGAACGCCTCACGGGCCAGGAGGTCGGTCCACCAGTCCTGCTGCCTGGCCCAGTCGGTCAGCAGGTGATCGAACTCCTGCCGGTGGGAGCTGAGCGTCATATGGGCGGTCTTCCCGCTGTTGAGCAGATCGTAGTTGGCCAGGTCCTGGACCGATTCTCCGAAGAAGCGGCAGATGTCGCTGTCATTTCGAGACCTGAAATAGTCGGCCACATCGGAGAAAAGATCACCGTAGGACATGATGCCGGCGCCGTCCAGGTAGCCGGAGAGCAGGAACAGTGCGCGCATGTTGTAGAGGGTGTGCAGGGCGTAGTTCAGCCAGTAGCCCGACCGGCACTCCTCCTTGGAGACCCATTTGGTAGCGACGACTACATCCGCTTCGGCCGTGTCGCTGGGAACCGCCTCGGTCTGGACGCCGAAGATTTCCTGCTGGCTGTACATGGGAGTGTTGTGCAGCATCAGTTGCGGATAGACGATGACTGTATCGGCATAGGACCGGCACAGCTTCGTGAGACCGTCCTTGAAGGTCTCATATGTCTCTCCTGGAAGCGGCCAGATGAGTTCCACGTAGGAGCTGATCTGCTTCTCGCGCAGTGAACGCTGCAGGGAGATGTAGGTCGCCTCCCGGATGTTCTTCCGGTCAACGAGTTCGAGGGTGAGCGGGTTCAGAGACTGAAGTGAGATCGGCTGCGTGACCATGAGTCCTCCCCGGACAAATGTCTCGGTGATCTCGGCCATGCGTTCTGGCTTGTTCTTCGCCGCGGCCATGTGAACGACTAGCGGATATCCGGTCTCCTTGCTGCACTGGACGATGTGCTCGCTGAGCTCCACGTCCTGCGGCGACAGCCCCCAGTTGGCGTCGGCGATGAACAGGCCAGAGAAGTTGTGCGTGCTGATCCAGGTCAATTCGTCCTTGATGCGGTCCAGTTCGAACTTGTGGACCTTGTCGTTGGTCGCCGCGCCCCAGTAGCAGAAGCTGCAGCTGAACGGGCACCCACGGTTCGTCTCCATGATCGCGAAGCTGTAGTCGTGCCCTTCGAAGACACCGCTGAGGAACGGTGACGGCAACTCCATCATGTTCTTGACCCGCGGGGCCACCGCAGTGGTCACCAGTTCGCCGTGGCTCCTGAAACTCAGCCCCGGCACCTGTCGCATGTCCGGGCGCACCGCGCTGAACTGCCGCAGGAACTCATGAAAGGTTTTTTCCCCTTCGCCGTTGCACACGTACACGTTGCCGGCGTCTTCCGGAATGTAACGCTCTGCGTAGTTCATCGCCTGGGGGCCGCCCAGGAGGAAATGTGCCGTGGGAAGCGCGTCCATGAGCCTGGCCAAGAGCCAGTTGACGACTTTCATGTTCCATATGTAGCAACTGAAGGCGTAAACGTCGGCCTGCTTGGCTGCGAGCTCCTCATAAATTTTCTCGCGCTCCACGGTAACCGGTGCGGAGACGATGTCGAACGAGTAGCTACTGCGTAGTCGCGGATCGCTCTGTGCATACGCCTGCATGTATCCGGATGCCAACGGCAGCATATTCTCGTACGTTGGTAGTTCAACGAACACCACAGACTTGACAACGCTCAACTCCGCGTCCCCGGGCTCGGCGGCGCTGCTGGTGTCCGCCCCGGCTCGGCCAATCTCGGGCGGGTCGCTCGGCATTGCTGTCAACCTCCAGGTGCGGGACTTGAATCGGATAACCCGGCTCGGGATGTGGTCACACGTTCTGCGTGGACGTGGCGTCGACAGCATCGCCCGCCTTCGGGGTTTCGGCCGCCTCGGCGATCAGTGCTTCGATTCTCTCCGCGAAATCCTTGAGGACGGGCGAGCCGAGGAGTAGGCGCACCGTGAATTTCACTTTCCAGGTCCGACGGGCTTGCAAAACGACCTTCGTGGCGAGGAGCGAGTCACCGCCGATCTGGAAGAAATCCTGGTCGCGTCCTATCGCGTCGAGTCCCAGCACCTCGGACCATATTTCGGCGAGTCGTTGTTCCGTCGGAGTCTTGGCTTCGGCTTCCATGTCATGTCCTCGCGGTTTCTGTCCGGCGACCGGCAACGTGATGGAGGAATCCGAGTACGACATCGCGGGTCCGCTCGTCCCGAAGCAGGCTTGGGCGATCGCAGTCGATCCGTATGTTCTGCGCGGGGCCATCCGCACCCAGCCAACTGGCGTTGTCCGGATGATTCCTGGAAACGACGTGCAACACGTCGCCCGGCTGGACGTAGGACCCACGGTGGTGGACGGCGACCAAGTACGTGATCCACTCCAGGTACAGGCCAGTGACCTGGCCGAGCAGGTCGCTGGCCTCGTCCAGTGCGTACCCTTCCGCAAGAAGAGCCGCCTCAGCCCGCCTGCCGAGGTCCTGCGCCACGGAGTCGACCAACTGCCTGGGATGCGCGAGCAGGGCAGGGATGTCAAGGAGCGGTATAGGGTGGTCTCCGCTGCCCGTGCCGTCTATTTGTCGAACGACCGACTCATAGGCACTGACGATGTGGTGCACGTAGCACTGCGAGGGGTCGAAGAACACAACCGGCAGCGGAAGACGGTCGTCTCCAGCCGCATAGGAGGCAATAGTAGCCGCCAGAGGCGCGGTGGCGCAGTAGGACAACACGCCCACTACGCCGGTGGGCAACTCGGGCAGACGCGCGCACGTCTCCTTCGCGTAATGCTCCGCTGTGACCTCGTTCGGCAACGGATGGGCGAGCAAGTAATGACAGTCGAATCCTTCTCTTTCCAGGCCCAGGTCGGAGATGTGGGCTTCCGGTCTCCGACCTGGGTAGTCGAGTACGAGAAGGACCGGCCGGTCGGCTCCGAAATTTTCCGCGTTGAGTTGCTTGTTATGCGCCGACACCGCAGCTCCTCCACTTCTGCTCGTACAGAACGCCGTGCAGGAACATGGCATAAGAGTGCCTCGTTCACTGCATACGCACCGCGCTGCCTTGTTATTCAACCCCTGTAGTGGGTGGCAGTCCAGGACCCTCCTGAACAGCGTGCGGTGGACATGCCTGGCTTGACCAGGGGCATGGCGGGGAGCAAGCATGAGGTCCCCGCCCAGAAAACCGATGACGGCAGCCACCAACGGCATGTCCTCTGCAGTGAAGGCTGGTACCCGACCCATGCCGGATGCGTACGAGTATGGCGATCGAATAGATCGTGTCGTTGTTTTCCACGCTGAGCGAGAACCGACATCGATAGCTCTGCAGCAGGACGGACGCAAACTGACGTACGGTGAGCTCGTAGGGCAGTCTGCCGCGTTCGCCGGTCAGCTGAAGGATATGGGAATTGGCCCCGGTTCCTTTGTCCCAACCGCGATGGTGCGTTCACCTGAACTCGTGATGGCGCTGTTGGGAATCATGATGGCCGGGGCGGCCTACATTCCCATGGACCCGGCGTGGCCGCAGGAGCGGACAGCCTCAGTCCTTGAGCGGTCCGGGGCCCGATTCGTCGTTTGCGACGACAGGCCGCCGCACAGGGGTGCGGCGCACTACCTGCTGTTTCCTTCATCGGCTGGGCATGGCGCGGGCCTTCCCGCGGCCGGCGGTCCGCCGCGAACGGTCGGATACGGATCTGATGCCGCAAACGTGCTCTTCACATCCGGCTCTACCGGGGAGCCAAAGGGCGTCGTCACCCCGCACCGGGGGACGGTACGAGCCCTGGTCAACGTGCCAGCCATCCCTCTGGGAGCTACGACGACCTTCCTGCAAGCGGCTCCTGTGCCGTGGGACGGCTTCTCACTGGAGTTATGGGGCGCCCTGCTCAACGGTGGCCGTTGTGTGCTCATGGAACGGGACCGGGTGACCGCGGACGCCTCGGCGCTTCGCGCTGGCATCGACGCAGGTGTGAACACCGTGTTGCTCACCAGCTCGCTCTTCTCCGTGATCGCCGACGAGGATCCCGACGCCTTCGCGGACCTGGACCTAGTGCTGGTCGGTGGGGAGCGGGCGTCAACTCCCCACATCCGCACAGTGCTGAAACGCTTCCCGGCGCTGCGGATGGTCAACGCATACGGACCAGCCGAGGCGTCGATCATTGCCGCGGCTCACCCTATCCGGCCGCAGGATGTGGCGGAAGGGACCACGGAGATTCCCATCGGTGCTGCCCTCCCGAGGACCAGCGTCGATGTCGTCACCGAGGACGGGCGACCTGTGGTTCCCGGACAGCAAGGGGAAATCGTCGTCGGCGGAGACGGGGTCGCGCTCGGCTACCTCAACGACCCGGACGAAACAAGCCGCCGTTTCTTCCAGGCGCCCGGCCCCCGGTCGGCAGCAGGACGCTACTACCGGACAGGCGACATGGCCGTGGTCGACACAGAAGGCAACCTCCGTTACCGCGGCCGCACCGACCGGCAATTCAAGGTGCACGGTATCCGTATCGAGCCCGGCGAGGTCGAGTCAGTGTTGGAGTCCCACCCGCATATCACCGCGTGCTGCGCGGTGCGAGTCGATCGGACGCCATGGGGCGCCGAGGTCGCCTGTGTCTACACCACAGCCGACGGCAGGCCGCTCGCGGAGCCCGATGTGCGGGCCTTCGCCTCTCGCCGCCTGCTGCCCGCGATGGTTCCGGCTGCCTTCCTCCATGTGCCAAAGCTTCCAACGCGCTCCACGGGAAAGGTGGACGGCGTGGCCGTTGCCGCGTATGTGCGGGAGCACCAGCACGCGACGGCCGCTTCCGCGCCGGACGCGACCGCACCCGACCCTCTGGTCACGGAGGCCCGCGAAATACTCGGCATGCCGTCGCTCTCACCGGATCTGGACGTTGTGACCGCAGGTGCCCGCTCGCTGGATATCGTCAGGCTGGCGGCCCGGCTCTCCGCACGGCTAGGAACCCCCGTCAGTGCCGGTGACATCTACCGGCTGCGATCGATCGACAAGCTTCGGGCGGCTGGAGCCCGTTCTTCCGTGCCAGCTCCGCCGCCAGTGTTCTCCGGAGCCGACCAGGAGGCCGTCGGACCCTTGTCACACGCTCAGCGGCGCTTTCTCTTCTCCGAGATGATGTCTCCAGGTGACGCGGACAATCTCGTCGTCACGGCTTATGAGCTGAGCGGACCGCTAGACATGCGCGTGCTACGCGGAGCACTGCGGGACGTGGTGGCCCGTCACCCGATCCTGCGGACCGTGTACGAAAGTCAGAACGGCCTGCCCGTCCAACGGGTCCTTCCCCCCGAGGAAGCGCCTGTCGTCTTGGAGGAGGTCTCGCCCCCACCGATCCACACCCGCGCAGACGTGCACTTAATCGCCCAGCGAGTCACTGCCGACTGGTGGGACGCACCGCCCTTCCTCTTGCACCGGGACATACCCATCCGCGGGCGGATCTCCGCTCTCGGGCACGGTCGGCACCTATTGGGGCTCTGCATCCACCACATAGCCTTTGACGGCTGGTCCGAAGACCTTTTCTTGCGTGATCTGTCAAGCGCCTACAACGCCCGGCTGGCGGGACGAGAGCAGCCAGCCGGCGGTGGACCCAGCTACCTGAGATACACCCACTGGGAACACAGCCAACTGGACCAGTGGTACGAGACCGATGTCCCGTTCTGGACTCAGACCTTGTCATCAGCTTCGGCAAAGCCCTTCCTGCCCGCGCCGAAGGCCAAGGGTGACGCGCCGCGGTTCGAAATCTCTCGGCGCCTCGACGCCCGGACCGTCAACCGGCTGGTCGCTGTGGCGCGCCAGGGTGGCGGACCACCGGTCGCAGTGCTGCTGGGCGCGGTCGCCGAGGCGATGCACCGGGTGTTCGGGGTTGCAAATCTGTGTCTGGGGACGGTGACAGCAGGACGATTCGAGACTGGGCTTGAACAATTGGTTGGCTATTTCGTCAACCCCTTTGCGGTGCCGCTAACTTCGGTCGGCCACCGCTCAGCTGACACTGCTGTCCGCGCCTCGGCGATGAGCGTCGTGTCCGGGCTCCAGCACAGCCGCACGCCGTTCGACGAGCTGGTACGGGTGCTGAGGCCCGACCGCCAACGCCACCCGTGGTTCCAGTCCTGGGTCATCCTCCAGCAAAAACAGTCCCAGGTACTCCTCGGGGAACACACCACCATGGCCCCCGTGCGGGTGGCCCCGCCCCGCACGGGAGCCGAGTGGATGCTCCAGGCGTTTCCAGATGGCTCCGGCAGATGGGAGATCGTCACTCATTGGCGCACGGACGCCCTGGACGAATCCACTGCCGCGGCGGTCGCTGACCAGGCGTTCTCGGCACTGCGCTCCTGGGCCCGCTGACCCCAGCCCTCACCCCTGCCGAACCGCCAGAGCGCTATGGAACGAGAGGCATACAACATGGCCAATTGCTCGGATCAGCCGATCGCGGACCTGGTTGGAATCGGCTTCGGCCCTTCCAACCTGGCGCTTGCCATCGCATGCGAGGAAATGCGGCCCGCGGACAGGCTCGAACCCACCCCGGAAGTTGCCTTCTTCGAAAAGCAAACGGCCTTCGGATGGCACCGCGGCATGCTCATGGAGGATGCCACGATGCAGGTGTCCTTCCTCAAGGACTTGGCCACCATGCGCGATCCGCAGAGCCGCTACACCTTCACGGCTTACCTCCACGCCAAGAACCGCATGACGGAGTTCATCAACAGCAAAACGCTCTTTCCGCTGCGCGTCGAGTTTCACGACTACCTGGAGTGGGCCGCTCGTCCCTTCGCCGCACAGGTCTCGTACAACCACGACGTCACCGCGATCGACCCGGTCCTTGAGGACGGAGTGGTCACCGCGTTCGATGTGACCGCCCGGTCCCCGGTAACCGGCGCGGCCGTGGTGCGGCGAACCCGCAACGTAGTGTTGGGCACCGGACTCGCGCCATACCTTCCCCCAGAGGTGCCAGTGTCCGAGCGGATCTGGCACAGCTCGGAGCTCATCCGCCGAACACGCGGGATCACGCCGCCCTCGCCCGGGCGGGTAGTCGTAGTAGGTGCCGGGCAGAGCGCGGCCGAGGCCACCGAGTACCTGCACCGTACCTTTCTCGACGCCGAGATCTGCACCGTGTTCTCCCGCTACGGATACAGCGTCGCCGACGACAGCCCCTTCACCAACAGCATCTTCGACCCCCAGGCTGTCGACGAGTTCTTCGTCGCTCCAAGGGAGGTCAAGCAACTGCTGCTCGCCCGCCACAGCAACACCAACTACTCCGTCGTCGACCTGGCGCTCACCCAGGAACTCTACCGCCGGAGCTACCAGGAGAAGGTGGTCGGGCGGGAGAGGCTCCGCACCCTTCACACCTCCCGGGTGACAGGCATCCGGGAGCAAGGCGGCAAGGTACAGCTCGACATCGAGGGCCTGTCCACCGGATCGGTGCGGACCATCGACGCGGACGCTGTGGTCTACGCGACGGGCTATCAGCCGACCGACCCACTGCCGTTACTGGGAAGTCTGGCCTCGGAATGCAAGCTTGACGACTCCGGGAGGCTGCTGCTGGAGCGCGACTACCGCGTCATCACCTCCGATGCAGTCCAAGGCGGCATCTACCTCCACGGAGGGGGAGCCGAGCACACCCATGGCCTGTCCGCCGGCCTGCTGTCCAATACAGCAGTGCGCTCCGGGGAGATCGCCCACTCGATACTCAGGAGGTAGGCCCTTGTACGTGCCGCCGATCTACGCGTCCCACGACCACACGCGGCTGCAACGTGTCGTGCGCGGTCATCCGCTGGCTATCCTCGTGACCAACGGTCCTCGCGCGCCGTACGCGACCCACCTGCCCGTCGTCGATTCGCCCAGGAGCCGGGAGACTGACGATCCGGTGGGCACCACCCTGCTGGGCCATATGAACCGCGCCAACCCGCACTGGGCATCGCTCTCCGACGAAATGTCGGCCCGTCTGGTCTTCTCCGGGCCGCAGAGCTACATCACGCCCACCCTCTACCAGACCACACCTGCCGCGCCCACCTGGGACTTCGTGGCCGTGCACCTGGAGGGGACACTGCGGCTTCTCGACGGTCTGGAGGAGACCTTGCGGGTGGTACGACGCACGGTGGAGGTCTTCGAGCACGACTTCGGTGCCGACTGGGACATGGAGCCGTCGCTGGAGTACTTTCGGCAGATAGCTGTAGGCGTCGGGGCGTTCGAGTTTCGCGTTACCGCGGCGGAGAGCATGTTCAAACTCAGTCAGGAAAAGGATGCGACGGTCCGCGAACGCATCGCGGAGAACGTCTCCCCGGAAATAGCCGCCTTGATATCGGATCTCTCCGCCAAGGAGCCGTCATGAGGACACGGACAAAATACAAGAGCGCCCACATCCCGTCCCTGTCACTGTGGGGCGGCCCGGCCGCCCCGGCCTGTCTGGTCGACGCGTTTCTCAGTACAGCTATAGCCCGGCCCGACACTCTGGCCCTCATCGACGGGAACCGCGAGGTCACCTACCGCGAGCTGGTCGCCTGGGTGCGCCGAATCAACGAACTGCTCGTCGACAACGGCGTGCGCCCCGAGGATCGGGTCGCGGTAACGGGACCGCGGGGGTGTGAGGTCGTAGCTGCCTTCCTCGCCACGGTGTGTGTCGGCGCCACCTATGTCCCCCTCGACCAGGAGTACCCGCCCAAGCGCCTGGCCCACATGCTGAGCGACAGCCAAGCCGGGATTCTTCTGTACACAGGCGACGTTCCACCGCTGGAATTCGCCGGCGTCACGCTGGAGATCCCGCCATCTTGGGCGGTAGAAGGAAACAGGCTGGTCGAAGACAGTTGGCGCCCTTCCGCCTGCCAGGCCGACCGGCCCGTGTACCTCATCTACACATCGGGATCGACTGGTTGGCCCAAGGGCGTGGCAATTCCGCACAGCTGCCTCGACAACATGGTGCAGTGGCAATGTGACCATTCCGTCCGTCCGGACCTGCGCACCGGTCAGTTTGCGCCATTGAACTTCGACGTCTGCTTCCAGGAGATCCTGGGCACCCTCTGCGGCGGCGGCACCCTGGTCATCATGCCGGAGCCGTTACGGCAGGACCCTTTTGCGCTGCTCGACTGGCTGGAGAGGAATCGCATCGAGCGGATTTTCCTGCCTTACATGGCGCTGCATATGCTCTCCGTGGCCAGCTCCATAGATGATGCAGCAGACCGTCTCTCCCTCCTAGAAGTGAATACTGCCGGAGAGCAGCTGGTGTGCACTCCGCCGATCCGTGAATTTTTCACTCGCCGACCCGACTGCCGACTCGCCAACCACTACGGGCAGAGCGAGTCAGCCATGGTAGCGTCGCATATTCTCGAAGGCCCCAGCAGCACATGGCCGTCCCTTCCGCCGATCGGGATTCCGCTACCCGGCTGCGAACTGCTCGTCGACTCCTCCGAATCCGACGAGGCCGGCGTTGGCGAGCTGCTCGTAACCGGACTTCCGGTCTCGAACGGGTACCTGAACCAGCCGGAACTCAATCTTCAGCGGTTCGTCACCGTACCGACGACCCCATGGGGTAATAGCCGCGCATTCCGCACTGGCGACCTGGTCCGAGTGGAGAACGGCGTGGTGCACTTCCTCGCCAGACTCGACCACGACGTCAAAATCCGCGGAATTCGTGTGAACCTGCTGGAAGTCGACGCGTGGCTGCTCGACCAGCCCGGCGTCAGCGAGGCCGTCTGCGTGGCCGTCAGGTCTCCGGGAGGATCTCGTCAACTGCGTGCGGCGATCGCCTTGGACGACGACCGGACCGACCTGAACTCGGACGCGCTGCTGGCCGCGCTGGCCGAGGTACTCCCGGCCGTAGCAGTTCCGCTGTCGCTTACAGTGCTACCCGAACTGCCGCGAACCGCGAGTGGGAAGGTCGACCGTGAAGCGGTGGCCGACCGCATCGGACGGCACACCTCCTAGAAGACTGCTGAAATCTTTTGTGTTCTGGCCTCGGATCGGTAGGTCCGGGGCCAGTCTTGTGAGCATGCGGCGGAATGGGCCGGGCCGGATGTGGGGGAGACCTGCCGGGAGTTGATCCCGGCAGGAAGCGTGTTCGCTCTCCTGGCCGAGCATCGTGAGGTGCTGTTCCCGCCGGAGTTCTTCGCGGACATGTATCCGTCAGCCAACGGGCGGCCGTCGTTGCCGCCGCAGGTGCTGGCCGCGACAGTAGTACTGCAGAGCTTGCAGAGCGGGCCGCGAACGCGGTGGGCTTCCTCGCCCTCGTCTCAGGCCAGGACGTAAAGCCGGCCGAGGACTCCGACGGCCGCGATGGACGCTGACGCATCGCCAAGCGCACCGTGCCGACCGATGGGTGTCCAGCGTCGACCCCGATGCCCGGCACGTCAACAAGCACATGAACCGCACCCGCCACCATGAGGGCTTCAAAGGGCACTTATCCTTCGAGCCAGAGGTCGGACTGTTCACCGCCGTCGCATTAACCAGCGGCTACGGGCCGAACAACCACGCGGCCCGCCGTCGCGCTGGACCTGCTTGTCGGCGTACGCGTCCTGCTCCTCAGCCGGGTACAGACGAACGTGCTCAGTTCGCCGGACGCCACAGCGCCCAGGGCACCCGGTGACCCACGACGTCATCGATCTCGACGAGCGCCACCGGATCGACGATCTGGCCATCCGCACCCCGGCCGCCGCCGGCGCGGGCCAGTTTCGCCTGCGGGCCACGGGCGGCCCACTGCAAGATCGCCGTCATCGAGTCGCCGCCGACTACCAGCGTCGCGCACGCGGTCAGCGTCAGGATCACCACGAGCGCATAGCGGCGTCCGCGTTTCGCGCGCCGGTCCGGGACCTGCCGCAGCCTGCTGACCCAGCACGGACTCCGCCACTGTCGGGTCGCAGGCGAGCTCCGCCTCCCACAGCGCCAGGTCGGCGAGTTGGCCAACGGCAGGGAGGACCGGCGAAAATACGGCCGAGCGCGACTCCTGTGACGATCTTTCGGCGTAGAGACCTGAAAGATCATCAGGAGTGGCGCTCGTCTGGCAACTCGTCACCGCGGTACAGAACCAACCCGGACAAAGCAGATCAAGACGGAACTACGCCGGGGCCGTGTCCGGTGGGGGGATGCGGATTTGATCGCCGGTACCGAAGCGATAGCGGAGCTGCACGAACTGCACGGGCCACGGCGCGTGGACGCGATGCTCTCGCTGAATGCCAAGGGCATCTACATATCACCCTTGGAACGTGCGATAGTTGAGAGCCACGGCTACGCCTTCCAAGCCAACAAGGAGATCGAGGGTATCTACGCCTGACCTCAAGACTGGCGCCGTGGTCGGATCGCGTCGGTCGCCACGGATGCCCGGGCGGGTCGCTCTTTCCCCAGCGACGAGCGGTGATCACGACTGTCGGGCAGGACACGGCCACCAAGCCCGGCCCACGCCCAAGCCGTACGGATGGGTTGAGGGCTAACCTGAAAGGACATCCGTGATCAACTGGGGGCGCTTGCTCATGGACACCCGGCCGCTGCGTGTCGCCCATTTCCGTAGATTATGGGTGTCTTCCGCCCTTACCGCGGTGGGAAGTACCTTCACCGCGGTTACCGTGCCCTTGCAGATCTACGACATAACCGGTTCGTCGGCATATGTGGGCTTCGCCGCCGCGGCTGCCCTGGGCCCACTGATGTTGGCCGCTCTGTGGGGCGGTGCGGTCGCCGACGCGGTGGACCGGCGCCGGATGCTCCTTGTCACCAACAGTGGGATCGCGTTTGCTTCGGTCCTGCTCTGGGCGCAGTCCGTGAGCGGCCTGCGCTCGGTCTCGGTGATCTTCGTCCTAATTGGTCTCCAGCAAGGCTGTTTCGGTGCGAACAGTGCCGCGCGCGGAGCTGTCACTCCTCGGCTAGTGCCGTCGTATCTCTTGCCCTCCGCGAACGCCCTTGAGTCGACGGTACTCTGGTTTGGTGCGGTCGCCGGGCCGATGGTGGCCGGCGTTCTGCTGCCAGTGGTAGGCATGGCTACGCTCTACCTCATTGACGCCGTCGCGCTAGGCGCGACGCTGTGGGCCGTATGGCGGCTGCCGCCGTTGCCAGCCGACGGTCTTCAATCTGCCGGGCACGCCCGGTTGCGCGAAGTGCTCGATGGTCTTCATTACTTGATGGGACGTCGGATTCTGCTGGTCGCGTTTGTCTCGGACTTTATCGCCATGTTCTTCGGTATGCCCGCCGCGCTCTTCCCGCAGGTCGCCCGGGAGGAGTTCGGAGGCCCTGCCGGCGGCGGGTTTGCTCTCGGGGTGTTGAATGCGACTGTCCCCCTCGGCGCGGTGCTCGCTGGATTCTTCTCGGGCACATTCATCCGTGTTCGCTGGCATGGGATCGCGATCATAGCCTCGGTGTGCGCGTGGGGAGCGGCCATGATCGGGTTCGGCCTTTCCGCTCGGTTGTGGCAGGCGTCGGCCTTCCTCGTGATGGGTGGTGTCGCCATCTTCGTTCTCAGCACATTCCGCGTGACTGTGCTGCAGACGGAGAGCGCGGACGACATGCGCGGCCGGTTGCAGGGTGTGATGACCATGGTCGCTGCAGGGGGGCCATGGATGGCAGAGTTCGCTCACGGCACAGTTGGTGCCGTGGTTGGGACCACGTGGGCGATCTGCGGTGGGGGGTTGTTCACGGTGATCGCCATCTTCGTAGCCGTCGCACTGCACCCGCCCTTCTGGCGGTATCAGCCCTCGATTGTCGCGGAGCCGCCCGTATTAGCGACGACTGCCGACCGTGACAGGACAAACTGAACTCTCGAAGGAAAGGAACGCGCATGGATTCACGCTGCGTTATTTTCGATGTCGGCGGGGTGTTGAAGATTACTCCCGCAACAGGGTGGGAAGGGCGATGGGAACGGCAACTCGGGCTGCCGCCAGCTGCCTTGAACCAGCGACTGGAGGATGTTTGGCTGGCTGCGAGCGTTGGCACGATCAGCGAACAGGAGATGCGCGCACGTGTGGCCGCCGCTCTCGGTCTCGACGCGGTACAGACCGACGGTCTTATGTCCGATCTGTGGGCTGACTATCTGGGCGTCGCTAATGAGGAGTTGCTCGCCTACGTGCGGACCTTGCGATTCCGCTGCGCACTCGGTGTGCTGAGCAACAGCTTCGTTGGCGCTCGCGAACGAGAGGAACAGCTGTACCGCCTCGGTGAACTTGTGGATGCTGTTGTCTACTCGCACGAGATTGGGATGTGCAAGCCAGATTTGCGTGTCTACGAACTTGCATGCCGTCGCCTGAAGGTCCAGCCTAAGGAATGCCTCTTTATCGATGATATGGCCGAGAATGTCGAGGGGGCGCTGGCAGTCGGTATGCAGGGGCTCCTATTCGAAAACAACGCCCGGACCGTGGCCCGTATCGCCCACCATTTGGGGGTGGGTTCGGCGGTCGGCGGCGGATAGCTTGGCGATACGCCAGCAACAAAGGAGCACCGGAGCGCCAACCCAATTGGGTGCGTATCTTCCGAGGGAACAAGTGATGCGCTCTGACCTGGGCAATCAGTGATCGATCTTAAGGCGCTCCGACCAGCCGCGCTTCCATCTGCGCAGGCCGATCGGGAGTCGCACGGATCTTCCGCGCTCAATATCGCTGAACCGCCCCGACGGCACGTCATTCGATCACGACTCTGGTCGGGTCGTTCGCAAAGCCGCTGGTCAGAGCGTCGCAAGCCGCCCGGGGAAGATACGCACCCAACCCAATTACACGTCGTCAAGGTAGGACAGGTGCTGCACATTAATCCGGTGTCGAGACGTCACGCAAGGTGCTGCCCGACAGGAGAAGGGCACCTCCCACCTGCGACGATCTGGACTGTCTAGATCAAAACCGTCGCGAAGGAGAGGCACCAACAGGTGCAGGCTACCGAATGGGATCACCGGCTTGCCGTGCGGGCCGACTGCAAGAACCTGGTCAGCCACGCGGGCATCGTTGGGCTGCTGCGAAAGGCCGCCGACCGCACCGGCCTGGCCACCGCACTGAGCGCGGCGTTGCCCGAGAGCGGCGGGCCGGGCTTGGCGGGACCGCGGTGTGGCGCTGGCCTGCGCGATCGTACTCGGCGCGACGAACATCCCTGAGGCCGACCAACTGCAGTACCACTGGCGGCCGGTGTTCCCCTGGCCGGTCTCGGACAGCACCCTGCGCCGCGCCCTGGAGGCGATCGACACCCCGGTCGCGACCCGGATTGAGCGCGCCCGCGCCGTGATCCGCCGCGTGGTGTGGACGCTGCTGGCGCTGCGCCCCGGCGGCTTCCCCTGGGTCACGGTATGCGGCCGGGAAGGAACGGGCGGCTGGTACGTCCTGGACCTTGCCGGCGCCGGGTGCCTGGGTGACCGGCTGGGCCGTCAACGAGACCGACGAGCAGGACGTCGCGCTGCTGCCCGAGAACGTAATGGACGGCCGCGCTGCGGCAGGACGGCGAGGTCCACGATCAAGACCCGACGGCGAATGGATCTCCTACCAGGTCGCCGAGCTGACCGGCCTGCGTGACCTGACCGGCTGGCCCGAGGGGATGCGGCTGATCGTGCGCCGGGTCAAACCGTCGCGGCGGGATGCGAAGAAGCTGACCGCCTTCGAGAAGCGCACCGGCTGGCGCTATCACATCATCGCCACGAACATCCCCGCCCAGCATGGGCCTTCCGGGGTATCGGGCTCCGGGCAGGCGCAGTTCGTCGACGCCCTCAGCCGCGATCACGCCGAGGTCGAGGACAGGGTAAAAGCGATCAGGGGGTGGGGCTCGGACTGCTGCCCTCGAAGTCCTGGCAGCTCAACGTGGCCTGGGTGCTGGCCACTACGCTCGCCGCCAACCTCGACGCCTGGACCCTGCTCCTCCTCCTGCGTCCGGACTGCCAAACTCCGGAGGAGAACCCCGAGGCGGAGATCAAGGCAGCGGCCTTGGACTACGGACACGCCAAGGTAGGTCGTCTCGTCCGACCGTGTGGCCGTATCGGTGAAGGGCAACTGGACCCGCGTCCAGACCGGCACGCATTCCATGCTGGACAAGAACAAGGCCGTCCATATGGCGATCCAGTTGGACCCGCCCGTCCTACGTATCGCCGTCGGGCCGCAGTCCACGACAACGGACAGCGGGTATCCGGGCCCAGGGCAGGGACTTGAGGCGGGTGTACAACGTCTTCTGATTGGCTTTCACGGTCAGGACGTAGTCGGCGCCGGCCTCGGTCACGAGCGTCGCGGTGGCGTGCTGGGTGTGCAGTGCGTCCATCGTGATCACCGCGCCGTCCAGGTCGAGCGTCTCCAGCAGGGCGCGGGCCGCGGGGATCTCATTGCTCTTCTCACTCACGGAGACCTGGCCGAGTACCGCTCCCGAGCCATGCGCGAGCGCGGCGACCAGGTGCGGGGCTGAAGCGTCACCGCCACGGGCGCCTCTCACGCTCTTGCCGTCGACCGCGATCACCCGCCGGCCCGCGACGAGCGCGCACCTCGTCGCCGCCCAGGCTCCCAGGAGCACGTCAAGACGGTCCGCGTCCAGCCGCACGAACAGACGCCGCAGAGTCGACTCGTCCACCGAACCCCGCTCCAGCCCCAGCTGCGGCGGACCGTCACCCGCAAGGGCCGACTGACCATCGAGATCGTCTACCTCATCACCAGCGCGGACGCCCGCGCCGCGCCCATGGATCTCCTGGCCACATGGGTGCAGTCGCACTGGGAGATCGAGAACCGCCTGCACTGGGTGCGCGATGTCACCTTCGACGAGGACCGCTCCCAGGTCCGTACCGGCAACGCGCCCCGTGTCATGGCCGCCCTCCGCAACACGGCGATCACCCTCCTCCGCCTCCACGGCCACCCAAACATCGCCGCCGCCCTACGGCATCACGCCCGCGACACCGACCGCCCCATCAACCTGCTCCTGGCCGCATGAACGACGACTTTGCCGGGGCCCTGAGAACCGGCCGAACACCGTTACTGGGACACGCTCGAGCTGGAAGGACGTCCGCAAACGGCTCATTACCGTCACTGGGCGGTGGCTGCCGATCAGCGCGGACCGGATCGAATTGCGGAAGATCAGTGCGATCCCTGTCACTCGGTATCGTTACCGCGACTACAAGATCCCCACTGCCCTGGGCCCCTGCACTCACCTGACGGCAGAGACCGTGGAGAGCCCGTTGCCTAGTGCAGCGCGTCGCAGGTCCTTTGCCGGTTGCCGGTGACGGTGGGTGAGGATCATGCGGCTCGGTCGAAGGCGTCGGGATGGCACGGGCGTTGGGTGTGGCGTTCGAGGTAGCGGGCGTGTTCGGCGTCGGCGTCGTAGCGCCACCGGTAGGGGCGGGCTGTTCGGTTGTAGCGGACGGTGTAGGCGGTGATCTGTGTTTCCAGGTCGTCGCGGGAGGCGAAGTCGCCGCGGCGGAGCAGGCGGCGGGTCAGCGCGCTGAACCATTGCTCGATCATGTTGAGCCAGGAGGCATGCTTGGGGGTGTGGGTGACGGTGAACCGGGGGTGCGCCGCCAGCCAGGCGCGGGTCGCCCTCGAGGTGTGGGACGAGCCGTTGTCCATGATCAGATGAATGGACAGGGCGGGATCGGTGCAGCGGTCGATCAGACGCAGGAAGCGGATGAAGGTCGCCGAGTTGTTGCGGTCGATGCGCTCGGCGACGACCTGACCGGTGGCGACGTCCATGGCCGCGACGATGGAGACGGTGCCGTGGCGCCGGTACTCGAACTCACGGCGCTCGTCGCGGCCAGGACGGGTCCGCTCGGTGGGGTGGCGGCGGGAGGTGGCCTGGATCCCGGTCTTCTCGTCCACGCTCAGCAGCAGCGTGCCCGCCGGCGGGGTCAGGTACAGCCGGCACACGGCTGCGGCCTGGGCCCAGAAGGCCGGGTCGTCGGCGCGGTTGAGCCAGCCGCGGACCTTGTGCGGGCGCACCTTCGCCTCGGCGAGCACCCGGCCGACCGTGGACGGCGACAGCGGCAGTCCCCGCTCGGCCAGGTGCCCGGCGATCAGGGCGCGGGTCCACACGGTGGCGCCCTCGGGTGGGACGGAGGTGGCCACCGCCACCACCGCGAGGCGCTGGCTGGGACCGTAGGTCTCCGGGCGCCCGCAGCGGGGCCGGTCGAACAGGCCCGGCACGCCGCGCCGGCGAAAGCGCTCCCGCCAGGCGCGCACCGTGGGCACCGTGCAGCCCAACTGCCGCGCGATGCGCGAGCCGGGCATCCCCTGGCCGGCCAGCAGCACGATCCGGGCCCGCAGCGCCAGGGCCTGACCGGTGTGCGCACCGGCCACGATCCGGCGCACCTTGCGCTCCTGCTTGCGCGACAAGACCAGCGGCGCGGCGCCGGGGTGGGCCATCATGCCTCCTGCGGACCGGATGTGCCGGTATGTCACCGCGCATCATGCCGCCACGTTCGCCGCGGCGGACGGCGCATCCGCGCCGCCGCCGGCGCCGTGCGCCACACTGGCCCCATGCCGGTTCCCTCCCGTGCCCTGAAGGAAGAGGTCGACGACACCGTCGACCATCACGCCGCGCAGGAGCGGCGCTGGCCGGCCCTCGCCGAAGTCGAGGTTCGCTGGCGCGGCTCCTTCGGCTACCTCACCGCCCTCATCGAGCAGGACGGCCCCGACGAGCGGGTGCCGCTGTGCCGGATCGAGTACCTCGGCGACGACGAGGACTGGGGCTTCGCGATCTACTCCCCGGCCACCGACACGTACACCGACGCCCTCCTGTACACCGGAACCCCCACCGGCCACCCCACCGACGCCTTCGACACCGCCGCCCTCGTCCACCTCGCCGACTACACCAAGTAACCAGACCGGGCCACCCCAACCGGCAAAGGACCTGCGACGTAATAGGCACGGCGGGTGTGCGCCGTGAGGCGCTTCGTTGTATCCCCGACGCAGTCGGGAGGAACTCGGAGGGAGGTTCTTGGGTCGCCTGACTTACCTGGACGCGAAAGCGCGAGGGGACAAGAGCATGTCAGGGAAGCGGTGGCCGTCCGGAGGTGTCCGGGACGGGGCTCCGCAAGACCCGCGCGATATGGCCAAATTGCGCCGCGAGGCGCTCTGTTGTATTCCCGATGTAGTCGGGAAGAACTCGGAGGAACGTTCTTGAATCGAATGGCTTACCTCAGCCTGAAAGGGTGA
>NZ_RJVR01000098.1 GCF_003999195.1 Streptomyces soli
ACCCTTCGTGTCTCCAGCTTATCAGACCCTTTCGGCTCCGATTCCCGCTGATAGGATTCTGCTTTAGCGTTTCTGCCTTTCAGCTTTCCCGCTTCTCCAGACTCTATCAGAGCCGCTCGGGCCGACCTAATCGGCTTTCGCTTGTCCGATCCGAATTCGGAGGTCTTCCACGAAATGACGACACGCAGTTCCATCCGGAGAATTCACTCGGAATGAGAAGGGCGATCGATTTTTTGGAAGGGGGCTAGATTCTAGCCGCCGGCCCCGAACTTGTCTAGTCCGGGGCAACCGTTCAAATCTACCTCCCCGCTCCACCCGTGTCAACGGGTTTCCTGGGGCGAAGAGGAGATTAGCAGGTCACAGGCCCAAAATGCACATCGTCGGAGGAGCCTCGGTCAGGCAGCCGTGGGGAGGGCGTCGCTGCGGTCGGAGGACTCGAGGTCGCCGGTCTCGCCAGCGAGGGCGGCGCGGCGGCCGATGACGTAGACGTACGCGAGGAAGAGCAGCTCGACGATGACGCCGATGCCGATGCGAGCCCACGTGGGGAGGCCGGAGGGGGTGACGAAGGCTTCGAGGGCGCCGGAGACGAAGAGGACGGCGGTGAGGCCGAGGGCCATGCCGATGGCGGAGCGGCCTTCTTCGGCGAGGGCGGTGCGGCGGGGGCGGGGGCCAGGGTCGATAACGGTCCAGCCGAGGCGGAGGCCGGTGCCGGCGGCGATGAAGACGGCGGTGAGTTCGAGGAGGCCGTGCGGGAGGATCAGGCCGAGGAAGGTGTCGAGACGGCCGGCGGAGCCCATGAGGCCGATGCCAACGCCGAGGTTGAGCATGTTGGTGGCCAGGACGTAGAGGACGGGGAGGCCGAGGAAGACACCGAAGACGAGGCAGATGCCGGTGGCCATGGCGTTGTTCGTCCAGACCTCGGCGGCGAAGGACGCGGCGGGGTGGCTGGAGTAGTACGCCTCGTATTCGCCACCTGGGCGGGTGAGCTCGCGCAGATAGTCCGGGGAGGCGATGGCCGACTGGACGTGGGGGTTACGGGCGATCCACCAGCCGATGAGGGCGCCGACGGCGATGGAGATCAGGGCGGTGGGCACCCACCAGTGGCGCGACCGGTAGACGGCGGCTGGGAAGGCGCTGGTGAAGAAGTGGAGGGCGTCGCGCCAGCCGGGCGTACGGGCGCCGGTGACGGCGCTGCGGGCGCGGGCGACGAGGGTGGTGAGGCGGCCCACCAGGGCGGGGTCGGGGGCGCTGGACTGGACGCGGGAGAGGTGGGTGGCGGTGCGTTGGTAGAGGACGACGAGTTCGTCGGCTTCCTCACCGGTGAGCCGGTTACGGCGGCGGAGCAGGGCTTCGAGCCTGTCCCACTCGTATCGGTGGGCTGCGACGAAGACATCGAGGTCCATGGACTGCCGCTCCTCGCGGATGAGGACTGTGCTGCCGGGGCGGTCCCAGCTTGGCAGACGGGGCAGACTTGTCGGACCGGGGTTCGGGGGACGGCATGGAGGAGGGGTCGCGAGTGAGCGAACTGGTGACGGGCGAGGCGGTGGCGCTGGACGTACAGCCGGCGAGGCTGCCGAGCCGTGCGCTGGCGATGATGCTGGACATCGTCGTGTATTGGGGGGCGTATCTCATCCTGTCGATCGGGCTGCTGGCGGCAACGGCCTCGCTGGACGGTGCCGCTGTCGCGGCGGTGTCGGTGGCGGCGTTGCTGCTGATCCTGATCGGGGTGCCGATCGCTGTGGAGACGCTGACGCGCGGGCGGTCGCTGGGGAAGCTGGCCTGCGGGCTGCGGGTGGTGCGGGACGACGGGGGCCCGATCCGGTTCCGTCATGCGCTGGTGCGGGGTGCGGTGGGCGTGGTGGAGATCCAGATGACGCTGGGGGTCGTCGCCTGCATCGCTTCGCTGGTGTCGGCGCGCGGGCGGCGGCTGGGTGATGTGTTCGCGGGGACCCTGGTCGTACGGGAACGGATACCGGCCCAGCAGGTGCAGTTGATGCCCCCGCCGCCGCCGTGGCTGGCCGCGCAGGTCTCCGGGGTGGATCTGTCGGCGGTGCCCGACGGGCTGTGGCTGGCGGTCCGGCAGTATCTGTCGCGGATGCGGCAGTTGGACCCGCAGGTGGGCTGGGCGATGGCGCAGCGGCTGGCGGATGACGTGACGGCGTGTACGGGAGCGCTGGTGCCGGAGGGGACTCCGCCAGCGGCGTTCTTGGCCGCGGTGGTGGCGGAACGGCAGGCACGGGACGCGCGGAAGGCTTTCGGTACCTTGCCGCAGCAGCTGCCGCCCACACCACAGCAGCCTCAGTGGGGAGTGGCGGGGCCGTACCCGGTACCTGCGCCGCCGCCCGCACCCGCGCCGATGTCTCCCCCGGCATCTGCGCCCGCACCGACGCCTCCGCCTGGACCCCTGTCGGCGCCGGCGTCCGCGCCCGCGGCCGCGCCGTCCACGGGGTTCGCGCCGCCCGCCTGATCAGGCCTCGGTCAGGCGAAGGCGGAGGGGGGCGATTCGAGGGCCTCGAGTTCGATGCCGGGGGCTGACAGGACGATGTCGCCGGCGATGTGAACGGTGTGCTGCTCGCCGGTGTCCAGGGCGCTGACCTGGTATTCCTCCACTGTCAGGGGACCGTTGTCAGTGGGGTGTGCTTCTCTTCTGATCAAGGCCCAGGCCTGGTCAAGGGTGCGGGGCGCGAGAACGGGGGGTTCGAATGCGACGAGACGTACGCGGGTGGCGGGGGCGCCGGGTTCGAGGCGTAGCAGTCGGCCGGTCGCGATGTAGAACGCGGGCGATGCGCCGCTGAAGGCGTGGGCGGCGGCGTTGCCTTCCTGGGCGTGTTCGCCGGTGGGGTCGGTGCGTACCCAGGTGACGCCGTCGATGGCGGCGCCGCGGACCTGCCAGCTCGCGGCGTGGAGTTCGAGGCGGATGGGGCGGCCGAGGTCGTCGATGGTGAGGTCGACGGAGCCTGCGTAGGTGCCGTCGGGATGGGTGGTCTGTGCGGTGTAGCGCCAGCCGGAAGGGCCGATGGCGCAGTGGAAGTGTTCTTCACCAAGGGGGGTGTGGTCGTGCGTGTCGTGGAGCGAGTAGCGGCCGCGGGGCATGGGTCGACCTTACGGGGACGGGGGTATGGCGCAGGCCCCCGCCTGGGGCGGGGGCCTGCGTGGTGGGACCGGTGGTTACTGCTGCTGGGGTCAGTAGCGGTAGTGGTCGGGCTTGTACGGGCCTTCGACCGGGACGCCGATGTAGGCGGCCTGTTCCGGGCGGAGCGTGGTGAGCTTGACGCCCAGCGCGTCGAGGTGGAGGCGGGCGACCTTCTCGTCCAGGTGCTTGGGAAGGACGTAGACGCCGGTCGGGTACTCGGCCTGCTTGGTGAACAGCTCGATCTGGGCCAGTGTCTGGTCCGAGAAGGAGTTGGACATCACGAAGGACGGGTGGCCGGTGGCGTTGCCGAGGTTCAGCAGGCGGCCTTCGGACAGCACGATGAGGACCTTGCCGTCGGGGAAGGTCCAGGTGTGGACCTGGGGCTTGACCTCGTCCTTGACGATGCCGGGGATCTTGGCGAGGCCGGCCATGTCGATCTCGTTGTCGAAGTGGCCGATGTTGCCGACGATGGCCTGGTGCTTCATCTTGGCCATGTCCTCGGCCAGGATGATGTCCTTGTTGCCGGTGGTGGTGACGAAGATGTCGGCGGTCTCGACGACGTCCTGCAGCGTGGTGACCTGGTAGCCGTCCATGGCCGCCTGGAGCGCGTTGATCGGGTCGATCTCGGTGACGATGACGCGGGCGCCCTGGCCGCGCAGCGACTCGGCGCAGCCCTTGCCGACGTCGCCGTAGCCGCAGACGACCGCGACCTTGCCGCCGATGAGGACGTCGGTGGCGCGGTTGATGCCGTCGATGAGGGAGTGGCGGCAGCCGTACTTGTTGTCGAACTTCGACTTGGTCACCGCGTCATTGACGTTGATCGCGGGGAAGAGCAGCGTGCCGTCGCGCATCATCTCGTAGAGGCGGTGGACACCGGTGGTGGTCTCCTCGGTGACGCCGCGGATCTCGGAGGAGAGATGGGTCCACTTCTGCGGGTTCTCGCCGAGGGTGCGGTTGAGGAGGGTGAGGATGTAGGCGTATTCCTCGCTATCCGCGGTGGACGGGTCCGGGGCCGCGCCGGCCTTCTCGAACTCGACGCCCTTGTGGACCAGGAGGGTGGCGTCGCCGCCGTCGTCCAGGATCATGTTGGGGCCGCCGGTGGTCGAGTCGGACCAGGTGAGGGCCTGCTCGGTGCACCACCAGTACTCCTCCAGGGTCTCCCCCTTCCAGGCGAAGACCGGGACGCCCTGCGGGCTGTCCGGGGTGCCGTGGGGGCCGACCGCGATGGCGGCGGCGGCGTGGTCCTGGGTGGAGAAGATGTTGCAGGAGGCCCAGCGGACCTGGGCGCCGAGGGCCACGAGGGTCTCGATGAGGACGGCCGTCTGCACAGTCATGTGCAGC
Source organism: Streptomyces soli (assembly GCF_003999195.1). GTDB lineage: Bacteria > Actinomycetota > Actinomycetes > Streptomycetales > Streptomycetaceae > Actinacidiphila > Actinacidiphila soli. The sequence continues at coordinate 4,475 of NZ_RJVR01000098.1, forward strand.
GACCCGGTGACACGGGCGCCGGCGAGCGGCTGAGTGGCGGCGTACTCCTCGCGGATCGCCATCAGGCCGGGCATCTCGTGCTCGGCCAGGGTGATCTCCTTGCGGCCGAAGGCCGCCAGGGAGAGGTCCGCGACCTTGAAGTCGTTGTTGACGGAGGACATGCAGTCTCCTCGCGTGAGGGGGTGAGAGCGGGCATCGACTTGTCGGCTGTGGCCGTCCGGAAGAATGCGGACATAGCTGTCCCGGGGCCACAGCTCAGCCCGTCGGAGGCCCTCTCTCCCTCGGACGGCGCGTTGTCCGCACCGCCCGACCGCCATCAGCAGCGACGTCTGGCCATGTACGAATCTACACCGATCGGCCGAAGGCCACGGCAGTTATCGGCCGCCGGGGGTCGCGGCGGGGTTGGCGCCGGCCGCTGCGGAGGCCTCGCTGTAGACGTCGGGTTCGAGGTAGATGACGCGGGCGATCGGGACGGCCTCGCGGATGCGGGCTTCGGCGGCGTCGATGGCACGGGCGACCTCGGCGGCGGTGTCGTCGTGCTGGACGGCGATCTTGGCGGCGACGAGCAGTTCGTCGGGGCCGAGGTGGAGGGTGCGCATGTGGATGACGTCGGTGACGGTGTCGCCGTCGACCGCGGCGGCGCGGATCTTGGCCAGGGCTTCGGGGCCGGCGGCTTCGCCGAGGAGCAGTGACTTGGTCTCGGAGGCGAGCACCAGCGCGATGACGACGAGCAGGACGCCGATGCAGAGGGTGCCGATGCCGTCCCAGATGCCGTCGCCGGTGGCGAGTGCGATGACGACGCCGGCGAGTGCCAGGACCAGGCCGATGAGGGCGCCGAAGTCCTCCAGGAGGACGACGGGGAGTTCGGGGGCCTTGGCGGTGCGGATGAAGGAGGCCCAACTCTGCTTGCCGCGCAGCTCGTTCGATTCGCGGATGGCGGTACGGAAGGAGAAGCCCTCGGCGATGACGGCGAAGAGGAGGACGCCGACAGGCCAGTACCAGTGGTCGATCTCATGCGGCGTACGGATCTTCTCGACGCCCTCGTACAGGGCGAAGACGCCACCGATGGTGAAAAGCACGATGGAGACGAGGAATCCGAAGATGTAGCGCTCACGGCCATAGCCGAAGGGATGCTCCTCGTCGGCGGCCTTGGTGGCCTTCTTGCCGCCGAGGAGGAGGAGCGCCTGGTTACCGGAGTCGGCGACCGAGTGCACGCCTTCCGCGAGCATCGATGACGAACCGCTGAAGGCGAAAGCCACGAACTTGGCCGCCGCGATGGCGAGGTTGGCTCCCAGTGCGGCGACGATCGCCTTGGTTCCGCCTGACGCGCTCATATGTGCGGTATGTCCCTTCCTCCGGCCCGGGCCTTTGCTCAGCCTTTGCGAGCGGTCATTCTTGCAGGCCCGGTTCGGAGCGGCGCGTCAGGCCACCACAGTGGCGCGGAACAGGGTGCCTTCGCCGGCCACTTCGACCCGCTCGCCGGCCGGGACGAAGGCGGAACCGCCGCGCGGGAGCGTGAGTTCGGTGCCGTCGGTGGTGGAGCGGAGGAGGGCGGAGCCTTGGGTGCAGAGCAGGATCTGCGGGGTGCGGTCGTTGAGGACACGGGGGGTGTCGCCGGGGGTGAGGGCGTAGCGCGAGAGGCGGAACTCGTCGATCGGGGTGTCGTAGAGCTCTTCGCCCTCGGGGGAGGCCGAAGGACGCAGGATGCCCGGGTCGCCCGACTCGAAGCGCACGATACGCAGGAGCGCGGGGACGTCCACATGCTTGGGGGTGAGGCCGCAGCGCAGCACATTGTCGGAGTTGGCCATGATCTCGACGCCGAGGCCGTTGAGGTAGGCGTGCGGGATGCCGGCGCCGAGATAGAGGGCTTCGCCGGGCTGGAGGCGTACGTAGTTGAGCAGCATGGCGGCGATGACGCCAGGGTCGCCCGGGTAGCTCTGGGCGATGGAGACGTAAGCCGCATAGGAGTCGGCGTACGGACCCGGGGCGGTTGCCAGGCGCGTGGCGGCCTCGACAGCTTCGGTGACACTGGCGGCCATCGACTCCGGGTCGGCGGTGAGGACGGCGGCGAGGGTCTCGCGGAGCGCGGCGTCCTCGGGGCGGGCGCGGAGGATGTCGACGTAGGGCTTGAGGGAGTCGACGCCGAGGGCCTCGATGAGGTCCGCCGCCTCGGTGGGCCGGCGGAAGCCGCAGAGCCCGTCGAAGGGCACGAGGGCGACGATCATCTCGGGCTTGTGGTTGGCGTCCTTGTAGTTGCGGTACGCCGCATCGATGGGAATGCCGCGCGCCTCTTCGTCGGCGAAGCCGGCCTTGGCCTGCACGAGGTCGGGGTGGACCTGGAGGGAGAGCGGGGCGCCGGCGGCCAGCACCTTGAGGAGGAAGGGCAGGCGGGGACCGAAGCGGTCGGCGGTGCCGGCGCCGAGGGCGGCGGCCGGGTCGGCGTCGATGACCTCGTTGAGCGGGACCTGCAGGCCGTCGCGCGTGATGCGGGAGGGCGAGCCGGGGTGGGCGCCCATCCATATTTCGGCCTGCGGCTCACCGGTCGGTTCGGCGCCCAGCAGCTCGGGGATGGCGGTGGTCGATCCCCAGGCATAGGGGCGCACGGTGTTCGTCAGGCGGTACATGAGGCTCATGATCTCCCGTCGGAGGTGAGCGCCAGGTAAACAGCGGCGAAATCCGTGACGGCGAGGAGGTCCGCGGCGGCTTCCAGGGCGCTGCCCTCAGCCGGGGCGAGCTCGCTGAGCGGGGTCTCGTGGGTCATCGCCAGCTCGCGGGCGGCGGGTGCGGCGCTGGCCGCGTGCGCGTCCGGCTGCTCGAGCACCACCAGGCGCAGCCGCAGTCCCTGCGGGTCCTCGACGCGGTCGCGGAAGAAGTCGTCCGGGTCGAGGGATCCGGCGAGGGCCCCGGCGAGCAGGGCCTCGTGCGCGGTCAGCGCCTCCGGGAGCTCGGCGGTGATCGCGGGGCGGCCGGCGCGCGCGGTGATCAGAGCTGCGAGGCGCCGGGCTGCGAGCGCGGCGATGTCGCCCTCGCTCCACAGGACCGGCAGGGAGTCCGCCAGTTCCGCGGCAAGGGTCTTGGCCGGATTGCTGTACGTCGCGATGGCGGGGCCGCACTTCGCGGCGACCTCGTCCAGCCGATCGGCGACGGCCTCGATCGCCTCGGGCGGGGCGTGGAGGAGGCCGATCCGGTCGGTGAGCATGAGGAGGGGCGTGAGCAGCGCCCAGAAGGAGCCCGGGTCCTCGGTGGGGGTACTCGGCTCGTCCGGGGCGGGGGGCCTGGCGTACGGGATGGTGATGCCGCGTGCCTGCTCCAGGGCCTCGGAGATCGGGGACTTCGCCGGGACGACGCCGGCGGGGGTGCAGCCCCGGCGGTACGCCTGCTCGATGAGGTCGGCGAGGCCCGCCTCGGTACCGGCCGGGCTGGCGACGAGCAGGAGGTCGAGCGGGCCGGCCCAGCCGGGGAGGGTCCAGCGCAGGTCGTACGCGGCGGGGCCGCTGGGATGCAGCGCGATGACCGGGCAGCTGCCGGCGCCCAGGGCTTCGAGCAGCTCCGCCACGGCGGAGGGCGCGGAGGGGCCGGGGCCGGCGACGAGGACGGTGCGCGGGCGGCCGTCCGGTCGCAGGGCGCCGATCCCGGCCTCGTCCGCGAGGCGGGCGGCCGTGCGGACCCGCGCACCGGCAGCCGCGACCCCCAGGAGGAGGCCGCGGGTGTCCACACGGGCTAGGGCGTCGGGGTCGTCCAGCAGCGACTCGTCCAGCATCCTGATCCTGTCCTCCGGTCCGGGGTTGACGGCTTGGGGCTCAGGCCGGGCGGCGGGCCTCGTCGATGAGGAGGACGGGGATGTCGTCGCGTACGGGGTAGGCGAGGCCGCAGTCCTGGGCGGTGCAGGTGAGCTCGCTCGCGGCGGCGTCCTCGCGGAGGGGGGCGTGGCACGCCGGGCAGGCGAGGATTACCAGGAGGCTGGCTTCGACGAGCGGCATGGTGTCGCGTCCTTCGCGTGGAGATACGTACGGCGGTACGAGCCTATCGCTGGGGGGCGGGGCGGGCTTCCCCGGCGAGTGGGTCTCTCCCCCACCCCGGTCCTTCCGAACCGGGCTCCGCCCGGACCCGCTGGGGGCGCTGCCCCCAGCGGGTCCGGTCCTCAAACGCCGGACGGCTGGCTTTCCCGGGCGGACGGGCTGACGTGGTCAGCCCCTGATGATTGCCAGGACCTCGTCGCGGATGCGGGCGACGGTGTCGGCGTCGCGGGCTTCGACGTTGAGGCGGAGGAGGGGTTCGGTGTTGGAGGGGCGGAGGTTGAACCACCAGTCGGTGGAGGTGACGGTGAGGCCGTCGAGCTCGTCGATCTGGACGTCGTCGCGGGAGGCGAAGGCCTCCTTGACGGCGGCGGCGCGGGCGGCCTGGTCGTCGACGGTGCTGTTGATCTCGCCGGAGGCGGCATAGCGATCGTATTCGGCGACGAGGGCGGAGAGGGTGCCGTCCTGGCCGCCGAGGGCGGCGAGGACGTGGAGGGCTGCGAGCATGCCGGTGTCGGCGTTCCAGAAGTCGCGGAAGTAGTAGTGGGCGGAGTGCTCACCGCCGAAGACGGCGCCGGTGCGGGCCATCTCCTGCTTGATGAAGGAGTGGCCGACGCGGGTGCGGACCGGCGTGCCCCCGTGCTCCTTGACGACCTCCGGGACGGACCAGGAGGTGATCAGGTTGTGGATGACGACGGAGCCGGGGTGCTTGGCCAGCTCACGAGCGGCGACCAGGGCGGTGATGGCCGAGGGCGACACGGGCTCGCCGCGCTCGTCGACGACGAAGCAGCGGTCGGCGTCGCCGTCGAAGGCGAGGCCGATGTCGGCGCCGGTCTCGCGGACCTTGGCCTGGAGGTCGACGATGTTCTTGGGGTCGAGGGGGTTGGCCTCGTGGTTGGGGAAGGTGCCGTCGAGCTCGAAGTACATCGGTACGAGATCGATCGGCAGGCCGTCGAAGACGGTGGGCACGGTGTGGCCACCCATGCCGTTGCCGGCGTCGACGACGACTTTGAGTGGCCGGATCGAGCTCAGGTCGACGAGGTTGCGCAGGTAGGCGGCGTAGTCGGCGAGGACGTCCCGCTGCACGATCTCGCCGGGGGCGGCCGAGGTCTCCGGGAGGCCGCCGGCGTCCCGCCACTGCTCGACGAGGGCGCGGATGTCCGCGAGCCCGGTGTCCTGGCCAACCGGGGAGGCACCCTTACGGCACATCTTGATGCCGTTGTACTGCGCCGGGTTGTGGCTGGCGGTGAACATGGCGCCGGGCTGGTCGAACTTGCCGCTCGCGAAGTACAGCTCGTCCGTTGAGCACAGCCCGATCTCTGTCACCTGCGCACCGCGCGAGGCCGCGCCGCGCGCGAAGGCCCGCGAGAGGCCCGGGGACGAGGGCCGCATGTCGTGGCCGACGACGATGGCCTCGGCTTCGGTCACGGTGGCGAAGGCGGCGCCGAAGAGCTCGGCGAGCGACTCGTTCAACTGATCCGGGACGACTCCCCGGACGTCGTACGCCTTCACGATCTGGGAGAGGTCGGTCACGGCGTGCTCCACTCTGAATCATGACTGGGTCTGACTACGTATACCGTCTGACGGTCAACCTACCCGCCGTCCATTGAACGACGGATGAGGGTCCCCAGCACTTCTCAGGATCGGGCTCAGGATTCCGGGTTCAAGATCCGGTTCAGGATTCCGGCGAGCGCAGGACCCGCAGATGTCCCCGGCGCGCGCTCGCCATCGGGTCGGCGTCCCGGCCGCCCTGCCCCGAGGTGTCCGGCCGGGCCGGGGGGCGGGCTGCCTCACGGACGGCGTTGGCGAGCGCCTCGAGGTCGTCGCTGCTGGGGCGGGGCGGGCCCGAGTCCGTGGCGAGGCGTACGACCTCCCAGCCGCGCGGGGCGGTGAGGCGGTTGGAGTGCTCGGAGCAGAGGTCGTAGCAGTGGGGCTCGGCGTAGGTCGCGAGGGGGCCGAGAACGGCCGTGGAGTCCGCGTAGACGTACGTCAGCGTCGCGACGGCGGGACGGCCACACGCGGTGCGCGAACAGCGACGTACAAGGCTCACGACGTTGGACGGTACCGCACTCTTGAGCGGGCCGCGACGACTCTGCACGACCTCACTCCGTCGTGTCGTCCCGGTTCGCCGGGATCGTCTGACCTGTGGTTGAGCGGCCTGACCAGGAGGGACCGGATACCGCCGGACGCGGTGCAGGGTGGGGTACCGGAGGCGGTCGTGACCGAAGGGTTCAAATGCTGTCATTTGCGGTCGGAGCGGTGGTCAGGAGGAGGAAGCCATCCGTACGCGACCGGTCACGGACCGGGCGTTCCGTGACATCACAGTCGATGTGCTGACAGGACGTGCGGCACGGCATGGGTGGGCGCCGGGACGGATACGCTCTGAGGTGATGGACACCCCCGCACTTCCTCCGCCCGCACGCCGGCAGCGCCGACGCGACCGCCATGGACGCGGCATGCGCGGCCCGATCGCGCCCCCGCAGGTGCCGCTCGCGCTGAGCCGCGCGGATGCGTTCGACGATCTCGTACGGGACGCGGCGGACCGCCTGGAGCGGCGGTGGCCGCAGCTCGCGGATGTGGAGTTCGCAGTGCAGGAGGTGCCGTGGCCGCTGGACGCCGCCGCCGAGGCCGCGGCGGGGGGTGAGATCTCGGACGACAGCGTGCCGCTGGGCAAGCTCATGAACGCGCGGAAGGGCTCGCCGAACCGGATCGTGGTCTACCGGCGGCCGGTGGAGATCCGGGCCAAGAGCCGTGAGGAGCGGGCGCTGCTCGTTCACGAGGTGGTCGTGGAGCAGGTGGCCGAGCTGCTCGGGCTGTCGCCGGAGAACGTGGATCCGCGGTACGGGGAGGACTAGCTAGGACCGGTCCGAAAACCGCGCTCCGCCCCGACCAGTGGGGGGCGGCCGTCTCAGTTGTTCAGGATTGAGAGGTTCGCCTCCGCGTCCGGCACCGCGACCAGGCCCCGGTCGTCGGGCAGGGGCTGGATGGTGAACATCGGGATGCCGTTCAGCGGCAGCGCCAGCATGCGGGAGCCGTAGACGGGCCCGCCGGAGACGTGTTCGACGGTGACCGCGTACTGGCCCTTGGCACCGGTGGGGGTGGCCGGGGTGAGGGCGGTGGTGGTGCCCGCCTTGACGGTGACGGTCTTGGTGACGGGGGTGCCGCCGCCGGTACCGGCCGAGCTGGTGATCTTGACGGTGGCGCCGGCTGCGGGGGCGGTGAGGGAGAGTGTGGAGCCCTTGGCCCGGTTGTCGGCGGCGGTGGCGCGGTCGGTGATCGCGGACGTGGCCGGGATGAACGCGGTCTCCTGGTTGGCGCCCTTGCCCCGCGTGATGCGCAGCGCCGCGACGACGGGGGCGGCGGCTTTCGGGTCGGACGGGGTCAGGACCAGGGAGCCGGTCTCGCCCTTGGTCAGGTCGGCGAGGTCGGCGGAGGCGGTCATACCGCTCTTGACGTGCAGGGTCTCGCGACCGGCGGGGGTGATGGCGCCGCTGGCGGAGAGCAGCCTGACCTTGAGGTCGGCGTCGTCCTGACCCGTGGCGTAGGCGACCAGGCGTACGTCGGTGGCGTCGGCCGGGATGCCGGGCAGCACAACGCTGGCGGCGGGGTCGGCGGCTGCGGGGAGCCAGTCGCCGCCGGCCTTGGCGGTGGAGGCGAGGACGCTGGCGCCGACGCGGCCGGTGCGGGCGGTGACGTGGAGGGTGAGGTCCTCGGCCTTGGTCGTGGTGAGGGTGGAGAGCAGGACGGAGACGGTGGACTTCGGCGGGACGGTGATGCCGTTGCCGGTCGCGGTGGTGAGGGCGCCGTTGTTGCCGTACAGCTCCAGGTCGACGACGGCCGCGGTGTCGTCGGGGTTGGTGAGGTGTACGTAGTCCGAGCGGTCGGCGGCGGTGCTGGTGCCGGGGAACCAGAACTCGCTGTCGGGCTGGGTGCAGGCGGCGCCGAGGACGCCGCGGTCGGGCCCGGTGTCGATGACGGTGGTCTGCTGCACCGTCCAGCCGGGGGCCAGCTTGCCGTCGGCGGTGCCGAGGAGCGCGGGGGCGTCGGCGGTGTTGGCGGAGCCGGTCGCGGGCTTGCCGGGGGTGCTCAGGGGGCCGACGGCCATGGACTTGGCCTTGCCCGATGCGCCGGCGACCGGGACGAGCTTCGCGCTGCCCGCGCCGGTGGTCGACGTCGTGGTCTTCCCGATGGGCGTGAAGGACGTGTACGTCGTCGTCGCGAAGTCGGAGCCGGACGGCGACGGGCAGGTCAGCGCGGACCGCTCGACCGGCAGCGACGCAGCCTTGGCGTCGGGCGCGGGCGCCGGGGCCCCGGCGCCGGTGAGCACCGCCACGCCGGTGACGGCGGCGAGGGCTGCCGTGACGCCGAACAGGGACAGGGTGCTGCGGTTCACTGCTGGTCGCTCCCGTCACGGCGGTAGCCGTCCGCGTCGTACGTCGCCGGGTCGTAGGCCGGGTCGTACGGCTGCTGCTGGTAGTGCTGCTCGGGCTGGTGCTGGGGCTGCTGAGGCTGTTGGGTGTACGGGTCGTAGCCCTGCTGGCCGTAGCCGTAGGGGTCGACGTAGCCGTCCTGCTGGTAGTCGCCCTGCTGGTACGTGGTCGGGTCGGCGGCCGCGTACTGGTAGCCGTCCTGGTAGTCGTTCCACTGCTGGCCGTACGGGTCCTGCTGCTGCGGTACGGCCGCGTACGGGTCGGCGGCGGGCTCGTACACCGGCTCCACGGGTGGTGCCTCGGGCTCTTCGGCGGCGGGGTCGCCGCCCTCGGCCTCGGCGGCGGCGCGCAGGCGGCGGGCGCGGCGGCCGTCGCCGGTGGCCTGCTCGGGGATGTCGGCGGTGAGGACGCCGTCGGCCTCCGGGATGTCGTCGTCGATCTCGCGGCGGCGCCCGGGCAGCGCCATGACGACCAGGACGATCGCGAGGAAGCCCTGGATCCACAGCCACAGGACGTGGGTGAAGGGGTCCTCGTACGTCAGATCCAACTTGCCGCCCGTCGTGGGCAGTTCGAAGCCCTGGGCCCAGCCGTCGACCGTGGTGGCGGTGAGCGTCCGGCCGTCGAGGGTCGCGGTCCAGCCCGGGGCGGCGGTGTCGGCGACGCGCAGGACGCGGCCGTCGGTGCCGGCCGGGATGGTGGTGTGGGCCTCGACCTTGCCGGAGGCGACCGCCGTGCTGACGCCCGCCTTATCGACGATCGTGATGCGCGAGACGTTGTTGTCGACCCGCCACAGCGCGCTGCCGTCCGCCTGGCTGAGCCGGGACAGACCGGGGGTGCTGTCGAGGGTGCGGCTCATGGAGCGGGTGGCGTTGCCGCGTACGAAGACGTAGCGGACCGCGTAGCCGCCGAGCTGGCCGGCCTGGTCGGCGCCGGAGCCCGCGACGAGGTTGGCGACGATCTTGCTGAGCCGGGTGTCGGCCCCGGCGGACGCGGCGAGTTCGGCGTCGCCGAGGCGGGCGCCGGCGCCGCGTACGAGGGCGTACGAGACCTTGGCGGGGGTGCCGTTGAGGACGAGGGTGCGAGGCTGGTCGCTCGTGGCGCTCTCCTCGGCCACGAAGGCTGGGACCTGGGTGGAGTCACGGCGCTCCACGGGACCGTCGGCGCCGCCGACCATCCAGCCGAAGGCGGCGTACAGCGGGGCCAGGACGGCGGCCAGGGCGACCAGGGCGGCCACCGGCTGCCGCCAGCCGAAGCCGGAGGCGGCGATGCGCTCGTTGGCACCCTCGGCGCCGACCGCGGCGGCGGCCAGCAGCGCGAGGCCGTAGACCAGGGTGCCCGGGCCGGCCCAGGCGCTGCCGTTCTCGATGACGGCGAAGAGCAGGCCGGCCAGGGCGCAGGCCCAGGCGGTGAGGATCGCGAGCCGTCGTTCGGCGCGCAGCAGGGCGGCGAGCGCGGCCAGCACCAGTCCGACGAGCAGCACCCCGCCCGCCGCATTGGGCCCGCCGGGGCTGAGCAGCAGCAGATCGGCACCGGTGGCGGCCTTGGCGCCGAACGGCAGCCCGGCCTCGGTCAGGAACCGCGAGGGGTGCGCGAGCAGCGTCAGCGACCACGGGGCCAGCACCAGCAGCGGGGCGCCGAGCAGGGCCACGGTGCGCAGCAGGTGCGGGACGACGAGCCGGGATTCGCCCCGTACAACGCGCAGCACGATCACGGTCACCGACAGGGCCAGCGCGATCAGCCAGGTGATCGGCGTGAAGGCGGTGGTGATCGCGAGCAGCAGCGCGAAGGTCCAGGTGGCGCGCCAGCCGGGGCGGGCGCCCCGGTCGACCGCGTCGGCGGTGAGCTGCAGCCCTGCGGCGGACACGGCGGCCCGGGCCATCAGCGGCAGCAGGATCGCCAGGACCGCCGTGCCCAGCCGGCCGCCCGCGAGCGCGCCGGTGGCGGCGGGCAGGAAGGCGTACGCGACCGCCGCCCACGCCCGCAGCAGCCGGGACTCGACCAGCGGCCGGGAGGCGAAGTACGCGGTCAGGCCGGCCAGCGGCACCGAGGCGACGAGCAGCAGGGTCAGCGCGACCGCGGTGCTGCCGAAGAGCAGGCTCGCGAAAGCCGCGACGACGGCGATGTAGGGCGGGGCCGCCGCCGTGGAACCGGTGCCGAGCGCGTGCCAGGCGCCCAGGTACGAGCCCCACAGGTCCGAGGCGCTGCCCGGCGCGGGCAGCAGGGCGCCGCCGGCCAGCGAGCCGCTACCGAGCAGCCCCCGGCAGGCGATCAGCGAGACCAGCAGCAGCACGGCGAAGAGCACCGGCCCGGGCTTGCGGGCGATCTTCTTCAGCAGCGCGAACTGCTCGATCTCCAGATAGTCGCCGGAGCCGTCGTCGTCGCCGGGCCCGGACTCGATCCCGCCGCCGTGCCGTCCGGCCGAGGACGCGCTGGCCTCGGCGCGGCCGGAGATGTTGCTGACGACCTGCTCAACCGTGGCCCGCACCGTCGCGCCGGGCGGCGGGAAGAACTGGCGCAGCTCGGCCGGTTCGACGGCGGGCTTGCCGCGCCGCCTGCGGGCCCCCAGGATCCGGCCGGGCCGCAGCAGCACCGACAGCAGGCCGGTGATCTCGTCGACGGCCTGGCCGGGCGCCTTGCCGACGAGGTAGGCGAGGGTGCGCAGCACCGTGCCGAGGACCAGCCGCAGCATGACGTACGGCAGTATCGGGCCACGGGTGTTGGCCAGCAGGGTGTAGACGGCGCCGGCCTTGTCGACCCGGTGCGGGTTGACGGCGAAGCGCCCGGCGCAGTCGACGGGGCGGCGTTCGCGGGAGGCGGCCTCGGCGTGCCTCAGCACGGCGTCCGGCGCGATCAGGACCGTATGGCCGGCGGACTGGGCACGCCAGCAGAAGTCGACGTCGTCGCGCATGAGGGGCAGCCGGCGGTCGAAGCCGCCGAGCTCTTCCCAGACGTCACGGCGGACCAGCATGCCGGCGGAGGACACCGACAGCACCTGGCGGACCTGGTCGTGCTGGCCCTGGTCCTGCTCCTTGCGCTCCAGGCCGGTCCAGCGGCGGCCGCTGCGGGCGATGGAGACGCCGACTTCGAGGAGCGCGCGGCGGTCGTACCAGCTGCGCAGCTTGGGGCCGATGATCGCGGCGGAGGGCGCGTTATCGGCGACGCGCAGCAACTCGGCGAGGGCGTCCGGGGCGGGCTCGCAGTCGTCGTGGAGCAGCCACAGCCAATGCACGGGCTCGCCGTGCGGCTGCTCGGGCTGGTCGTAGACGTCGTCGTTCCAGCTGCGGCTGACCGGGTCCCAGCCGCTGCGCCGCTGGAGGTAGGGCAGTTGCTCCGGCGGTACGGGACCGGCGGCGTGGGCGGCCTCGTCGACGGCGGCTCCGAAACCGCTGCGGCGGGCGAGGTGCAGGACCCGGCTGTCGCCGAGGGATTCGACGAGCAGCCGGGCGGAGTCGTCGGCGCTGCCGGTGTCGGCGGCGATGACGTCCTGGACCGGGCGGTCCTGGGAGAGCAGGCCCGACAGCGCGTTCGGCAGCCAGCGGGCACCGTCGTGTGCGACGAGCACCGCGGTGACGACATGGCGCGGAAACTCGGGTGTCTGCGCGGGGTATTGGGCCCCGGCGGCCCCGGCTGTGCTGTTCACGGACATCGAGGTTCGGGCCCCGGTTCGCTGGGTGCGGTGGACGCCTGCGGCGTCTCGGTCGGGGCCCCACACTAACGGCTCACGGTAAGCCGACTTCCGCGTACCGTCCCTCGTACTGTCTCGGCACTTACACGACGCCCTTCTTCAGGCGGCGGCGCTCGCGTTCTGACAGGCCGCCCCAGATACCGAAGCGCTCGTCGTTGTTGAGTGCGTACTCAAGGCAGTCGGAGCGGACTTCGCAGGCGAGACAGACCTTCTTGGCCTCGCGGGTGGAGCCACCCTTCTCGGGGAAGAACGATTCGGGATCGGTCTGCGCGCACAGCGCGCGCTCCTGCCACCCGAGCTCCTCGTCGGCTTCGCCCTCCTCGGCCAGCAACAGCTGGAACAGCTCGGTCATGCGCGCCCCTCGTCTGTTTTTGCGTCCCCGTGATGTTGCCGTTACCGATAACGGCTTAACGACACGAGTGAAATTACAAGTGTGCCGATACGGGCCAGTCAAGCCGAGATCTGCTATTGGGCCCGTTATTCACCCTGCGGAACCAAGCACTGACAGAAAGTGTTCAAATCAGCCCAAAGGACCACATACGTCAACCGCGCGACGTCGCCCGACAACTGTCCCCGAGGGAGGGGCGATCACGGAGTGATCACAAAAGCACAACGACGTTTCCCGAGGAGACGTTCCTGCGTACCCGTGCGGTTGCAGCACCGCATATCCGCACACGTCTACGCACAAACCTTTCACCACACCGAATAGCCGGATCAGGTGAATCATTCGCGACAAGCCGGACACCGGGTGCTGGTCGAGTTGACAGCCGCACCCTTGACCCGGTCTGCTTGGTCGCATGCCAGTGACCCACGTGCCCGCCCGGACTCGCCTCGCCGAGTTCCGCTGCGCCGTGGAAGCCCACTGTCGCTGTTCCAGCTGTTGCCGCTGAGCTTCTTCCCGCTCCGCACAGCCGTATTCCTGACGACGCTCCTTCCTTCCAGGATCCTCAAGGACCGCCCGCATGAACAGCGACGTAGAGATCGCCGGCGACCCGCTCGCCGTCCCTCACCTCCTTCAGCCCGTCCCCCGGCACCCGGTCACCGTCGCCGGTTTCGCCGGCCTGGCCCGTACGATCGCCGCCGACCGGAGCCGCTGGGCGCCGCTCGTCCAGTACGACGCCACCACCCGCTGGTACGCCCGCCTGGAGACCGGCCCCGGTTACGAGGTGTGGCTGCTCAGCTGGGTCCCCGGCCAGGGCAGCGGCCTGCACGACCACGGCGGCTCCTCCGGGGTGCTCACGGTGCTGGAAGGTGAACTGAGCGAGCGCGCGCTGGGTGCGAACGGGGAGACCCAGCGCTCCCTGAGCGCAGCGGACCAGCGGGTCTTCGCGCCCGGATACGTCCACGAGGTTGCCAACGACTCGCTGGAGCCGGCCGTCAGCCTGCACATCTACTTCCCCGGCCTGACCGAGATGACCCCGTACGTCGCCTGCACCGCTCCCGCGATTCAGGAGCAGGTCGCGGGCTGACAGACTTACCCCCATGCGAATCGTGGTTCTGGCCGGAGGCATCGGGGGCGCCCGCTTCCTGCGCGGTCTCAAGGCAGCGGCGCCGGAGGCGGACATCACCGTCATCGGCAACACCGGCGACGACATCCACCTGTTCGGCCTCAAGGTCTGCCCCGACCTCGACACCGTGATGTACACCCTCGGCGGCGGCATCCACGAGGGGCAGGGCTGGGGCCGGGCCGACGAGACCTTCGCGGTCAAGGACGAACTCGCGGCGTACGGAGTCGGCCCCGAGTGGTTCGGCCTGGGTGACCGCGACTTCGCCACGCACATCGTCCGTACGCAGATGATCGGCGCGGGCTATCCGCTCAGCGCGGTCACCGAGGCGCTGTGCGCGCGCTGGGAGCCGGGCGTACGGCTCATCCCGATGACGGACGACCGGGTCGAGACCCACGTCCTGGTCGACGTCGACGGCGAGCGCAAGGCCGTCCACTTCCAGGAGTACTGGGTGCGGCTGCGGGCATCGGTCGACGCGCACGCGGTGGTGCCGGTCGGCGCGGAGCGCGCGAAGCCCGCGCCGGGTGTGCTGGAGGCGATCGCGGCGGCGGATGTGATCCTCTTCCCGCCGTCGAACCCGGTGGTGTCGGTCGGCACGATCCTGGCCGTGCCGGGGGTACGTGAGGCCATCGCAGAGGCCGGCGTTCCGGTGGTCGGGCTCTCGCCGATCGTCGGTGACGCGCCGGTGCGGGGCATGGCGGACAAGGTCCTTGCGGCGGTCGGCGTCGAGACGACGGCGGCGGCGGTCGCGGCCCACTACGGCTCCGGGCTGCTGGACGGCTGGCTGGTCGACACGGTCGACGCGGGCGTGGTGCCCGAGGTCGAGGCGGCGGGCATCCGGTGCCGGGCGGTGCCGCTGATGATGACGGACGTCGACGCCACGGCCGAGATGGCCCGAGCCGCACTGGCGCTGGCCGAGGAGGTGCGGGTGTGACTTCCTCCACGTCATACAACGCCTGGGCGGTGCACGGGCTGCCCGAGATCGGTCCCGGTGACGACCTGGCCAAGCTCATCGCCGCCGCCGCCCCCGAACTGGCCGACGGCGACGTCCTCGCCGTCACCTCGAAGATCGTCAGCAAGGCCGAGGGCCGCATCGTCCACGCCGACGACCGCGAAGCCGCCATCGACGCCGAGATGGTCCGCCTCGTCGCCCGACGCGGCCCCACCCGGATCGTCGAGACCCGGCACGGCTTCGTCATGGCGGCAGCCGGCGTTGACGCGTCCAACACGGCGCCGGGGACGGTGCTGCTCCTCCCGGAGGACCCCGACGCCTCGGCTCGCGGCATCCGCGCCGGCCTGCGGGACGCGCTGGGCGTCGACGTCGGCGTCATCGTGACCGACACGTTCGGCCGGCCCTGGCGCGAGGGGCTCACCGATGTCGCCATCGGCGCCGCCGGCTTGCGCGTGGTCGACGACCTCCGCGGTGCCCGCGACTCCCACGGCAACGAACTCGCCGTCACCGTCACCGCCATCGGCGACGAACTCGCCGCCGCCGGCGACCTCGTCAAGGGCAAGGCCAACGGACTGCCCGTGGCCGTCGTCCGTGGCCTCGGCCACCTCGTCCTCGCGGACGACGGCCCCGGCGCCCGGCCCCTCGTCCGACCCGCCGTCAGCGACATGTTCCGGCTCGGCACTTCAGAGGCCGTGCGCGAGGCCGTCTCCCTGCGCCGTACCGTCCGCGAATTCACCGACGAGCCCGTGGACGGCGCCGCGGTCCGCCGTGCGGTAGCCCTGGCCGTCACCGCTCCCGCGCCCCACCACACCACCCCCTGGCGGTTCGTACTCCTCGAGTCCGAAGCCGCCCGGGTCCGCCTCCTCGACGCCATGCGCGACGCCTGGATCGCCGACCTCCGCGCCGACGGCTTCACCGAAGCCTCGATCGCGAAGCGCGTACGGCGCGGGGATGTGCTGCGCCGTGCCCCATATCTGATCGTCCCTTGCCTGGTCGCCGACGGCGCGCACACCTACCCCGACGCCCGCCGCAATGCGGCCGAGCGCGAGATGTTCGTCGTCGCGGCGGGGGCGGGCGTCCAGAACCTGCTGGTCGCCCTGGCCGGTGAGCAACTGGGGTCGGCGTGGGTGTCGTCCACCATGTTCTGCCGGGATGTCGTGCGGGATGTGCTCGGCCTGTCCGGCGACTGGGACCCCATGGGCGCGGTGGCCGTCGGCCGCCCGGCCGCCCCGCCGAAGGAACGGCCGGCGCGAGGCCCGGAGGACTTCATCGCGGTGCGGTAAGCGCTGTGCCGAAGCGGGAACGTCTTCGTCAGTGACAGCCGACGAGTGATCTGATGTCCCCATGGCGGGGATGAGTATCACGGTGTGTCTACCGGCTCGGGCGGCCGGCCGGCTGGAAGCGGCGGTCGCGGAGGTGATGGCGCCCTTCGAGATCGAAGCCGGCCTCACGGCCGATGAGGGTGTGGGTCCGCTCGCCTGATCCGATGGCACCGAGAACCTGCCGGGCCTGTGCTTCGGCAGGGAATTCGGCCGCGAGAGCCCGTTCGCCGCTGAGGAGCAGCGCGGAGGTGGGGTCCTCCACGACGTCGCTGAGGTAGTCGAACACCGAGGCGCCCCTGGGCCATTCGTCCCAGCCGCGACTTCCCCACCCGCCGCCTGCCCCGGATCAGCATCGCCCGACCGGGACGCCCCGCTCGCCCACCGGATTCGATACGGCCGAGCATCCGGTTCAGTGCCGCCAGCTCTCGCTCACGCCCGATGAACGCGTCCATCGCATCTCCGAGACAAACACACCCAAGGACAAGACTCTCCCTCTTGAGACTATCAAAATCCGGATAAAGCTCAGAGGGCCGCGATGTTGCCCGGGGTCATGCGCGGGCCACGGCGTTCGGGGACGCGGCCGCTGAGGAGGATGAGGCGGGCGGCGCGGTGGCGCTGGCCGGCGTAGGGGATGAGGAGGTCCAGCATTTCGGCGTCGGTGGAGCGGTGGGCGCCGCTGAGGGCGAAGCCGACGATGTTGGGGAGGTGGAGGTCGCCGACGGTGACGGCGTCGGGGTCGCCGTTGGTGCGCTGGAGGGTTTCGGCGGCGGTCCAGGGGCCGATGCCGGGGATGAGCTGGAGGCGGGTGAAGGCCTCGGCGGGGGGCATGGTGGCGGCCTCTTCGAGGCGGCGGGCGACGCGGGCGGCGCGGACGGCGGTGGAGGCGCGCTTGTTGTCGACGCCGGCGCGGTGCCATTCCCAGGAGGGGATGAGGGCCCAGCCACGCGGGTCCGGGGGGACGTGCATACGGTCCACGGGGCCAGGGGCGGGCTCGCCGTGGCGGCGCAGTAGGAGGCGCCAGGCGCGGTAGGCCTCGTCAGCGGTGACCTTCTGCTCGAGGATGGAGGGGACCAGGGATTCCATGACCAGGCGGGTCCGGGTGAGGCGCAGGCCGGGGTTGCGGCGGTGGGCCTCGTGGACGACGCGGTGCCGGGCGACGAAGGCACCGGGGTCGTCGTCGGCGCCGAGCAGGGCGGGCAGGCCGTCGAGGAGCCAGTCGGCGCCGGGGCCCCAGGCCTCGGCCTCCACGCGGCCCGAGGCGGCGGCGATGCGTACGGTGCCGGGGCCGACCGGGGTGCGCGAGGCCCGCCAGACGGCACCGTCCGGGGTGACCCGGAAGGCGGGGTCGGCAGGGCCACGGCGCAGTGGGCCCAGCGTCAGGCCCAGGTCGAGCGGCCCGTCCGGCGTCCAGCACCGGGTCTGGCCGGCCCGCCGGGGCGCGGGCACGCGCGCGGCGGTGGCGAGCGAAGCGACTGGGGGTACCCCCATGCCCGAAGGGCTATGGGGGAGGGTGAGGCGGGGCTGCTCGGGGTGCACGGACTGAGCCTACGGCCCTGGGCCCCCGCCCCCGACCCTTCCCTCGAACGCCGGACGAGCTGAAACTACTGATCCGACGAGAAGCGCACGGCCCCGTCCGGTATCACCGCGTCGCACCACACCCGTGCCCCGTGCCGGAGTTCGTTGTCGGCGCCGATCCTCGCGCCGTCGCCGATGACCGCGCCGTCGAGGACCGTACGTGCGCCGATGACCGCGCCCGCGCCGATGAGGGAGTGGGAGATCACAGCGCCGGACTCGATGACCGCGCCCTGGAGGACCGTGCTGCCGTCGACGATCGCGCCGGAGCCGATGACCGCGCCGGCCGAGACCGCCGTGCCGCCGGTGAGCTTGGCATCGTCGGCGACGTAGGCGCCGTCCAGGACCAGTTGGTCGCCGCAGCGGCCGGTGACGACCGGGGAGGGGGCGCGGCCCTGAACCAGGTCGGCGGAGCCGCGTACGAAGGCCTGGGGGGTGCCGAGGTCGAGCCAGTACGTGGAGTCGACCATGCCCTGGAGGTGGGCGCCGTCGGCGAGGAGGCCGGGGAAGGTCTCGCGTTCGACGGAGACCGGGCGGTCGGAGGGGATGGAGTCGATGACGGACCGGTTGAAGACGTACGCACCGGCGTTGATCTGGTCGGTGACGATGTTCTCGGGGCTCTCGGGCTTTTCGAGGAAGGCGGTGACGCGGCCGTCGGCGTCGGTCGGCACGAGGCCGAAGGCGCGCGGGTCCTCGACCCGCGTCAGATGCAGGGAGACGTCGGCGCCGGCCGAGCGGTGCGTGGCGACGAGGCCGGCGATGTCCAGGCCGGTGAGGATGTCGCCGTTGAAGATGAGCACCGGGTCGCCGGGGCCGGACTCGAGCCGGTCGGCGACGTTGCGGATGGCGCCGCCGGTGCCGAGGGGCTCGTTCTCTGTGACGTACTCCAGGCGGAGGCCCAGGGAGGATCCGTCGCCGAAGTACGGCTCGAAGACCTCCGCGAGGTACGACGTGGCGAGGACGATGTGCTCGACCCCCGCGGCCCGGGCCCGTGCGAGCTGGTGGGTGAGGAAGGGCACGCCGGCCGCGGGGACCATCGGCTTGGGGGTGTTGACCGTCAGCGGCCGCAGCCGCGTGCCTTTACCGCCTACCAGGAGGATCGCTTCAGTCACCTACGTTGTCTCTCTTCCTGGCGGGGCCGTTGGTGTGACGGGCGCCCAATCTTATGCAGATCGGATGTAAGCACCGGAGCGACCGCACTCAAAGGCCCTCGAACCTCGCCGCAGCCCTGCTAACGCCCCTGAAGGCCCGCCGCCGACCGGCGCGCGGCCCCGAGATCGTCGTAGAGCTGATCGCCCGGGCACTCGGTGTGGAATCCGTCGCGGTGACCCGAGATCACCTGGAAACTGACCCTGATGCCCTTCCGGTACTTGTTGCTGCCACCAGAAAGGAGGCTCACCGTGCCCTCGGGGTTCCGTCCGAAGAGGCCGAGTTTCCAAGCCGCGAGCTGGGAGACGGCGCGCACGGCGGCATCGGAGGGCCGCTCGTTGCTGTACGTGCCGAGCACGGCGACGCCCATGCTGTTGCTGTTGAAGCCGAGGGTGTGGGCGCCGAAAACGGCCTTGGTGACCCCGCCGGCCCGCCCCTCGTAGATGTTTCCGCACTTGTCGACGAGGAAGTTGTAGCCGATGTCACGCCAGTGGCTGCTCCGCACGTGATAGCGGTAGATGCTGCGGATGACCGCGTCGGATTCGTCACAGCTGTAGTCGTTGCCGGTGGCGCTGTGGTGGACGAAGACGACCTTGACCGTCTTGGTGTAGACGAACTTGTGCTCGCGGAGCCTCTCGTCGGCGCCCCAGCCGGACCGGGTGATGATCCGGGGGCGGCCACCGATGTAGGGGCCCCGGCCGGTCTCGGCAATGGTCTCTTCCTTGCTGATCGGGGGGATGACGGCGGGTTCCGCGAGGCTGTTGTCGCTCTGCTCGAAGGGCTGGTCGTTGCCGTTGTTGTTCTTGTTGTTGTTGGCGTCGGCCGGGCTGTCGCCGGGGACCCCGTCGGTGGAGTCGTGACCGTCGTACCCGTCGTACCCGCCATAGCCGCCATAGCCGCCGAAACCGCCATAGCCGCCGAAACCGCTGAAGCCCTCGTCGTAGCCGTCATTGCCGCTGTCGTAGCCACCGTCCGGGTCGTCACCCGGGTCGACCATGTCCAGGCGCAGCCCTGCCGGGAGCGGAGGGCCCGCCGATCGGCCCCGGCCGGCCGTGGGGCTGACGCGCACCTGGACGCCGTCGGAGTCACCGACCCACAAGGGGGCGGTGGCGCCGCGTACGCCGGGGGCGGTCTCCTCGGGGGAGCCGGCGTCCGGGGTGTCGTCGGTGTGCGCCTCGACGTCCTTCCAGTCCGACCAGAGGCCGGTGCGGACGGAGCGGGTGCGCACCTGGACGGTGCCGTGGATCTGGGCGGTGGCGTCGTTCCAGGTGACGCCGAGCAGGGAGAACGGCTTGACGCGCGGGGCGTCGACGGCACGGACGGCCGAGCGGGCGGCCGGGGACAGCGGCAGGGTCCTGGTACTTCCGGCCACCGCGACACGAGCGGAGTCCGGGGAGGCGCGATGGGCGGTGGCGGTCGCGTCGCCGTCGGGGAGGACGAAGGGGACGGCCAGGGCGGTGATGCAGGCGACACCGACAGCAGAGGCAAGAAAGGCACGCATAGGAAAAACAGTTACATAAGCCGCAAGGATGCGCAGCCGGGGATCTGACGGGCAGTCGATTCTGGCAGTCCCTCAGTTCCGGGCCGTGGCACTCCCGGACCAGCCACCCGCACCCGACCCCGATAGCCTGTGCCGGTGACATCGACTGCCCGTACCCCCGCCGGCCTGCTGGATTACGCGCTCGGGGAGCCCGCCCGCCCGCTGGTCACCTTCTACGACGACGCCACCGGCGAGCGCGTCGAGCTGTCCGTGGCCACCTTCGACAACTGGGTGGCCAAGACGGCCAACCTCATCCAGGGCGACCTGGGCGCCCAGCCGGGTGACCGGCTCGCACTGTTGCTCCCCGCGCATTGGCAGACCGCCGTCTGGCTGCAGGCCTGCTTCGCCACCGGAGTGGTCGCCGTCCCCGGCGGGGATCCGGCCGGCGCCGACCTGGTGGTCAGCGGTCCCGACACGCTGGACGCCGCCCGCGCCTGTTCCGGCGAGCGGATCGCGCTGGCGCTGCGCCCGCTCGGCGGCCGCTTTCCGCAGTCGCCGCAGGGCTTCGCGGACTACGCGGTCGAGGTGCCGTCACAGGGTGACCGCTTCGTCGCGTACGCCCCCGTGGATCCGGACGCGCCCGCGCTCGAACTCCCCGGCGGCGAGGAGCTGACCGGCGCCGAGGTGACCGACCGGGCCCGCGCCTCGGCGGCCGCGCTGGGGCTGACGGCGGGCTCGCGGCTGCTGTCGGGGCTGCCGTTCGACAGCTGGGAGGGGCTGGCGGCCGGGCTGCTGGCACCGCTGGCCGCCAACGGCTCGGTCGTACTGTGCCGCCACCTCGACCGGCTTCCGCCCGAGGGCCTGGCCAAGCGGCGGGAGAGCGAACGGGTCACCCACATGGCGGAATAGCCGCCGCGCCCGTCGCGTCCTGCCGACGAAACCGCACAGCACCGCACAACCTGATGCCTGAATCGGCTGTCTGTACAGGCATGAGGGATGGGGATCACGGGGTGCACGGGGTAAGGACATGACCGCGCCGGCGCAGCAGCCGACGGCCGAACCGGGGCCGCCGCGGCGGCCGGCCGGCCGGCACCGACGCCTGCTGCGGATCGCCGCCTTCTGTCTGGCCTTCACGCTGCTGGTGGCCGCCGGAACCGCCTGGTACCTCTACCGGCACCTCGACGGCAACATCCACACGGACACCACCACCAGCCAGGAGCTCAAGCGCGTCCAGTCCCAGCGCCCCGCCCCCGCGCCGACCTCCGCTGCGAACACCTCGGCCGAGAACATCCTGCTCATCGGCACCGACAACCGCGGTGGCGGCAACGGCAAGTACGGCCGGGACAGCGGCACTCAGCGCTCGGACACCACGATCCTGCTGCACCTGTCGGCCGGTCGGGACAGCGTGACCGCCGTCAGCATCCCGCGCGACCTGATGGTCGACATCCCGGCCTGCCACCGGGCCCATGGCGGTACGACCACGGCGCAGTTCGCCCAGTTCAACTGGGCCTTCGAATTCGGCGGCGCCGCCTGCACGATCCGTACGGTCGAGAATCTGACCGGCATCCGCGTGGATCACCACCTGATAGTGGACTTCACCGGCTTCAAGAAGATGGTGGACGCGGTGGACGGCGTCGAGATCTGCGTCCCGCGGGCCGTCCATGACAAGGACGCCCACCTCGACCTCAAGGCCGGCCGCCAGGTGCTCCACGGCGAGCAGGCGCTCGGCTACGTACGCGCCCGGCACGGCATCGGGGACGGCAGCGACACCCAGCGGATGGACCGTCAGCAGGAGTTCCTGGCCTCGCTGGTACGCAAGGTCACCAGCACCGGTGTGCTGCTCAACCCGGTCAAGCTCTACCCGCTCCTGGACGCGGCGACCTCGTCGCTCACCGCCGACCCGGGGCTGGACTCGCTGAGCGAGCTGTACGACCTCGTACGCGGCCTGGGCACGACGCCGACCGACCAGGTCGCCTTCCTCACCGTGCCACGCAAGCCGTACGTACAGGATCCGAACCGCGACGAGTTGGTGCAGCCGGAGGCGGACCGGCTTTTCACGACGCTGCGTCACGACGGGAAGGTCGCCGTCACCACGGCCAAAAAGGGCGGAACCGCTCCGACGGCTTCGGCATCTCCTTCTGCGACGATCACTCCCACATACCGTGGCACGACCGCCGATCGGGATAGTTTGTCCCGTTGTGAGTGAGAGGAATTTGTCACGAGCGTCCATGGACGCTGAACTGTGAGGCTAGTGTGAGCGATCGGCCTGAGGCACCGGCCGAGACGGAGGACACAAGCGACCGTGGACACGCAAGGCCGTAAGCACGTCGATCCGGCGGACCAGTGGGTGTTCGATCCGGAGACGGGCAGTTACCAACTGCGGCTGGAGCCCGAGGATCCGCCGGCCCGTGCCGTGCCGACCCAGGGCAGCCGGCGGCGAGCAGAGCAGTCCCCCACAAGCAGCCGGCGGCGAGCAGAGCAGTCCCCCACAAGCAGCCGGCGAGCGGGCGGCCACGGACGCGGTTCGGGCGGCGGCAGCGGCGGGCGGGGCGGGGCCTCGGCCAGCCGGCGCAAGCCCAAGCCGAGGAAGTCCCGTAAGCAGAAGGCTCTGCTGTGGACGGCGGGTTCGGTCGGCTTCGTCCTCGTCACGGTCAGCGTGGGCGGCTATCTCGTCTTCCAGCACTTCAACGGCAACATCAGCACGGTCGACACCGGCAACATCGGCTCGGACAGCGCCACCACCAGCGGCCCGGTCAACATCCTGGTGATCGGCACCGACAGCCGCCAGGGCCTGGGCGACAAGTACGGAGACCCGGGCAGCGTCGGCCACGCCGACACCACCATCCTCTTCCATGTATCAGCGGACCGCTCCAACGCCACCGCGTTGAGCATCCCCCGCGACATCATCACCGACGTCCCGGACTGTCCGACGAAGCAGAAGGACGGCTCGACGAAGATCATTCCGGGCACGGACAACGTACGTTTCAACACCAGCCTCGGCCAGGACGGCCGCGATCCCGGCTGCACGATGCGTACCGTCAAGGCGCTGACCGGCATCACCCCCGACCATTTCATGATGGCCGACTTCAACGCCGTCAAGGATCTGTCGACCGCGATCGGCGGCGTCGAGGTCTGCCTCGCCAAGGACATCAACGACCCGAAGTCGCACCTCAAGCTCAGCAAGGGCCGGCATGTCGTCGAGGGCGATCAGGCGCTGGCCTTCGTCCGCACCCGGCACAGCGTCGGCCTCGGCGGCGACCTGAGCCGGATCGAACTGCAACAGCAGTTCCTCAGCTCGATGATCCGCAAGATGAAGTCCAGCGGCACCCTCACCAGCCCGGGCAAGCTCTTCAAACTGGCTGACGTCGCCACCAAGGCGCTCACCGTCGACACCGGCATCGGCGACGTCCAGAAGCTCAGCTCCCTGGCCAAGGACCTGAGCGGGGTCAACACCAAGAACATCACCTTCGCCACCGTGCCGGTCATCGACAACCCGGCCGAGAAGGTGCACGCCACAGTCGTCCTGGACCCGACCAAGGCGCCGACGCTCTTCAACATGGTGAAGCAGGACGTCTCCCTCACCGAGGCGAAGAAGAAGCAGAAGGTCGCCGACGCGAGCAAGCTCAAGGGCACGATGGCCGACCCCGCCTACGTACGGGTCGAGGTCTACAACGGCAGCGGCATCTTCGGCGCGGCCCAGGACACCGTGGACTGGCTGCAGAACACCAAGGGCGACCCACGCTCCACCAACGGCGGCAATGCGTCAGCGGACATCGCCAAGACGACGCTGGAGTACGCCCCCAACCAGGCCGACCAGGCCCGCCGGCTGGCCGACTGGATGGGGCTGCCCGCCTCCGCGCTCAAGGAGGGCGCCAAGAACGCCAAAGCGCTGGCGAACATGACACTGACGCTCGGCAAGGACTTCACGGGAGCCGGCACGCCGATCACCGCTCCGACCAAGGCGCCCGCGGGCATCCAGAAGGTCGTGGCGAACGACAAGAACGTGTGCGCCAAGTGAGCCGGCTCACGAGGTGTGACCTGACACACACCACGTGAGCGACACGCAGCACATCTCACAGCGCGTCTTATCAACGGGGAAACAGGACCAGGGGTGGGGACATGAGTGACCGCGGTGTACGCGATTTCGGCTGGAACGAAAGCCTGTACGAGGAGCAGCCGCCGGCGGCGACCCCGCCCCGGCCGGAGCCCCAGGCGGCGCCCGGCGGAGACCCGGGTGGCGGTCACCGGCGCACCGGACGGCGTCCCCGCCGCAGCCGCAAGCACCGGATAGTCCGCTGGACCGCGCTCACCGTCTCGCTGGTCATACTCGGCACGGCCGGGGCCGGCTGGGCGTACTACCAGCACCTCAACAACCAGCTCGGCAAGGGCGAGCGCGCCAGCGGCGCGTCGAACGTCAAGAAGGCCAAGGCCAACGCGGCCGGCCAGACCGCGCTGAACGTCCTGGTACTGGGCTCCGACAGCCGTAACTCGGCCGCGAACCTCAAGCTCGGCGGCGCCAAGTACACCCAGGGCGACAAGCCGCGCGCCGACGTCATCATGCTGATGCATGTGTCGGCCGACCGTAAGAACATGTCGGTGATCAGCATCCCGCGCGACACCCGGGTGCCGATCCCCACCTGCACGGACCCCGACACGGGCCAGAAGTACGCGGCGACCAGCAGCGTCATCATCAACGAGTCGCTGGCGCGCGGCGGACCGGGCTGCACCCTGGCGACCGTGCAGAACCTCACGGGCGTCTACATCGACCACTGGATGATGATCGACTTCGCCGGTGTGGTGAAGATGGCCGACGCCATCGGCGGCGTCGACGTCTGCGTCAACCAGAACGTGTGGGACCGCTCCACCACCGCCCAGCGCGGCGGTTCCGGTCTCAAGCTGACGGCGGGCCATCATGACGTCACCGACAAGCAGGCGCTGCAGTGGCTGCGTACGCGGCACGCGTGGGGCAGCGACATCCTCCGCGCGAAGGCGCAGCACATGTATCTGAACTCGATGATGCGCACGCTCCGCAAGCAGAACGTCTTCACCGACACCGGTCACCTCCGGAACCTGGCGGAGGCGGCGACCAGTTCGCTGAAGGTCTCCGAGGAGATCGGCTCGATCAAGAAGCTCTACGACCTGGGCATGGAGCTCAAGAGCGTGCCCACCAACCGCGTCACCATGCTGACCATGCCCTCCGTGGCGGATCCGCAGGACCCGAAGGCGCACCTCGTACCCAGCAAGACCGACGCGCCGCAGATCTGGTCCATGCTCCGCAACGACATCGCCTTCGATGCCAACGGCAAGGTGAAGACCGGCAAGACCAAGGCGACGGCAAGCAGCACCGCCTCCGCGGGACCGTCCGCCGCGCCTGCCGCCTCCATCGCCGTCCACGTCGTCAACGGCACCGCCGGCGACGCCAACGGCAGCCCGGTCAACCAGCGCGCCGGCGACCTTGTCAAAGCCCTCTCCGACGCCGGCTTCACCCAGGCCGTGGCCGACACCACCCCGCAGCCGGCCGAGGGCACGACGGTCACCTACCCCGCCGCCGCCGGTGACCAGGGCAAGGCCAACGCGCTGGCCGTGGCGAAGGCCCTGGACATCCCCAAGAACTCGGTGAAGAAATCGTCACACGTGTCCTCCGTCACTCTCGTGGCCGGATCGGACTGGCGCGACGGCACCGATTACGGAAAGACCCTGCCCAGCGCGGGTTCCGCACCCGACTCCGCCAACGCGATCAACGGTTCCGAGACCGGTGCCTGCATGGATGTTTATGCCCCTTATCGGTGGTGATAAAGGGCGGCACCGTTCAGCTCTTTACACATCCGAAAGAGAATGTGCGGCTGGACGTGTCAAGCATTTATGTATCGTGACCCCAGCATGCCGCCGCGCTGGCGCTACACACGCCACCGGCGGTGCCCCACAGCACTTTGACAGTCGAGTAGCTGAGAATCACCCAGGATCAGCGGCGCTGCGGCGCGGCCGGTGACCGTACAGGACAGCGCGTCATGGGAGGGCCCAAATGCGCCACAGCGGCGTCCGGGGGGACGAGTGGAACACAGCCTCCGAGCCGGGTGATCTCGGCTGGGACGACAGTCTGTACAGGACTGATCACACCGCGCCACACGTGCCCCAGCAGGCCTCCCCCGTGGACGGCGGCGGCGGGTACGGCCCGGACGCGTCCGGGACCCCGGAATCCCGCTACGAAGCGGACAGCGGTGGCTCGGGCCACAACGACGGCGGCCGGCGACGGCGCGGCGGTGGCGACGGCGGGAACGGCGGTGGCCGGGCCGCCGCCCGGCGACGCAAGAAACCCAAGCGCCGAATACTGCGCTGGGTGGCGATCGTCACCTCCATCGCGATACTCGGCACCGCCGGCGGCGCCTGGGCGTACTACCAGCACCTGAACAACAACCTGGCCAAGGACACGCTGAACCTCGGCAGCAGCAAGGCCAAGAAGACCAAGGCGAACGCGGCCGGCCAGACCCCGCTCAACATCCTGCTGCTCGGCTCCGACACCCGGACCGGCAGCTCGAACGGCAAGCTCGGCGGCGGCGCCGCAACCGCCGTAGGCGCCCGCGCGGACGTGGAGATGCTGCTGCACCTGTCCGCGGACCGCAGCAACATGACGGTGGTCAGCGTCCCGCGCGACACCCGGGTCACCATCCCCAAGTGCACCAGCAGCTCGGGCACCGTCTACCCGCAGAGCTCGGACATCATCAACGCCAGCCTGGGGCACGGCGGTCCCGGCTGCACGGTCGCCACGTGGGAGAAACTCACCGGCATCTCGATCGACCACTTCATGATGGTGGACTTCTCGGGCGTGGTGAAGCTCGCCGACGCCGTCGGCGGCGTCCCGGTCTGCGTGAAGGCCAACGTCCAGGACCCGGATTCGCACCTCAAGCTCACCAAGGGCACTCACACCATCAAGGGCCAGCAGGCCCTCGAGTGGCTGCGTACCAGGCACGCCTTCGAGGACGGCAGCGACATCGGCCGTACGCATGCCCAGCACATGTATCTGAACTCGATGATCCGGCAGCTCAAGGCCGGCACCAAGCTCACCGACGTCGGCCAGCTCAACAGCCTGGCCGAGGCCGCGACCCATGCGCTCACCGTGGACAACGGCCTCGGCCTCAGCAGCCTGATCAGCCTGGCGGGCGAGCTGAACAAGGTGCCGACCAAGCGGATCACCATGACGACCATGCCGTCGGCCGCCGACCCGCAGGACCCGAAGGCCCACGTCGTGCCGACCAGCGCGGCCACCCAGCTCTTCACGATGATCCGCAACGACCAGCCGGTCGACGGCAAGACCACCAAGAAGACGACCACGGCCTCGGCCTCCGCCTCCGCCGGGCCGTCCGCCGCCCCGAAGGCCGACATCTCCGTCGCCGTACAGAACGGCACCGGGAACTCGACCACGGCCGCCGTCTCCGGCCGGGCCACGACCGTCGTCAACAAGCTGACCGGCCTCGGCTACACCAAGGCCGCCGTCGACTCCACCACGGCGTCCTCGGCGGGTACGACGATCACCTACCCGTCCGCCGAGGGCAACCAGGGCAAGGCCAACGCCGAGGCGGTGGCGAAGTCGCTCAGCCTGCCGACCAGCGCGGTGAAGAAGTCCACCAAGGTGACGCAGCTGACGCTGGTGATCGGCTCCGACTGGACGACCGGATCGACCTACCCGAAGTCGAGCAAGAGCGACACCAAGGCGGTGCTGGACCAGTCCGCCGCGCTCAACGCCTCCAACACCTCGGCCTGCATGTCCGTCTACGCGCCCTATACCTTCTAGGGACTGCGACAACGCCGGAGGGCCTGTGCTGAATGTCAACACAGGCCCTCCGGCTTTCCGGCGTTCGTACCCTCAGACGTCGGCCGACGCCTGCACCGCCGGGCGGCGGCTGGCGATCACCCGGTTCGCCAGCGCGCGCGGGCTGGTGAGGAAGCCCCAGCCCCACGACATGTGCATGGTCGCCAGCGCAACCGGAATCCGCAGCCGGGCCCCGGTCGTCAGCCCCTTTCCGGCGGGCAGGGAGCCCAGCGCGATGGCGACGACGTAGCCGACCGGGACGACGAAGCCCAGCGGCGTCAGGACCGCGCCCACCACCACGCCCGCCGCGATGGCCAGGACGGCCCCTGGCGCGGCCAGGTAGCGCAGATTGACCGAGCCCTGGTGGTAGCGGGTGACGACGCGGCGCCAGCGACCGTAGTCCTTGTACTGCTTCGCCAGCGCGCGCACGGTGGGGCGGGGGCGGTACGAGACCTTCAGCTCGGGCGAGAACCAGATCAGGCCGCCCGCCTCGCGGATACGGTAGTTCAGCTCCCAGTCCTGGGCGCGGATGAACTCCTCGTTGTAGCCGCCCTGCCGCTCCAGCACCTCGCGCCGGAAGACGCCCAGGTAGACGGTGTCGGCGGGGGCGGCGGTGCCGCCGGTGTGGAAGGCCGCGTTGCCGACGCCGATCTTGGAGGTCATGGCGGCGGCGACGGCCCGCTCCCAGTCGTTCTCGCCCTCGGCGTGCATGATGCCGCCGACATTGACCGCGCCGGTCTCGTCGAGGAGCCGTACGGCGGTCTTGATGTAGTCCGGCGAGAGCATGCCGTGGCCGTCCACCCGTACGACCACCGGGTGCCGGGAGGCCTTGATGGCGGCGTTCAGAGCGGCCGGGGTGCGGCCGGTGGGGTTCGGGACGGTGTGGACGCGGGGGTCCGCCGCCACGAGCTGCGCCGCGATCTCGTCCGTACGGTCCGTGGAGGGGCCGAGTGCGATGACGACCTCGAGCTCGCCGGCGTAGTCCTGTTCGAGGATGTGGCGGACGGAATTGCGGAGATGGCGCTCCTCATTGAGGACCGGCATGATCACGGAGACAGCGGGGGCAGCGTTCACGGTCGCACACGTTACCGCGAACGGATGACAGGAGCGCGCACGGCCGGGCGGCCTCCGCCGGTACGACGGTATGACTCATTAGCTTGACCTCATGGTCTCTCCCGGCCGCAGGCCACCACGTCACAGGAACCCCCGCCGCAAGCCGGTACGGCCGTTGCGGCGGGGCATGCGCATCCTCGGCGGGGTGTCGCTCGCCGTCCTCACCGCGAGCGGCATCGGCCACGCCGTGGTCGACCGCGCGGCCGGCGGCATCCAGCGCGTCGACGCCTTCGGCGACATGAAGTCCCGCCCGGGCCGGACAGCCGGCACCAACTTCCTGCTCGTCGGCACGGACGGCCGCGACGGCCTCACCGCCGACCAGAAGCGGCGCTTCCACCTCGGCGGCAACCCCTGCCACTGCACCGACACGATCATGCTGGCCCACCTCTCCCACGACCGCCGCCGGGTCAGCGTGGTCAGCATCCCGCGCGACACGTACGCCGAGTTCCCCACGCCCTCGAAGCTCGACGCGGCCTATGCGAAGGGCGGCCCGAACCTCACCGTACGGATGGTCGAGAACATGACCGGGGTCCGCGTCGACCACTACCTCGAGGTCGGCTTCACCGGCTTCATGAAGGCCGTCGACCTGCTCGGCGGCGTGCAGGTCTGCACCACCTTGCCGATCAAGGACGCCTACACCGGCCTCGACCTGCCCATCGGTACCAGCCGGCTCGGCGGCGGCCAGGCGCTGGAGTACGTACGCACCCGCCACCTCGACGGCGCCACCGACTACAACCGCATGGAGCGCCAGCAGCGCCTCATCGCCCAGGTCGTCCGCCAGGCCACCGGCAGCGGGCTGCTCGCCAGTCCCGCCAAGCTCGGCAAGCTCGCCACGGCGGTCCTCGGACCCGGGTCCGGGGCCGTACGCGCCGACCAGCAGCTGAAGGCGGCCGACCTGATCGCGCTGGCGCGCGGGCTGCGCGGCTTCGGACCCGGCTCGGCGGAGTTCGCGACCGTACCGGTCTCCGAGACCAACGGCTCGGCCGTGAAGTGGGACGACGCCCAGGCCAAGCGCCTGTGGGCCGCCATCCGCGCCGACCGGCCGCTCGCGGCAGGGAAGTCGGCCTCGCCGTCCGCCTCCGCCCGCCCGCACGTCCAGGTCAAGATCGACCCCGCCAAGATCAAGGTCCAGGTGGAGAACGGAACGCCGTACGTCGGCCTCGGCGGCCAGGCCGACAAGGCCCTCAAGGCCACCGGCTTCGCCGCGAACGGCACCCCCGCCAACGCCACCCGCAAGGACTGGAAGTACACCGTCATCCGGTACGACCCGAACTGGGACCGATCAGTCCTCTCGCTCTTCGCGGCGCTGCCGTACGCAGAGCTGGAGCCGGTCCCCGGCCAGGGCGAGCTGATGAAGGTCATCGTCGGCGCCGACTACCGAGGCGTCCGCCCGGTCGGGCTCGGCCACTCGGTCTCGGACTCCGCGCCGCACGCCTTCACCGGCGACTCCGTCAACTGCGCGGCGCCGTCGGCCACGGCTTCGGCCACGGCTTCGGCCACGGCTTCGGCCACGGCTTCGGCCGCGCCCGCACCTGCGGCCTCGGCGAGACCGGCGCCGGCTCCCGCGGCGCCCGCCGCGCCGGTGGTGCCG
>NZ_RJVR01000336.1 GCF_003999195.1 Streptomyces soli
CGGTCACCGCCGCGCCCGCGGCGATCGCGCCGGCGCGGGCCGCGCCGCCGGGGCGGCCAAGAAGGGCGTCCGACAAGCCGCGCGCGGCACCGCGCGGAAGGACTCGCGCCGCGTAAGCGCGCTCGGTCTCCAGGCCGGCGTCCGTGCCGACGCTCCGGGTCACGAGGGCCTTGGACAGCCCCTCCGCATAACAGCGAGCGCGGAAGTAGGAGAAGCGCTCGCGGGGTGCGGGGACGCGGTGCCAGATGACGGCGCGGTTGTCGATGAGGAGGAGGGCGCCGGGCTTGGCCTGGGTGAGGCGGATGCAGAGCTCGGTTTCCTCGCAGCCGAGGGGGCGGCGGTCGCCGTCGCGGCCGATGCCGGTGGCGAAGCCGCCGGCGATGTCGAAGGCGACGCGGCGGAAGGAGGCGTTGCCGCCGAGGACGTTGCGCACCTGCGCACGCCCCGCCGGCTGGCCGCGGTAGGAGGCGCCGACGACCCAGTCGAACTCCTCGGGGAACCAGAGGGGTCGGCGGCCGGAGGCCCAGATGGGGCGGGTGCGGCCGCCGACGGCGAAGACGAGGGGGTCGGAGTAGGCGTCGGCGAACCAGTGGAGCCAGTCGCGTTCGGCGACGGCGTCGTCGTCGAGGAAGGCAACGATGTCACCTTCGCAGGCGGCGATGCCGGTGTTGCGCCCGGCGGAGAGCCCGCGCGGTCCGGCGTTGGCCAGGACGCGCACGAAGGGCTCGGCCGCGTACAGCTCCGAAAGCCGGTGCAGCAGCCCAGGATTGTGGTCCACCACGAGCAGAATCTCCCGCGCCGGCAGGCTCTGCGCCCGCACCGAGGCGACCGCGGCGAGGATGTCGCCCCAGCGGTCCTCGGTGTAGACGCAGATGATCACCGAGAAGGAGGGGCGCTCCGCGCTCGCGCTCACCGCGCTTCCTTGCGGTGCTCGCGCCGCCGCTCGCGCCGTTCGTGAACGATCACGCGCAGCACCCGCAGACCGTCACGGACGGCCCGCAGATTGCTGACGCCGTGGATCCGTACGTACTCGTGGCTCGGTATCTCCTGCACCCGTAGGCCGGCCTTGACGACTCTGATGTTCATCAGGGTCTCGACCTCGAAACCGGTGCAGTCCAGGGTGATCTTGTCCAGGCAGTGTCTCCAGAAGGCGTTGTACCCGTAGCAGAGATCGGTGTAGCGGGCTCCGAACTTGGCGTTGACCACCGCGCAGAGCACGTGGTTGCCGAGCCTTCGGATCGGTGTCATGTCGTCTGTGCCACCGCCGTTGGCGAAGCGCGAGCCCTTGGCGAAGTCGGCGCCTCCGACCAGGGCCGACACGTAGGAGACGATCTCGCTGCCGTCAGCAGATCCGTCCGCGTCGACCATGACGATGATCTCGCCCGTGCAGGCGGCGAAACCGCTGATGAGCGCGTCGCCCTTGCCCTTTCCGGTCTGTGCGACGACCCGCACGTCCGGCCTCAGCTCGCGTGCGACCTTCACCGTGTCGTCCGTGGAGTGCCCGTCGACCAGGACGACTTCATGGATCCAGGAAGGCAGAGTGGCGAAGACGTGAGGCAGGTTCTCCGCCTCGTTCATCGCCGGGATGACCACGCTGACCAGCGGCGCGATCGCTAAGTGCGAGGAGACCTCGGTGAAATGCAAAGGCAGGACCGATGGAGCCTGCCCGGTGACTACCGGGCGCAAAAAGGAACTCATGAGTCTTTTTTCCCTCTCGTCCGGTGGACCGCCCGCCCCGGGCGGTCCAGTGATGTGTCCGGTTCGAAAGGGGGGTTTCACCTGGCCCTCAGCTGCTTCCGCTCAGGCGGCATCGACAGTTGGCGGGCAAAGTGAGTTGGCATGCGTCTGGGCCGCGCGGCTCGCGACTCGGCACACGTCCCTGTGACCGAGCGCGGCACCCCCCTACCGCGACCCGCGCTGTTCCATCGCGACTGACGAGCCCTCCCCTGAGCCGCTGGCTGTGATGGTCCTATGCGGGTTGATGTACGACAGTATTGATGACGGAGACTCTATGGCAATACCTGCGACATGGTTACCGTTTGACTGAAATTACACCTAACCTGTCGCATTGATCTTCCATATCCGGCAATGTCCGCTATTGCGCGCCGGCGCGCAACCGCCCCACACGCTTGAGCAATCGGTCCGCCGGCTCGCGCAGCCGGGGTCGTGCCGTCACCGCGTTGCGCAGCGCGCGCACCGGCGCACGCCGGGCCCGATGCCCGATCGCGACCGGATGACGGCGGGTCACCCAGCCCTCGGAGACCGTGAGATCGCGGGTCTTGAGCGACTCCTTGTACTCCTTCTCACCGCGCCCGAGGTCCAGATACGCCACGCCCTCGGCTGCCGCCGCCTCCGCCATCCGCAGATGCAGGATCAGCCCCGGCGAGTACTTGGCGTACGCCGGGTCGTACGCCGGGAACCAGCAGGCCAGCACTGACGGCGAACGCATCCCGAAGTGCGCGGCGACCGGCCGCCCGTCCGCGTAGAGCACCGACAGCAGCCCTGAGAAGCCCTCGCCGCGTGAGTGGAAGAGCTGATCGACAAGCTCGACGATCCACGGCCGGGCGAAGCGGTCGGTGCGCCCGGTTCTTCGGTACTGGGCGGATTTCCACCCCATGAGGGTGCGCAGCGCGGCAGGGTCCCGCTCGTCGTGTACGTAGCGCAACCCGCCGAGGTCGCGCGCCAGTTTGCGCTCCTTGGCGAGGGTGGTGCGGACGAACTTGGGGGAGCGGGACCGAATATGGCCGAGATACGTCTCGTAGCCGTGCTCCACATCCATGACGGGTGACGGGAACGAGCCACTGGCGCCCTCCTCGAAGGGCTTCTGGCCGTCCACCAGGTGGTCGAACTCCCATACCGCGAGCCCGCAGGCGCGCAGCAGCTCCCGGGCGTCCCACTGGAAGCCGGGCCGGTGCACCAGCCCCTGGCAGTCCGAGAGGCCGAGGCCCACCGCGCGGCCGACGCCGGCGGCGGTTCGCTGGAAGGGGAAGAAGGCGACCGGCTCGCCCTCCTCGCGCAGTACCGCGATCCGTACCCCGCGGCGGTGCCGGCCCACCGCGAGGGCGAATTCCGGTGCGAGGAAGGGGTTGTCGAGCTGCGGGCTGCCCATGGCGGCGGCCTGCGCCTGCGTTTCCGCCCACGCCGCCCGGTCTGCCGCGGTCAGTTCGCCGGGGCGGTACACCGAGATGTCCACGGTCAAGGAGCCTGCCTTTCCGCGTCACGGCTGCCGTCATGGCTGCCGTCACGGCCGCTGTCATGGCTGCCGTCATGGCTGTACGCCCGCCGCGCGAGCGGGAGCAGGAACAGGGTGGCGCTCACCACCGTGACGACGCCCACCCCGCCGCGTACCGACCACATGTGCAGGGCCAGCATCCCCTGGGAGACCAGGAGCTCCACCACGACCGCACCGGCGGCCGCGATCACCGCCCGGCTCAGCGGGTCGAGGTTGCGCAGAGCGGCGGCGAGCGCGGCCCCCGGCGCGACCAGCAGGAAGAACAGGGTGAACGGGGCCCGTATCGGTGAACCGATGTCCGCCAGGGCGAGCACCGCGCCGATGCCTCCCACCCCGACGGCGGCGCCTGCGAGCAGCGGGAGTGATTCCTTGCCGAGCGTCTGTTTGCGCGTTGGTTGCATTGGCGACTTTGCCCCCCAAAAACGCCGGATGCAGGGCTTCAATGTCGCGCAGCCCGGCGGGCGCGTCAAGAAAACGGCCAGGAAGCAGCCGGCGGCCGCCGCCCCGAGGGGGCGACGGCCGCCGGTCTTCGCCCGCGGTTACGAGATGAGCTGGAGTAGCTTGTTCGGCGAACCGGTACCGACGCTGGTCAGCTTGTTCGACGCGGCACCGGCGACCAGGGCGCTGGCGACGGTGGCCGGGGTGGCACTGGTGTGGCCGGCCAGGTAGACGGCCGCGGCACCGGCGACATGGGGGGTGGCCATCGACGTACCCGAGAGGGTCGCGGTGGCCGTGTCGCTGGTGTTGTAGCCCGCCACGATCGACGAGCCCGGGGCAAAGATGTCCACGGTCGAGCCGTAGTTGGAGTAGCTGGCCTTCGCGTCCGCGCTGGTGGTCGCGCCGACGGTGATCGCGGTGGCGACGCGGGCGGGGGAGTAGCCCGACGCGTTGGCCGACGAGTTGCCGGCCGCGACCGCGTAGGTCACGCCCGAGGAGATCGACTTGGCCACCGCGTTGTCGAGCGAGGTGCTGGCGCCGCCGCCCAGCGACATGTTGGCGACGGCCGGGCTGGTGTGGTTGCTGGTCACCCAGTCGATGCCGGCGACCACACCGGTGGTGGTGCCGGAGCCGTTGTTGTCGAGCACCCGGACGGCGACGATCTTGGCCGACTTGGCGACACCGTAGGTCGAGCCGGCGATGGTCGTGGCGACGTGCGTGCCGTGGCCGTTGCCGTCCTGCGCGGTGCTGTCGTTGTCGACGAAGTCGTAGCCGTACGAGGCGCGGCCACTGATCTGGGTGTGGGTGATCCGCACGCCGGTGTCGATGACGTAGACCGTCACGCCACTGCCCGCGGTGTTCGGGTAGGTGTAGGTGCCGCTCAGCGGCAGGCTCGCCTGGTCGATCCGGTCCAGGCCCCACGGGGCGCTCGACTGGGTCGCGTCGGCGTGGACGACCTGGTCCTGCTCGACGTAGGCGACGGACGGGTCGGCGGCCAGTCGCTTCGCCTCGGTGGCGGTGAGCTTGGCCGAGTAGCCGTTCAGCGCGGTCCTGAAGGTCTTCTTGACCGTGCCGCCGTAGCCGGATATCAGGCTCTTGCCCTGCGTGGACGCGGACTTGATGCCGGCCGAGTTCTTGAGCGTGACGATGTAGCTGCCCTTGATCGCGTCGGGCGAGTCGGCGTGCAGGATTCTGCCCTCCGCCGGGGCGGCGGCGTGGGCGGGGAGTGCGGTTCCGGCGCCGAGTGCGGTGGCGGCCGCAGTAGCGGCGAACACTGCGGCGATCCGCCGCTTGGTGGTACGCATCACTGCCATCGCGAGGGAGTCCTCCTCGATCGGTGGCGCGCTGTGGTGGTGCGTGCGCGCTCTTGTGGGGGGTGCGGTGCGCGGTACGCGGGGTCGCGGACCTGACCGAGAGTCAGGATTGGGTAGTCCCGGTCTCTTGTCTTGCTAAAGATTCACCGAACTACGCCCGTAGAACAAGGGTGTTGAGCGGATGTCATAGCCCTGTCATGCGACTGCAATCTCAGGCATGCCCATGTCAGGAAATTCTGGCATGAACACTTCCCCGACGGGTTACCGCTTGGTACGACAGATGCGGCAGGGATCCTGGTAAGGGAGGTTTCATGAGACTGTCCCGATTCCTGGCGGCTGCATCCGCGCTGCTCCTTACTGCCGCCCTCGCCCTGTTCGGTGCGGGTTCGGCACACGCCGCAGGCCCTGTATACGTGGCCCTCGGCGACTCCTACTCCTCCGGCGTCGGCGCCGGCAACTACGACAGCGCCAGCGGAAGCTGCTACCGCAGCAGCAAGGCGTACCCCGCGCTCTGGGCCGCCGCGCATACTCCGTCCGGGTTCTCTTTCAGGGCCTGTTCCGGCGCGAAGACCACTGACGTGATCAATAGTCAGCTGGGCCCGCTCAGCTCCGCCACGACCCTCGTCAGCATCAGCATCGGCGGCAATGACGCGGGCTACTCGGACGTCATGTCCACCTGCGTCCTGTACTCCGACTCCACCTGCCGCAGCCGGATCAACACCGCCCGGGCCTACGCCACCAACACCCTCCCCGGGCAGTTGGACGCGGTCTACGACGCCATCACCGCCAAGGCGCCGTCCGCCCGCGTCGTGGTGCTCGGGTACCCCCGCTTCTACAGGCTCGGCACGACCTGCATCGGCCTGAGCGAGACCAAGCGGTCCGCCATCAACTCCGCCTCCGACCTCCTGAACGACATCACGGCCAAGCGTGCCGCCGACCACGGCTTCACCTTCGCCGACGTCCGCTCAACCTTCACCGGGCACGAACTCTGCTCCGACTCCGCCTGGCTGCACAGCCTCACCTATCCCGTCTACGAGTCCTACCACCCCACCGCCTCCGGCCAGTCCGGTGGCTATCTTCCCGCGTTCGCGGCAGTGGCGTAGGGCTTGGGCCCAGGTACGGCCCCCGGTCCGTCCGAGGTCCGTCCCGGGTCGGCCCCTGGCCCGCCTCCTGGTCCGCCTCAGCTCCGTTCTGGTTCCGTTCCGGACCCGCCGCCCCCCGGCCCGTGCCGGGGGCCGGCGGCTAGCATGCGAGTGGTGGGGACATCGCTGACGTTGGCCGAGATCATGCCGTGGGCGGTCGCACCGCTGCGGCTGGGGCGCGGTTGGGTGGTGGCGGCCGAAGCGGCCACCCTGCGGGCCCGCTGGGACCGGTTGGTCAAGACGGAACCGGCCGAGCGTGACGTGCTGTTCCAGGTCACCAGGTCGCGGAGCCCGCGGTCAGCGGCGCCGCAGCTGCCCGGGCACCCCGCCCCTGGCGGGCGGCTGGCCCGGGAGAACGGGCCCTGCCCCGAGCCCGTCCAGGTCATGTACGAGCCCTTCGACCGACAGTGGCTGATACCGGACAACCGCGTGATCGACGCGGCCCGGCCGGAGTTGTGGCGGGTCGCCGACACCATGCACCAGCTGTACGCCGTGGAAGCGGCCGAGGGCCCGCCCGCGTACTCCGCGCTCCTCCCGGCTGGGCGCCAGGGCCGTATCCGCCCCCTCTACCGCCGTCCCGGCGGCCTCGACCCCAACATCGCCCCCGGCCTCCTCTGCCACCTCGCCGGCCGCCTCGGCCTTCCGGTCACGCCGGAGGACGTACTCGCCTGGACGGCCGCCGCCGCGGCCCCCGAGGTCACCCTCACCGCGTCGTCCGAGCTCTGGGCGGAGGGCGTTTCGCTGGGCCGCGAGATCGTGTGGCTGCACACCTACGGCGCAAGGTTCGGGACGGGCGGCGGCCGGCCGCGCATGCCGGGCGGACGGCGGCCCTACGTTCGGGCGGGGATCCCCCACATACCCGACGCCGCGACCTACGACCCCGCCGAGCAGGCGCTCCGTCTCGGTGCGGGGCTGGTGTCCCCGGTCCCGCCCGCGGCCTGGGAGCACGTCGAGCCCTGGTGCGAGCGCCGCACGTCCCCCGGGGAGCCTGGCACGCTCGAGGCCGTCCGCCCCCTGGCCTGGCCCCGCTCCCGTACGTCCGAGCTGCTTGAACTGGTCACCGTGTGCGCCCTGTTGGCGGATCTGGAACCGCGTCGTGCGGAGCTTGCCGCTCGGGTCGAGGCGGCGGAGCGGATTGGCGCGGAGGAACTGCGGGGCGCCGGCGTGCTTCCGGTTCCGGACGCTGCGCGGCGGCCGGCTTCGGTACTGGACCACCACGAGGAGGGACCGGACGGGCAGTTCGCCCTGCTTTGACGTGGGGCGGGTGCGCGTTGTGTTCGTGGTTGGGTCGGGGCCGCCGCCGCGCCGTACGCCGGTTCTCGGCGCTTGCGGGCGGCACCCCGACACCGTCCCCTTCGGCCGGTTCGGCGACTGACGGTCCGCTCCTTATTCGTCCACCCGCTCCTCCAGGTGGACGGTCACGGTGTCTCCCTCCCCCTTGCCGATCGCCTTGCGTACGTCCGCCTTCACCGGCAGCTTGTGTGTGCCGTCCCCCAGGGCCATGAACGAGCTCCGGAACGGATGACCGTCGATCGTGCCCCGGACCTTGACCAGGCCGCGAGTGCCGAAGAACTCGGCAGCCTCGGGCCAGACGAGGTAGGTCCAGCCGCCCTTGTTCGGGCTCTTCTGCAGCGTCGCGGTGAACTGCCTGTCCAGCATGGTTGCCCTCTTTTCTCCTGGTGAGAGGTAAGACGGAGGCTGGCGGGGAAACTCATCGCCGGGTCGGGCGGGTTCTGCTCAGTGCCCCACTGCGGCACCCTCCCAGCGGCTCCAGGCGGGGATGGTTTCGCGAGCCTGCCGCCAGGCAGCCGGGACGCCACCCGTGCCGACACGGGCCGCGACGATGCCCCCGACGATTGCGCAGGTCGTGTCGCGGTCGCCCCACCCGGCGACGGTCTGCCACAAAGCCTCGGGCAGGTCGTTCAGGTGCCCTGCGGCGGACCACAGGGCAAAGGGCACCGTGTCCGGGGCCGAGATCAGGGTCCCGGAGCCCAGCACGGACGCCGCGTGGCGCACCGAGGTGTGCCCGGGGTCCAGGCTGGCGTGGGCGGGTGGACGGCTCATGGCGAGGCTCCTCTGGACAGTCGGCGACCGCGGCATTCTCGCTGGTGGCCGGTTGTCCGCGCGAGTGGATTGCCGGGCGGGCCGCTACGCCCTGGCGAAGCCGTCGAGCACGCGGGTCAGGGCTCGCTCGAAGAATGCGTCGTAGTCGATGGGGCCGGGGTCCTCCATGAAGGCCGCGGCCAGGTGCGGGTAGTCGCCGCCCGCGACGACCTGGCCCAGATAGGCGCCCCGGGCCGCCAGCTCCGCGCCGGGCGGGTAGGGGGACGTACGCTCGCGCTCGGCCATGGCGACCTCGTTGCGCACGTACGTGGTGACGATGCCGTTGAGCATCGCGATGAGTTCCATCTTGGTGCCGTAGGGGACGTCGAGCCCGTCGAGCGCGGCCAGGCCCCACTCCAGGTACCGCAGCACGTTCGGTGTGAAGCCGAAGACGGGCGACATGAGCGCCGGGAGCCATGGATGCCGGTGCATCAGCTCACGCCCCTGCCGGGCCAGCAGGAGCATGTCGGCACGCCAGTCACCGGAGGGCGCCGCGGGCAGGTCGTGTTCGGCGCTGACGGCGTCGACCATCAGCTCGTAGAGGTCCTCCTTGCGCGGCACGTAGTTGTAGAGCGACATCGTGGCGCAGCCGATCTCGGCGGCGACGCGTCGCATGGAGACCGCGTCGATGCCTTCCGCGTCGGCGATCCGCACGGCGGCGGCCGCGATCTCGGCGCGGCTGTGCGTGGGGCGGGGTCCCCGGCCTGCGCGTTCGGGGCGCGCCCAGATCACCTCGGGTCCGGCGGAACGGCCGCTGGCTGACATTGATCATCACCTCGCCCACCATCGTAGTTACGTACGGCGTACGTAGTGCGCTATGGTCATCCCATGACAACTACGTACGCTGTACATAGTGAAGGGCTGGAGAAGCGTTTCGGCGAGGTTCACGCCCTTCGTGGCCTCGACCTCGCCGTCCCCGAGGGCACCATCTGTGCTCTGCTCGGCCCGAACGGCGCCGGCAAGAGCACCGCCGTGCGCCTCCTGACGACCCTCATCACGCCGGACGGCGGCACCGCGCGCGTCGCGGGTCACGACGTGGCCAAGGACCCGGCGGCGGTGCGTCGGGTGATCGGGGTCACCGGGCAGGACGCGTCGGTGGACGGTGATCTGTCCGGGCGGGAGAATCTGCGGCTGTTCGCCCGGTTGCAGCGCCTGCGGGGGGCGGAGGGGCGGGCCCGCGCGGACGAACTCCTCGCCGAATTCGGCCTGGTGGACGCCGCCGACCGCCCGGTGCGGACGTACTCCGGCGGCATGCGGCGCCGGCTGGACCTCGCCGCGAGCCTGCTCATCCGGCCCCGGGTGCTGTTCCTCGACGAGCCGACGACCGGGCTCGACCCGGCCAGCCGTAACCGGATCTGGGAGGCCGTACGGCGCCTCGCCGACCGGGGCACCACCGTGCTGCTCACCACGCAGTACCTGGAGGAGGCGGACCGCCTGGCCGGCCACGTCGTGCTCATCGACGACGGCCGCGCGAGCGTCACAGGCACTCCGGCCGAGCTGAAGGCCCGGATCGGCCGCTACGCGGAAGCGGTGGTCGCGGAGGACGCGGCGCTGCCGGCCGCCGCCATGGTGCTGGGACAGCTGGCGGGTGCGGAGGCCGTACTCGACCCCGCCCGTCGCGCGGCTGGGGCGGTCACGACCGATCCGACGCTCACTTTGCCCCGCATCGTCCGTGAGCTGGACGCGGCGGGCATCCCGGTGGTGGACGCGACACTGCGGCCGCCGACCCTCGACGAGGTGTTCCTGCGCCTCACGGCACCGAAGGAGCTTGTGGCATGACCATCATCGCGTATGACGAATCAAAAGGGGCGCGCGTAGCGCTCGCTGGAAGGGCGGTGGTGGGAGACGGGTGGGCCATGTTCGGCCGCCATCTGCAGCGTCTGCGGCGCGCGCCAGGCCTGTTCATCCTGACCCAGAGCATGCCGGTGACGATGCTGCTCTTCTTCGGGTACGTCTTCGGCAGTGCCGTCGCCCTCGCGGGCGGGGCGGACTACCGGGCGTATCTCGTGCCGGGGCTGTTGGTCGCCACGGCGGCCAACGGCATCATGGCCGGCATGTTCCAGGCGGCGGCGGACAACCACCGCGGCGTCATGGACCGCTTCCGTACGCTGCCGATGAGCAGGGCCGCGGTCCCGATCGGGCAGGCGGCCTCCGAAGTGGCGCAGGCGGCCATCGGACTGGTCCCGCTGGCGGCGGTCGGCTACGCGGTGGGCTGGCGGATCGAGGGCGGCTTCGGGCCCGCCGTGGGCGCGTTCGGGCTTCTGCTGCTGTTCCGGCTGGCCACGGCCTGGGTGGGGATCTGGCTGGGCCTTGCGGCGAAGAGTGAGGAGGCGGCGGGCCAGTTGGGCGGTGCCACGTTCATGCTGCCGATGCTGTCGGGGGCGTACATCCCGACGGCCGGGATGACCGGCTGGCTGCGTACGGTCGCCGAGTGGAATCCGATCAGCGCGGTGAGCGCGGCCTGCCGTGAGCTGTTCGGCAACGAGACGGCCGTCACGGCGGGTGCGGCGTGGCCGGTGGCGCATCCGGTGGTGGCGTCGGTGGGGTGGTCGTTGCTGCTGATGGCGGTGTGTGTGCCGCTGGCGGTACGTCGTTACGACAAATCGACAAAGTGACAGGTCCGGACGATCGCACTGACGCGCCGAGGGGTGGCACGGCGCGGTGCCGGGACAGTGCGGTCTTCCGGACCCGTCAGGAACCGATGGCTCAGCCGCGGCTGCCGAACAGCGAACGGCGCAGCCGTCGCAACGGTGCGAAGAGCGAGACGCGGGCACCACGGCTGGCCTTGGTGCGCGAGTGGTCGCGAGCGGTCAACTCGCGCATCAGCAGCGTGGCTTCCTCCGTCTCGCGTTGCGGCAGGGCAGGGCCCGCCAGTATCGCGAGATGGCGGTCGACGCGCGCGCTGGACGCGCTGCTTCCGCAGTTGATGGCAGGCACGCGCGGCCTGCTCCGCATTGCTATCTGATCCATGACACTCCCCACCCGTTCGAGGGCACCCGGCACCGGGCAGGGTAACCCTATCGCCTGGCCGCGTCACCCGCGCATCCCCTGCCCCGGATTCACCTCTGAGTCAAGGCCGTTGACGCGACAGTGCCCGTTTCCCACACGGTCAGGGGGAGTTGGGCGACGGGGTTCGTGGTAGCCGCTGAGATCCGCCATCCGGCTCAACAGTCACCGCAAATGCCGTGGAACGGTCATTCAGTGCGGTAGCGACCAGCGGACTGCCGTTCGACGGCGGAAGGCCCACCGATCGAACGGAGGCCGGGTCGCCGCCCATCAGCCACAGCTGATAGACCCGCCCGGCCGGCGCCGACGGCAGCCCGTGGGTGGTCACCACCGCCCGGTGCAGCGAGTTCGACACCACGGCGGTGATGCCGCGGCCCTGGCTGTCGCTGCCGCTCCTGGCCGTGGCGTCGGGGGCGGCGAGCACCTGGTTGACGGCGGCCGTCGCGTCGCGCTCCCGGCCAAGCTGGGCGTCCGTACGTACGAACAGCACGCCCAGGACCACAGCCGCGGCCCGACGGAACGCGGCCGCCACCGCCGTCAGCCGGATCCGGGGCTTGGCCCGCGACCTCGGGCGTGTCGCGGTGGCGGCCGTTCCTGCTGGTGCTGGCGTACGGCGCGGGGCTGGCGCTGACGCTGACGGCGGCGGGCTTCGCCGTCGTACGGCTCGGAAAGCTGGCCGGCCGGGTCAAGGTCCGGCGCGGCGGCCGGCTCCTCGCACTCGCGCACCGCGTGGCACCGGTGGGGACGGCGGTCGTGGTCTTCGCGCTGGGCTGCGGGCTCGTCCTCAGGGGCGCGGCGGCGACGCTGGGTTGAGGGAGATATGTGACTGAAAGGGCCGTTGAGGGGGAAAGTTCGGTCATGCTGGGCGGCGACGCGATGGGGGGTTCGTCTGATGTCGACTCGGATGGTGGCGGGACGCTACCGGCTGCTCGGCGAGTTGGGCCGCGGCGGCATGGGCGTGGTGTGGCGCGCCCGCGACGAGGTGCTGGGCCGCGAGGTCGCCATCAAGGAGGTACGCGCCCCGGACGGCCTCGACGACCACGAAGTCCGCCGCCTCTACGCCCGGCTCGAAGTGGAGGGCCGCGCCGCCGCCCGGGTCGACCACCCCAACGTGATCACCGTCTACGACGTGGCGATGGCCCAGGGCAGCCCCTGGATCGTCATGGAACTCGTGCGCGGTCTCTCCCTCTCCGACATCCTCGACGCGGACGGCGCCCTTACCCCGCGCCGCGCCGCCGAGATCAGCGGCCGCGTGCTCGCCGCGCTGCGCGTCGCCCACGAACGGGGTGTGCTGCACCGCGACGTGAAGCCCGGCAACGTACTCATCGGCAACGACGGCCGCATCGTGCTCACCGACTTCGGAATCGCCGTCATCGAGGGCACCTCGGCCCTCACCCGCACCGGTGAAGTCGTCGGCTCGCCCGAATACCTCGCCCCCGAGCGCGCCCTCGGCCGCCCCACCGGCCCCGAGTCCGACCTCTGGTCCCTCGGCGTGCTGCTGTACGTCGCCGTGGAAGGCGGTTCGCCCTTCCGCCGCGACACCGCCCTCAACACCCTGCGCGCCGTCGTCGACGAACCCCTTCCCGAGCCGCGCCACGCCGGCCCCCTCGCGCCGGTCATCGCGGGCCTGCTCCGCAAGGAGCCGGCCGAGCGGATGACCGGCCCTGACGCCCAGCGCCTCCTCGACGCGGCGGCTGCCGGCCGGCGCTCCTACCCCCCCACTGTGGCCCTGCCGCCGAGCCCGCCCCCGGCGCCGCTGGCCTCCACCACCGTCGCCATGGACGCCGCCGCCCCGCCACGGCCCCGCCGGGCCGCCCTTGCCGTGGCCGCCGGCATCCTCGCCCTCGCCCTTGCCCTCGCCGCCGCCGGCCTCACCTGGGCCCTCCTCCGGGACAACACAAGCGGCGCCTCCTCCGCGAACGCCCCTTCCTCCGCCGCTCCCACCACCAGCGCCCCCACTACTACGAGTCCCACCACCTCTGCCTCACCCCGCACCATCCCACCCCCCGCCCTCCACCTCACCGTCCTCGTCTCCGCCACCCGCGACACCTACACCGGCCCCTGCCCGCCCCCCGACTCAGCCGCCCCCTCCTTCACCGCCGTCATCACCGTCAGCCGCACCCCCGCCACCGTCACCTATCGCTGGCATACCAACCTCTCCACCACCTCCGACCCCGCCTGGAAAACCGCCCATTTCGCCGCCGGCGACCCCACATCCCGCACTATCACCCACACCGAGCTCTCCTCCCCGGCTGACTACAACCCCTCCACGGACTGGATCGCCGTCGACGTCAAGCAACCTCTGACGTTGCAGTCCAACCAC
Organism: Streptomyces soli; assembly: GCF_003999195.1. Taxonomy (GTDB): domain Bacteria; phylum Actinomycetota; class Actinomycetes; order Streptomycetales; family Streptomycetaceae; genus Actinacidiphila; species Actinacidiphila soli. The sequence continues at coordinate 13,558 of NZ_RJVR01000336.1, forward strand.
GTCCCCTTCACCGTCACTTGCGAGTCCCCGTCCCCCTCCCCCAGCGCGAGCAGCCCGTCCGCCTCGCCAACGGCCTGACTCCTCTTGTTCCGCGTCACCGTTCCGCCCCTGCCGGGTGGTTGGTTGCGGGCCGTTGGCGGCTGCGGGCTCGTGGGGCGGGTTTTTTCCTCCACCCAGCCCCTTCCCGAAAACACAGGGGCGCTGCCCCTGGACCCCGGAGGTGCGTTGTCGGGTGTGGGTCCGTGGTCGGGTTGTGCCAGCCCGTTCCTCCCCCGGACTTCGTCCGGTGGGGGTCCCCCAGCCTTCGGCCGGGGGACCCCCACCCAGCCGCCAGGCTGGGGGAGGACCCCCACCCAAACGAAGGTTTGGGGGAGAGCCCGGTTTCGGGACGGGGCGGGGTGGGGGAGGAACCCCTGCGGTCAGGCGCGGAAGTGCCGCTCCAGGCCGTCCCAGACGGCGTCGTAGCCGGGCTGGAGGTGCGCCGCGCTCATCGCGTAAGCGGTCGGCACGACCGGCCACCGCGTCTCGAACATGAAAGCCAGCCCGTCATCAACCTTCTGCGGACGCAGTTCCGCCGCGCTCGCCCTGTCGAAGGTCGCCCGGTCCGGGCCGTGCGCGGACATCATGTTGTGCAGGGAGGCCCCGCCGGGGACGAAGCCCTCGGCCTTCGCGTCGTACGCGCCCTCGATGAGGCCCATGAACTCGGTCATCACATTCCGGTGGAAGTACGGCGGCCGGAAGGTGTCCTCGCCGACCAGCCAGCGCGGGGCGAAGACGACGAAGTCGGCGTCGGGGGCAGCGAGCACGGTGTAGATGGACGGGTCGGGGTGGTCGTAGCTGACCGTACCGAGGACATTGAAGCGGCGCAGGTCGTAGACGTAAGGCACATGCGTGCCGTGCCAGGCGACGACGTCCAGCGGGGAGTGGTCAAAAGTGGCCGCCCACAGGTTGCCGCCGAACTTGTTGATGACCTCGACCGGCTCGTCCCGGTCCTCGTACGCGGCGACGGGGGCGAGGAAGTCCCGTGGGTTCGCAAGACCGTTGGCGCCGATGGTGCCGAGGTCGGGCAGCCGGAATGGTTGTCCGTAGTTCTCGCAGATGTAGCCGCGGGCGGTGTCCTGGCGGAGCTCGACGCGGAAGCGGAGACCGCGCGGGACGAGGGCGACGTGGCCGGGCTGGACGCCGAGGAGGCCCAGTTCGGTGCGGAGCAGGAGCGCGCCGTGCTCGGGGACGATCAGCAGTTCGCCGTCGGAGGAGGAGAAGACCCGGTCGTCCATGGAGCGGTTGGCGGCGTACCAGTGGATGCCGATGCCCTCGCGGCGCAGGACGTCGCCGTTGCCGCCGACGGTGACCAGGCCGTCGACGAAGTCGGTGCCGGTGTCGGTGCCGGGCAGCGGGAGCGGGCCCCAGCGCAGCCGGTTGGGGTCGGGCTCGGTGTCGCGGAAGGGGGCGCTGCGCAGCTGCCCGTTGGCGGTGCGGAGGAAGGGCGGGTGGGCGGCGGAGGGCCGGATCCGGTAGAGCCAGGTGCGGCGGCCGAGGTGGCGGACCTCGGTGAAGCCGGTGCCGCTGAGCTGCTCGGCGTACAGGCCGAGCGGGGCCCGCTGCGGCGAGTTGCGGCCCACCGGGAGGGCGCCCGGCACGGCCTCGCTGACGTGCTCGTTCCCGAAGCCGGGGGAGTACGCGAGGTCCTTGCTGTCGGTGCCGCTGTCGGTGCCGTCGCTCATCACACGCTCCCGCCGGTCGTGGGGGTCCGTCCCGTTCCAATGGTCGACCATGGGAACGGGCGGGGCGAGGCGTCAAGACCGAGGCCTGCGAATCCAGGAACCGGGAATCCGGGGAAGCCATCGCACCCGGGACGGCATGATGGGGCCCGTGCACGCCGCCTCCGGTCTCCGCCGCGCCCCTGTCCAGCGACGTAGCGCCGAGCGCCTGGGTCGCATCCTCGACGCCGCCGCGACGCTGCTGGACGAGGGCGGTTACGAGGAGCTGAGCACCCGCACCGTCGCCGCCCGCGCGGGTGTCCCGATCGGCTCCGTCTACCGCTTCTTCCCCAACAAGCGCGCCGTGGCCGACGCCCTGGCCCGCCGCAATCTCGACGAGTACGTCATCCGGGTCTCCGCCCGCCTCGCCGAGCCGGCTGCCGACCCCGGCTGGCGGTCCGCGATCGACATCGTCATCGACGAGTACCTGGCCATGAAGCGCACCGTCCCCGGCTTCGCGCTCGTCGACTTCGGCATCCCCGTCCCCGATGCCCGGGGCGCCGCCAACGACCGGGTCGCCGACCGGCTGCGCGCCCTGCTCGCCGTCCACCTCGGCCTGGACCCCGGCGACCGGGGGCTCGCGCTCGTGTTCACCGTCGGCGTCGAGGCCGCCGACGCGCTGCTCCAGCTCGCCTTCCGTACGGACCCGGCCGGTGACCCGCTGGTCGTCGCCGAGACCAAGGCCCTGCTGCACGCCTACCTCGCCCGAACCCTGGACGGCGCCGGGACCGAGGCGGGGACGGCTGACGGCTGACAGCATCCCTACCGGTCGGTATGGTGGGTTCCGATTGCTGGAAGCGTCACCCCCGGGAGGGCCGATGAGCCGCACCGCCCTGCGTGTCTGCCCACTGTGCGAGGCCACCTGCGGCCTCACGCTCACCATCGACGAGGGGGGCACGGTCACCCAGGCGCGCGGTGACCGCGAGGACGTCTTCAGCGCGGGATTCATCTGCCCGAAGGGCGCCACCTTCGGCGAGCTCGACTCCGATCCGGACCGGCTGCGCCGCCCGCTCGTGCGGCGCGGCGGCAAGCTGGTCGAGGCGAGCTGGCAGGAGGCGTACGAGGCCGTGGCGGCCGGCCTCGGCACGGTGATCCGGGAACACGGCGGCGAGTCGGTCGCGGTCTACCTCGGCAACCCGAACGTCCACACCGTCGCCGGCGGTCTCTACCCGCCGCTGATCATCCGGGCGCTGGGCACCCGCAACATCTACGCGGCCAGCACCCTCGACCAGATGCCCAAGCAGGTCGCCTGCGGCTATCTCTTCGGCCACGCCTTCGCGATCCCCGTCCCCGACCTGGACCGCACCGACCACCTGGTCGTCATCGGCGCCAACCCCATGGTCTCCAACGGCAGTCTGGCCACCGCCGCCGACTTCCCCGGCAAGCTCAGGGCGCTGCGCAAGCGCGGCGGCCGGCTCACCGTCATCGACCCGAAGCGCACCCGCACCGCCGACCTGGCCGACCGCCACCTCACCCCCCGGCCCGGCACGGACGCAGCGCTGCTCCTCGCCCTCGTCCAGGTGCTGTTCGCGGAGGACCTGGTCGACCTCGGCGGCCTGGCCGAGCACGTCACCGGTGTGGATGAAGTACGGGCTCTCGCTGCCGACTTCACCCCCGAGGCGGTCGCCGCGCACTGCGACGTAACCGCCGACGAGATCCGCGCCCTCGCCCGGGAGATCGCCGCCGCGCCCTCGGCCGCGGTCTACGGGCGGATCGGCAGCACGACCGTCGAATTCGGCACCCTGAGCAGCTGGTTGATCGACGTCATCAACATCCTCACCGGGAATCTGGACCGGGCGGGCGGCGTCATGTTCCCGCTCTCGCCCACCACTCGCGCCCCGCGGCCGCCCAAGCCCGGCCGCGGCTTCGTCACCGGCCGCTGGCGCAGCCGGGTCGCCGGTCACCCCGAGACCGTCTCCGAACTGCCCGCCGCAGCACTGGCCGAGGAGATCGACACCCCGGGCGCCGGGCGGGTCCGCGCCCTGATCACCGTCGCCGGGAACCCCGTGCTGTCCGCGCCGGACGGCGAGCGGCTGTCCCGCGCGCTCGACGACGACCTCGACTTCATGGTCAGCGTCGACCCGTACCTCAACGAGACCTCACGGCACGCCGACGTCGTCCTGCCCCCGCCGCCGCCCTCGCAGAGCGCCCACTTCGACTTCGCGTTCACCAACTTCTCCGTACGCGACAACGTCCGCTTCTCCCCGCCCGCCGTCCCGCTCGCCGACGGCCGCCCCGACGAGGCCGAGATCCTCGCCCGCCTCGTCATGATCCTCTACGGCGCCGGGCCCGACGCCGACCCCGCCGCCGTGGACGAGCAGGTCATCGCCGCGACACTGGCCAAGGAGACCGCAGACCCGCACTCCCCGGTCGCCGGCCGCGAGGTGGCCGACCTGACCGCGCTCCTCACCGGCGGCACCGGCTACGAGCGGCGCCTCGACATGATGCTGCGCCTCGGCCCGTACGGCGACGCCTTCGGCACCGACCCGGAGGGCCTGACCCTGGCGCGGCTGCGCGAGCACCCCCACGGCATCGACCTCGGCGCCCTGAAGCCGCGCATCCCCGAAGTCCTGCGTACGGCCACCGGCAAGGTCGAGCTGGCGCCCGGGCCGATCGTGGCCGACGTGCCCCGGTTGCGGCGCTCCCTCGACCGCAGCGCGGACGGGTTCGTCCTCATCGGCCGCCGCCACCTGCGCTCCAACAACAGCTGGATGCACAATGTGCCGGCGCTCACCGGCGGCACCAACCGCTGCACCCTCCAGATCCACCCCGACGACGCCGCGCGCCTCGGCCTCGCCGATTCCGCCCCCGCCCGCGTCAAGGGCCCCGGCGGCGAACTCGAGGTCCCCGTCGAAATCACCGACTCCCTCCGCCCCGGCGTCGTCTCCCTCCCCCACGGCTGGGGTCACGACCGGGCCGGCGCCCAGCTCACCACCGCCTCCCTGCGCCCCGGCGTCAACGTCAACCAGCTCCTCGACGGCTCGCTGCTCGACCCGCTCTCGGGCACGGCCGTCCTCAACGGCTTCCCGGTCCAGGTCACCGCGGCCTCACGACTCTGACCCGCCCGTCACCACCGGCAGGTCTGACGGCAGACCCCACTCGCTCCAGGACCCGTCGTACACCGACAGCTCCCGGTATCCGGCCAGTTCGGCTCCCAGCGCCAGTACGCACGCCGTCACGCCAGACCCGCAGCTGAAGACCAGCTGCTCCCGCTCCCCGGCAAGGGCGGAGAAGGCCGCCCGCAGTTCCGGCACCGGACGCATCCGCCCGCCCTGCTGGAGCTCGCCGAACGGCAGATTCACCGCCCCGGGCATGTGGCCGCCCCGCAGCCCCGCCCGGGGCTCGGGGGTCGTACCGCGGAAGCGTTCCCGAGAGCGGGCGTCGAAGACCGCCGCAGCCGGGTCGGCCAGCGCCGCCATCACCTCGCCGCTACCGACGACCAGCCCCGGCCGGGGCCGCGCGGTGAAGTCGCCCCGCCGTCGCGCGGGCCCGGCCTCGCCGTTCTCCAGCGGCAGCCCGGCCGACTTCCAGGCGGGCAGGCCGCCGTCGAGCACGGCGGCCCGGTCGAAGCCCATCGCCCGCAGCATCCACCACGCGCGGGCGCTCGAGTAGATGCCCGCGCCGTCGTAGACGACGAGCGTGTCGGACTCGTCCACCCCGAGGCCGCGCATCTCCTCGGTGAACCGATCCGTGTCGGGCATCGTGTGAGGCAACGGGCCGGAATGGTCGGACATTGCCCCGACGATATCGAAGACCCGCGCCCCAGGAATCCGCTCCCGGGCATCCCGGTGCCCGCCCACCGACGCGTCGAGCACCACCACCCCGGGCCTCCCGAGCCGGGCCGCCAGCCAGTCGGTGCCGACCAGCGGGCCGTTCGGTGCCATCGCGTCCATCTATCTGTGCCCCCTCGGGCCCGGCCGGGCCGTCATCCGGTGTCTACGGCGATCAGGCCGCCCGCCTGCACAATAGGTGCGGCCGGGCCCCGGCCGACGCCGGGGCGGGGGCTCTGGCCCACTAAAACTATCGGTGCTAGTTTGAGGTCGCATGTGCAGCGCACGTACCCGGGAGGACACGACGTGAAGGCTCACGACGCCATGTACATCGACGGCGCGTGGCGGCCCGCCGCCGGCACGGACACGATCGCCGTCGTGAACCCCGCCGACGAGCAGGTGATCGCCACCGTGCCGGCCGGCACTCCGGCGGATGTCGACGCGGCCGTGCGCGCGGCCCGGGCGGCGTTCCCGGGGTGGGCGGCGACGGCCCCCGCGGAACGCGCAGCCAGGCTCACCGCGCTGCGCGACGCGCTCGCCGCCCGGCGGGAGGAGATCGCGGAGACGGTCACGGCGGAACTGGGCTCGCCGCTCGCGTTCAGTCAGGCGGTCCACGCGGACGTACCGATCGCGGTGGCGGGCTCGTACGCCACGATCCTCGCCACGCACGCCTTCGAGGAGAAGGTCGGCAACTCCACCGTCCACCACGAACCCGTCGGCGTCGTGGGCGCGATCACGCCCTGGAACTACCCCCTGCACCAGATCGTCGCGAAGGTCGCACCGGCCCTGGCCGCAGGCTGCACGGTGGTCCTCAAGCCCGCCGAGGACACCCCGCTCGTGGCGCAGCTCTTCGCGGAGGCGATCGACGAGGCTGGTTTCCCGGCGGGGACGTTCAACCTCGTGACGGGCCTCGGCCTGGTCGCGGGTCAGGCGCTGGCCGAGCACGCGGACGTGGACCTGGTCTCCTTCACCGGCTCGACCGCCGTCGGCAGCCGGATCGCCGCGACCGCCGGCGCCGCCGTCAAGCGCGTCGCCCTCGAACTGGGCGGCAAGTCCGCCAACGTCATCCTGCCCAGCGCAGACCTGGCCCGCGCGGTCAATGTCGGCGTCGCCAATGTCATGTCCAACTCGGGCCAGACGTGCAGCGCCTGGACCCGCATGCTGGTCCACCGCGACCAGTACGACCAGGCCGTGGCCCTCGCGACCGCCGCCGCGGCCAAGTATGTCGCCGGCGGTCGCATCGGCCCGCTGGTCAACGCCAAGCAGCAGGCGCGCGTACGCGGTTACATCGAACAGGGCGTCGAGGAAGGCGCGCGCCTCGTCGCGGGCGGCCCCGAAGCGCCCCTCGACAAGGGCTATTACGTCGCCGCCACCGTCTTCGCCGACGTCACCCCGGACATGACCATCGCGCAGGAGGAGATCTTCGGCCCGGTGCTGTCCATCCTCCCCTACGAGGACGAGGCCGACGCCCTCCGTATCGCCAACGGCACGGTCTACGGCCTGGCCGGCGCCGTCTGGGCCGGCGACCAGGACGAGGCCGTGGCCTTCGCCCGCCGGATGGACACCGGCCAGGTCGACATCAACGGCGGGCGCTTCAACCCGCTGGCCCCCTTCGGCGGCTACAAGCAGTCCGGCTTCGGGCGCGAACTGGGTGCGCATGGCCTGGCCGAGTACCTGCACACCAAGTCGCTGCAGTTCTGACCGCAACCCGCAGGAGAGTCACCGTGACCCGCGCCGCCGTACTGCCCGCCGTCAACGCCCCGCTGGCCATCGCGGACATCGACGTCCCCGAGCCCGGCCCCGGCCAGGTCAAGGTCCGCCTGGCCGCGGCGGGGGTGTGCCACTCCGACCTGTCGCTGTCCAACGGCACCCTGAAGCAGCCCGTGCCCGCCGTCCTCGGCCACGAGGGCGCCGGCACGGTCACCGCCGTCGGCGTGGGCGTGACGGCGGTGGCGCCCGGCGACCGGGTGGTCCTCAACTGGGCGCCCTCCTGCGGCGACTGCCACTTCTGCGGCCTCGCCGAGCCCTGGCTCTGCGCCAACGCGGGCGCCGCCGCCACCGCCCCCTACGCCCGCCTCACCGCCGACGGCAGCGAGCTCTACCCGGGCCTGGGCACCGCTGTCTTCGCCGAGGAGACCGTCGTCTCGGCCCACGCCGTCCTCCCGCTCCCCGCCGGCGTCCCGCTCACCGAGGCCGCCCTCCTCGGCTGCGCCGTCCTGACCGGATACGGCGCCGTCCACCACTCCGCCGCCGTCCGCCCCGGCGAGTCCGTCGCCGTCCTCGGCGTGGGCGGGGTCGGCCTGTCGGTGCTGCAGTCCGCCCGTATCGCGGGGGCCGGCACCATCGTCGCCGTCGATGTCTCCCCTGCCAAGGAGGAGTTGGCCCGCGCGGCCGGCGCCACCGAGTTCCTCACCGCCTCCGACGACACCACCAAGCAGATCCGCAAGCTCACCGGCGGCTACGGAACGGACGTCGCCATCGAGTGCGTCGGCCGCGCCGACACCATCCGTACAGCCTGGTCCGCCACCCGGCGCGGCGGCCGCACCACCGTCGTCGGCATCGGCGGCAAGGACCAGCAGGTCACCTTCTCCGCCCTGGAACTCTTCTACTTCGGCCGTACGCTCTCGGGCTGCGTCTACGGCAACAGCGACCCGGCGAAGGACCTCCCGGTGCTGGCCGAGCACGTACGCGCGGGCCGTCTCGACCTCTCGGCGATGGTCACCGAGCGTATCGGCCTCGAAGGCATCCCCGCCGCCTTCGAGGCGATGCTCGCCGGGCGCGGCGGGCGAGCCCTGGTCATCTTCTGACCGGCGGGTATGGCTGAGCACTGCCACGGCCATCACGGCGGGCAGCACGTACAGCGGCGCGATCGTCCTGTCGGTGACGTAGCGGCGCCCGCGACCAGCGCCCGGGGCAGGCGCCCGCGACCAAGCCGGGGTCCGTGCCACAACGCCGTGGCGCGGGCCCCTCCGCGCTCTGGCCGTTACCGCTCAGTAGTGCGAGGATCTGGGCGAGGCGAGCACGAACCGGACAAGAACCAGGACGGGACGGGTAGACGCATGGCGGAGCTGCACGATCTGACGGCTGTGGAGCAGGCACAGGAAATCCGGAAGGGGACCCTGTCACCGACCGAGCTGACCGAGCACTACCTGAGCCGCATCGACCGGCTCAACGAGACCATCGGGGCGTTCATCACCGTCACCGCCGCGATCGCCCGCAAGCAGGCCGCCGACGCCGAGGCGGAAGTCCTCGCCGCTCGCCGCGAAGGGCGCGAGCTCTCGCCGCTGCACGGCGTGCCCGTCCCGGTGAAGGACCTCAACTTCACGGCCGGCGTACGCACCACCCTCGGCTCGGCCGCCTACGCCGACCACGTGCCGGACTCCGACGACCACGTCGTCGTCAAGCTCCGCGAGGCCGGTACCATCCTGCTCGGCAAGACCAACACCCCCGAGTTCGGGCTCCCCTGCTACACCGAGAACCGCCTCGCCCCGCCCGCCCGCACCCCCTGGGACCTCGACCGTTCGGCGGGCGGCTCCAGCGGCGGCGCGGCGGCGGCCGTCTCGTCCGGCCTGGCGCCCATCGCCCACGCCAGCGACGGCGGCGGCTCCATCCGCATCCCGGCCTCCGTCTGCGGCCTCTTCGGCATCAAGCCGAGCCGCGGCCGGGTCAGCCCCGGTCCCGTCACCCACGACGTCACCGGTCTCAGCACCAGCGGCCCCCTCGCCCGCACCGTCGCCGACGCCGCCACCCTGCTCGACGTCATGTCCGGTACGGTCCCGGGTGCCCCCTACGCCGCTCCCTCACTCCCGCCGGGGGAGACCTTCGCCTCCTACGCAGCCCGCGAACCGGGCGCCCTGCGGGTGGTCGGGCTGCCACAGCCGCCGGTGCCGGGCGTGGAGCTGCACGCCGACGTCCGGGCGGCGTACGACGGCACGGTGGCACTGCTGCGCGAGCTGGGCCACGTCGTCGACGAGATCGAGCTCCCCGTCGACGACGCACTGCTCACGGCCTTCACCCGGGTCTGGAGCGTGATGTCCACCTCCTACCCCGTCGCGCCGGAGCAGGAGGACCTGCTGATCCCCCTCACTCGTCACCTGCGCGCCGAGGGCGCCAAGGTCTCCGGGCCCGAATTCGCCGAGTCCCTCTACGCCTTCCGCGCACTCGGCGAGCTCGTCGCGGCCGCGCTCCACTCCTCGTACGACGTGATCCTCACCCCGACCCTCGCCCAGCCCCCGGCCCTCGTCGGCGCCCTGCGCAACGATGACGACCCCGCCGCCGAGTTCGCCGGCCTCGCCGCCTTCACCCCCTTCACCCCCATCTTCAACGCCACCGGCCAACCCTCCGTAAATGTCCCCCTCCACTGGACCGAGGCCGGCCTCCCCATCGGCGTCATGTTCGGCGCCCGCTACGGCGACGAAGCCACCCTCATCTCCCTCTCGGCCCAACTGGAAGCGGCCCGCCCGTGGGCCGGCCGTAGGCCGTCATTGTGGTGACCGCTCCTGCGAGCAGTCCGGCGAGACCAGCAGCCGCCGCGCCCCCGGGCCCTGGGCTCCTAGCCGGTCGTCGGGGTTGGACAGTTTGCAGCGCTGGAGGGAGAGGCAGCCGCAGCCGATGCAGTCGTCGAGGTTGTCGCGGAGTTGGGTGAGTTCGGTGATGCGGGCGTCGAGTTGGGCTCGCCAGTCCTCGGAGAGGCGGGCCCAGTCCTGGGGGGTGGGGGTGCGGCCGTCAGGGAGGCTGTCGAGGGCTTCGCGGATGGTGGCGAGCGGCATGCCGACGCGCTGGGCGGCGCGGATGAAGGCGATGCGGCGCAGGGTGTCGCGGGTGTAGCGGCGTTGGTTGCCGGTGGTGCGGGTGCTGGTGATCAGGCCTTTGGCCTCGTAGAAGTGCAGGGCGGAGACGGCGGCGCCGCTGCGCGCGCTGAGCATGCCGACGGTCAGGAGCCGGTGTGCGATCGGGATGGACGACATCTTGTCAACTTAACCCGGCCCTGAAGGAGCGGGCTTGGAGGTAGGGCGCCATTGGCTGTGGTGTGGCCTCCTCCGTCCGCTCCACCCATGGGGTGGCTGGGACGCGTGACTCACGCCCCGAGGTCCACACTATGCTGAGCAAGCGCTTAGAAACCTACGGGAGGTACGACATGTCGCAGGGCAGGACCTTCGCTTCGCCGGACGAGCTGCGGGCCGCAGTCGGCGAGGAACTCGGCACGACGGACTGGCTGGAGGTCGACCAGAAGCGGATCGACCTGTTCGCGGAGGCGACCGGGGACCACCAGTGGATCCACGTCGACCCGGAGAAGGCCGCACAGGGGCCCTTCGGCACGACGATCGCGCACGGCTACCTGACGCTGTCGCTGATCCCGCAGTTCACCGCCGGCCTGCTCAAGGTCGAGGGCGTGAAGATGGGCGTCAACTACGGCGTGAACAAGGTCCGCTTCCCCTCGCCGGTGCCGGTCGGCTCCCGGCTGCGCGCATCCTCGAGGATCGCCGAGCTGACCGACGTACCGGGCGGCATCCAGCTCGTCACCGTCGTCACCATCGAGCGCGAGGGCGGCGACAAGCCGGTCTGCGTCGCGGAGACCGTCGCCCGCTTCTACCTCTGAGCGCTACCGCTGAGCCAGCACCATGCGCAGGACGAGGTCGGCGTACAGCTCGCCGATCTCGTCCGGCGTCCGGCGGCCGTCCGGGTTGAACCAGCGCGCCACGTCGATGCAGAGCGACAGCACGGCCAGCGTCGTGCCGGAGACTTCCGGCACGTCGAATTCCCCGCTCTTCACGCCGTCCTGGATCACCGACCGGATGACGCCCTCGCTCTGCCGGCGCAGCCCCACGATCTCCGCGTAGTGCTCGGCGCTCAGCGCGTCCAGCTCGTACTGGACCACCCGGCCGGTGGTGTGGTGCTCCGCGTGCCAGCGGACGAAGGACCGTACGGCCGCCGCCAGCCGCTCGGCGGGGGTGCCGCCGGTGTTGGCGGCGTCCTGGAGCAGGCCGAGGGAGAGTCGGTGGCCGACGCCGCTGATCTGGTAGAGCAGCTCTTCCTTGGTCTTGTAGTGGATGTAGAGCGCGGCCGGGCTCATCCCGGCCCGGCTCGCGATGTCGCGGGTCGTGGTGGCGTGGTAGCCGCGCTCGGCGAACGCTTCGACCGCGGCCAGCACCAGCCGCCTGGCGGCATCAGGGGTGATGCCGGTCCATGTCGTGGTCGCGGTCTGCTCCGCCTCGGCGCTCATGGCGGACACCCTACAACGACACTGAGCAAGCGCTTAGATACCAGCCGGTCGGTCAGAACGCGGAAACCCCGGTCACCGACCGCCCGATCAGCAGCTTGTGGATCTGGCTGGTGCCCTCGTACAGCGTCATGACGCGGGCGTCACGCAGCAGCTTCCCGACTGGGTATTCGTCGATATATCCATAGCCTCCGAAGACCTGCAGCGCGTTGTTGGCGCTGCGCACCGCCGCCTCGCTCGCGTACAGCTTGGCCACCGACGACTCCGTCGCGAAGGGCTGGCCCCGGTCGATCAGGTCCGCCACCCGCCAGGTCAGCAGCCGGGCCGCGTCCACGTCGACCGCGATGTCGGCGATCAGCTCCTGGACGAGCTGGTGCGCGGCGATCGGCTTCCCGAACTGCTCGCGCTCGCCCGCGTACCGTACGGCCGCGTCCAGGCAGGCCTGCGCGATGCCGACGCAGCCGGCCGCCACCGACATCCGGCCCTTGGCCAGCGCCGACATGGCGACCGAGAAGCCCTTGCCCTCCGGCGCGATCATGGCCGAGGCCGGGACGCGTACGTCCTCCAGCACCAGCTCGGCCGTGGCCTGGCCGCGTAGGCCCAGCTTGCCGTGGATCTCGCGGCGGGTGAGGCCGGGGGAGTCGGTGGGGACCAGGAAGGCGCTGACGCCCTTGTGGCCCGGGGCGTCGTTGGTGCGGGCGAAGAGCAGGACGACATCGGCCCAGGTGCCGTTGGTGATGAACGTCTTGGTGCCGCTGATCACGTAGTCGCCGCCGTCGCGCACCGCGCGGGTGGTGAGATTCGCGGCGTCCGAGCCGGTGCCGGGCTCGGTCAGACCGAAGCAGCCGACCGCCTCGCCGGAGATCAGCGCCGGGAGCCACGCGCGCTTCTGCTCCTCGCTGCCCCAGGCGGCTATCGACTTGGCGACCAGCCCCAGGGAGACGGAGACGATGCCGCGCACGGAGGAGTCGCCGCGCCCCAGCTCCTCGGTGACCAGGCAGTACGCCAGGTGGTCGCCGCCCGAGCCGCCGTACTCCTCGGCAATGGTCAGCCCCAGGAAGCCCAGCGCGCCCAGCTTCTTCACGATCCCGCGGTCCACGCTCTCGGCGCGGTCCCACTCGGTGGCGTGCGGGACGACCTCGCGGTCGGTGAAGTCGGCGGCGAGCCGGCGGACCGCGGCCTGCTCTTCGGACAGCGCGAGGTCCATGGGGGGATCACGCCCTTCATAAATTAGCACTGCTAGTTTCTTGTCGACAGCCTCTACTATGAGCCGCATGGCCCGCCCCCGCAAGCCCCTGCTCAGCCGCGAGCGCATCGTCTCCACAGCCCTTGCCCTCGCCGACGAAGAGGGGCCGCAGGCGGTGTCCACCCGCCGGCTCGCCGCCGAGCTCGGGGTCAGCGGCCCCTCCCTCTACAACCACTTCCGTACGAAGGACGAGATCCTCGACGCCGTCGCCGACACCGTCGTGTCGCAGGTCGACCTGTCGATGTTCGACGGCGACCGGGACTGGCGCGAGGCCCTCACCGCCTGGGCCCGCTCCTACCGGGCAGCCCTCGCCGCCCACCCCAACATCGTCCCGTTCCTCGCCCAGGGCCCCGGCCGCCGCCCCGCCGGCCTGCGCATGGCCGACGCCGTCTTCGGCGGCATGGTCGACGCCGGCTGGCCTCCGGCCCACGCCACCCGCATCGGCGCCCTGATGCGCTACTTCGTCACCGGCTCGGCCCTCGGCTCCTTCGCCCGTGGCTTCGTCGACGACGCCACCGCCTACGACCCGGCCGACTACCCCCACCTCGGCCAGGCCCATCTCCTGGCCGAGCGGCAGCACTCAGTGGACGAGGGCGCCTTCGACACAGGCCTCCGCGCGCTGGTCGACGGCCTCGCCGTGCAGTTCGCCGCCCTGGCCGGGACTGAGGACAGGCCTCTCGCCTAAGACGAGCGAAGCGCGGCGGGGCGGGGGAAGCAGGCCCCGGGCCGACTCACCGCAGTGCGACCGCCGCGATCCGCTCCAACTGCTCCAGCTGGGTGGGCAGCCCCATCGCCCCGACGCGTAGCACCACGTGCCGCACCCCGGCCGCCGCATAGCGGGCCAGCCCCGCCGCGACCTCCGCCGCGGTGCCCGTCACGAGCAGCTGGATCCGTTCCAACTCCGCAAGCGGCAGGCCGTAGTTCGCCAGCGCATACGCGTTCAGGGCCCTGCGACCGGACTCCTTGCCCTCGTCCGTGACGAGCACCGTCGCGTAGAGCGCCGGAGTGATGGCCTCAGGGGCGCGATCGGCCTCGGCGGCAGCTTTGAGGGCGCCGTCGAGGCCGGCCGCGTAGGCAGCCGGATCCGGCGGGTAGGGCAGCCAGCCGTCGTAGAGGCGCCCGGTGCGGGCGAGGGCGGCGGGGGTGAAGCCGCCGAGCCAGACGGGTGGGCCGCCGGGGCGGTAGGAGGGGGTGCCGGCGGGGATGTCGTCGAAGTGGAGGAGTTCGCCGTGGAATGAGAAGGGGCCCTGGCCGGTCCAGAGGCGGAGCCAGAGGGCAACGGTCTCGTCTACCGCAGGACGTCGCGCCCGCCGACGGCCACCTCGGCTTCGCGGTGCCGCTGCGCCTGCGCCACGGCACCGGCGAACTACGCCTGATGACGACGGTCACCACCTTCGCCACCGCAGTCGACGTCACCATCGCCGAACTCAAGCTGGAGGCTTTCCTCCCCGCCGACGAGGCGACTGCGACGGTGTTTGCGAGCGTAGTCAACGCAGAGCGAACTGCTCGGAGTTGCGGGCCTCCGCCAGCGCCCGCTCGGTGAGGACCGGAACCGGCACCACGATGCCGCAGCCCGCGCAGACCGGCCCGGAGGCGGGTTCGTGGGCGAGGTCGTGACGCCAGCGGATGTGGGAGTCGGCGCAGACCGGGCAAACGGCGCCGGGAGCGGTCCGGATCGCGGCGATGATGCGGCGAAGGACGTCCGCGAGCCGGTCGGAGGGGTGGATGGAGGGATCGTCGCACCAGGCGACGCCGTTGCCGCCCCAGGTGTGGCGGTGCCAGTCGTCGAGGGCGCCGGGTTGGCGGATGCCGTAGAACTTCTCCTCCTTGCGGCGAGCGGCGAAGTCAGCTTCGTAGGCGAGCCAGACCGCGCGGGCCTCCTCCAACTCATCGAGGGCCGCGACAAGAAGCGCGGGGTCGGGTTCACGGTCCTGGGGGCAGAAGCCGGCCCGGGCACAGAGGTGGTCCCAGGTGGCCCGGTGCCCGTAGGGGGCGAATCGTTCGAGGCATCGGCGCAGGTAGGTGCGCCGCTGGGTGGGGGTTCGCCGTGGATCGCGCACCTGTCTCGCGAGACTTCGGAATTTGGCCATGGCATGCCACCTCCGTCATCGGTACCGCATCGCTATGGAATGGACGTAACGAACCGCGATACGGATCCATCCCCGGACCGAACTCACCATGACCTTGCGCCAGTCGCGAAAACGTGACGCATGTTCACCTTACCGAGGGGTCATACCGTCGGTAACGTCGGCCGCATTGGCCTTCTGGAGGAGCAGCTATGCGTCTTCGTATCGGCAAGCTCAGAACCATCACAGGCGCCGCGATCATCGCCCTCGGCGCGGCCCTCATCTCTCCGCTACCGCAGCCGGCACACGCCGCCACCGTCACCGACTACTGCCAGTCGCAGTGCTCCGACATCCTGCCGCCCGGTGAGAACGGCAACGCCACGTTCGCCCAGGTCCTGCTCAACCAGGTCTTCGGCACCCAGCCCGACCACGCCGAGGACCAGCTCAGCACATACGGCAACCTGGCCTCGGGCTACCAGAGTCTGACCGCCTCCACCATCAGCAGCTACTTCAACGACGCCTCCTTCGGCGTCGCCTCGGGGCAGGTCGCCTCCACCGAATCGCCGCGCAGCGACGTCACGATCGTCCGCGACAAGAAGTCCGGCGTCCCGCACATCACCGGCACCACCCGCTACGGCACCGAGTACGGAGCCGGGTACGCCGCCGCCGAGGACCGGCTGTGGCTCATGGACGTCTTCCGGCACGTCGGACGCGGCCAGCTCACCCCCTTCGCCGGCGGCGCGGCCTCCAACCAGGGCCTTGAGCAGGAGTTCTGGCGCAATGCCCCGTACACCGAGGCCGACCTGCAGGCCCAGATCGACTCCATCGCCAACAACAACGGCACCCGCGGCACCCAGGCCCTGGCCGACGCCACCGCCTACATCGCCGGTGTCAACGCCTACATCGACGCCTCCGACAGCGGCCGCTACTTCCCCGGCGAATACGTCCTGACCGGACACAAGGACTCCATCACCAACGCCGGGACCATCGACCACTTCAAGCTCACCGACCTGGTCGCGTTGGCCGCCGTCATCGGGGCGCTCTTCGGCTCCGGTGGCGGCGGTGAGGTGAACAACGCGCTGTCCCTGCTCGCAGCGCAGCAGAAGTACGGCATCACCGAGGGCACCAAGGTCTGGGAGGCCTTCCGCGAGCGCAACGACCCCGAGGCCACCCTCACCGTCCACAACGGCGAGAGCTTCCCGTACGCCACCAAGCCCGCCACCGCCCAGGGCCAGGCCCTGCCCGACTCCGGCTCGGTCACCGAGGAACCGCTCGTCTACGACCGCACCGGCAGCGCCGCCACCGCCTCGGCGAGCACCGCCTCCGCCACGGCCGCCGCCACCGCGCTCACATCGGCCAAACGCGGCATGTCCAACGCCCTCGTGGTGAGCGGCAAGAACACCGCCAGCGGCCACCCGATCGCCGTCTTCGGCCCGCAAACCGGCTATTTCGCGCCACAGCTGCTCATGCTCCAGGAAATCCAGGGCCCGGGCATCAGCGCGCACGGCGCGTCCTTCGCGGGGCTGAGCATGTACGTGGAGTTGGGACGCGGCCAGGACTACGCCTGGAGCGCCACCACCTCGGGGCAGGACGTCATCGACTCGTACGCCGTCGAGCTCTGCCAGGACGACTACCACTACCTCTTCCACGGCACCTGCACCGCCATGGAGAGGCTGGAGCAGACCAACGCCTGGACCCCCTCCGTGGCCGACAGCACCGCCGCGGGCTCCTACCGGATGCAGGTCTACCGCACCAAGTACGGCCCCGTTGAGTACCGGGCGACGGTCGGCGGCAAGAAGGTCGCCTACACCACGCTGCGCTCCTCCTACTTGCACGAGGCCGACTCGATCATCGGCTTCCAGATGCTCAACGACCCGGACTACGTGACAAGCCCGGCCACCTTCCAAGCCGCGGCCGCGCACATCAACTACACCTTCAACTGGTTCTACGCCGACTCCAGCCACACCGCCTACTACAACAGCGGCAACAATCCGGTGCGCGCCACCGGCGTCGACGCCGAGTTCCCGGTGTGGGCGCAGTCCGCGTACGAGTGGCAGAACTGGAACCCGACGACCAACGCGGCCGACTACACCCCGGCGTCCGCTCATCCCCAGTCTCTCGACCAGGACTACTACATCTCCTGGAACAACAAGGTCGCCAAGGACTACACCACCGCGAGCTGGGGCAACGGATCCGTCCACCGCGGCGACCTCCTGGAGGACCGGGTCAAGGCCCTCGTCAAGGCGGGCGGCGTCACCCGCGTCAAACTCATCCAGGCCATGGCGGACGCCTCGTTGACCGATCTGCGGGCCGAGGACGTGCTTCCCGAACTGCTCAAGGTCATCAAGACCCAGACCGTCACCGACTCCGCCCTCGCCACCGCCGTCACCCAGCTCTCCGACTGGGTCACGGCAGGCGGCAAACGCAAGGAGACCTCGTCCGGCTCCCATGCGTACGCCAACGCCACAGCCATCCAGGTCCTCGATGCCTGGTGGCCCCTGCTCGTCCAGGCCGAGTTCCAACCCGGCCTCGGCAGCGACCTGTACGCGGCGATGACGGCCAACCTCTCCATCGACGAAGCCCCCTCGGCCGGACACGGGCCCACCGGCTCGCACGCCGGCAGCTCCTTCCAGTACGGCTGGTGGAGTTATGTCGACAAGGACATCCGGTCCGTTCTCGGTGAAACCGTCAGCGGCGGCCTGGGGAACACCTACTGCGGCGGCGGCTCAGTGTCAGCCTGCCGCGACGTCCTGCTCAGCAGCCTGAAGACCGCCGTCGCCAAGACCGCCGCCCAGGTCTACCCCGGCGACGACCTCTGCTCCGCCGGCGACCAGTGGTGTGCCGACTCGATCAACCAGCGCGCGCTGGGCGGCATCAAGCACGGCAAGATCACCTGGCAGAACCGCCCCACCTACCAGCAGGTCGTCGAATTCCCCACCCACCGCTAACCGGCTCCGCCGCACGGCCGGGCTGTCCCCGTCCACCCCGCGCCCACCCTGCCCTCACCCCGGGCCGGGGTGGGCGCGATGGTGTGCCGGTTCGGGCAACGATCCAGGTTGTGCCCACCCGTTCCGCACCGGCGCTTCCGCCATCCTGACCAACCGCTTAGTATGTCGGGGAGCCGAGACGCGGGACACGAAGGAGTGGACACGATGGTGGCAGCGTTGCGAGACGCCCGGGTGGTCATCACCGGAGCGGGAGGCGGCATCGGTGCCGCCCTCGCCCGCCGTTTCGCCGGTGAGGGCGCGCGCGTCGTCGTCAACGACATCGACGCGGGCGCCGCCAAGGCCGTGGCGGACGAGATCGGCGGCCTCGCGGTCCCCGGTGACGCCTCCGGCATCGTGGCCGAGGCCCGGGCCGCACTCGGCGGCGGCATCGACATCTTCTGCGCCAACGCGGGCGTCGGCAGCATGGCCGGGGTCGAGGCCGAGGATGCCGTCTGGAACCACGTCTGGGACGTCAACGTCATGGCCCACGTCCGCGCGAGCCGCGAGCTGCTGCCCGAGTGGCTGGAGCGCGGCGGCGGCCGCTTCGTCGCCACCGTCTCCGCGGCCGGGCTGCTCACCATGCCCGGCGACGCCCCGTACTCCGTGACCAAGCACGCCGCCCTCGCCTTCGCCGAATGGCTCGCGGTCACCTACAAGCACCGCGGCATCCACGTCCACGCCGTCTGCCCGCAGGGCGTACGCACCGACATGCTGCGCGGGGCCGGTGAGGCCGGCGAACTCGTCCTGGTGCCCACCGCCATCGAGCCGGAGGACGTCGCCGAGGCCGTCATGAGGGGCATCGCCGACGAGCGCTTCCTGATCCTTCCGCACCCCGAGGCCGCCGACTACTACGTCGCCCGCGCCACCGACACCGACCGGTGGATCAGCGGCATGAACCGCGTGCAGCGACAGCTGGAGGGCAGCTAACGGCACACATACCGACCGGTATGCTGGCGGGTGCACCGGTACGGAGAAAGGGCAGGCGATGGCCATGGCACGCAGCACCACCCCGAGCGCCACCCGGAAGGCCCCCAAGGCGGTGACCACGGTCCCGCAGCGGCTGCTCGCCGAGGCCACCCGCCTGTTCGCCGAACGCGGCTACGACCGGACCTCCGTCCAGGAGATCGTCGAAGCGGCCGGAGTGACCAAGGGCGCGCTCTACCACTACTTCGGCAGCAAGGACGATCTGCTGCACGAGATCTACGGTCGTGTGCTGCGCCTCCAACTGCAGCGCCTCGAAGCGATCGCGGGCAAGCCCGACCCCGTGGAGGCCCGGCTCTTCGAGGCCGCCGCCGACGTCGTCGTCACCAGCATCGCCAACCTCGACGACACCAAGATCTTCTTCCGCTCCATGCATCAGCTCAGCCCCGAGAAGCAGAAGGCGGTACGGGCCGACCGCCGCCGCTACCACGAGAAGTTCCGCGCCCTGGTCGAAGAGGGCCAGAGCCAGGGCGTCTTCCGCCCCGGCCTGAGCCCGGACCTGGTCGTGGACTACTTCTTCGGCTCCGTCCACCACCTCGGCACCTGGTACCGCCACGACGGACAGATGTCCGCCGAGCAGGTGGCCACCGAATACGCAGACCTGCTGCTGCACTCCGTACGGCAGCCCTGAACCCCCGGAGTTCCACGTGAAGGCATGGCGTGTCCACGAGAACGGTGAGCCCCGCGAGGCCATGCGTCTCGACGAGGTCCCGGACCCCGAACCCGGCCCCGGCCAGGTCCTGGTGCGCGTGCGCGCCGCCAACGTCAACTTCCCCGACGCGATGCTCTGCCGGGGCCAGTACCAGATCCGCCCGCCGCTGCCCTTCACGCCCGGGGTGGAGCTGTGCGGCGAGATCGTAGGCCTCGGCGACGGCGTGTCCCTGGAGCTCGGCGCCCGCGTCATCACCCCGGCAGCCCTGCCCGGCGGCGCCTTCGCCGAACTCGCCGTCGTCCCCGCCGCCGGCGTCCTCCCGGCCCCCGAGGCGCTGGACGACGCCGAGGCCGCCGCCCTGCACATCGGCTACCAGACCGCCGTCTTCGGCCTCCACCGCCGGGCCAACCTCCAGGCGGGGGAGACCCTCCTCGTGCACGCCGCCGCCGGCGGGGTCGGCAGCGCCGCCATCCAGATCGGCAAGGCCGCCGGGGCCACAGTCATCGGAGTCGTCGGCGGCCCCGAAAAGGCCAAGGCCGCACGGGAGTTGGGCGCCGACATCGTTGTGGACCGGCATGCCGAGGACTTCGTCGGCGTCGTCAAGGAGGCCACCGGCGGCCGTGGCGCCGACGTGGTCTTCGACCCGGTCGGCGGCGACGCCTACACCCGGTCCACCAAGTGCATCGCCTTCGAGGGCCGCATCGTCGTCGTCGGCTTCACCAGCGGCACCATCCCGGCCCCCGGCCTCAATCACGCCCTCGTCAAAAACTACTCGATCATGGGCCTGCACTGGGGCCTCTACAACACCCAGGACCCCGCTGCCGTCCGCAGCTGCCACGACACCCTCACCCGCCTCGCCGCCGAGGGCGCCGTCAAGCCGCTGGTCAGCGAACGCGTCCCGCTATCGGGCGCTGCCGACGCCGTCCAGCGCGTCGCCGACGGCACGACCACCGGCCGTCTGGTCATCGTCAACGACTAGGGCCTGTCCAGCCGATCTTCGCGGCGTCGCGGGGCCTGGCACCAACGCTCGCGGCGTTGTCGTCGGTCGACGACGTCCCCCAGCCTGGCGGCTGGGTGGGGGTCCCCCCGGCCGAAGGTTGGGGGAGTGCCCCCACCGCCTTGCGATCGCAGGCGCCAAGCCCCGCTCCTTCTCCCACGGAGATCGGCCGGACAGGCACTAGGACCCGTCCAGCGGATCATGGCCGGGTCCGCGACCCTCCCCCAGCCGGACGCTGGGGGAGCCGCGGCCTGTCCGACCCTGATCCGCCGGACGGGCCCTGGCGGCTACAGATACTTCTTCAGCTCGCGCCGCGCCAGCGACCGCTTGTGCACCTCGTCGGGACCGTCCGCCAGCCGCAGCGTCCGCGCCGCCGCCCACATCTCCGCGAGCGGGAAGTCCTGGCTGACGCCACCCGCGCCGTGCACCTGGACGGCGCGGTCGAGGATGAGCCCGACCTTCTGCGGGGTGGCGATCTTGATGGCCTGGATCTCCGTGTGCGCACCGCGGTTGCCGACGGTGTCCATCAGCCAGGCCGTCTTGAGCACCAGCAGCCGCAACTGCTCGATCTCGACCCGCGCTTCGGCGATCCACTCCTGCACGACGCCCTGCGCGGCGATCGGCTTGCCGAAGGCGACCCGTCCCGCCGCTCGCCGGCACATCAGCTCAACTGCCCGCTCGGCCATACCGATCAGCCGCATACAGTGGTGGATGCGCCCCGGACCCAGCCGGGCCTGCGCGATGGCGAAGCCGCCGCCCTCCTCGCCGACGAGGTTGTCGGCGGGCACCCGCACATCGGTGAAGATGACCTCGGCGTGGCCGCCGTGGTCCCCGTCGTCGTAGCCGAACACCCGCATGCCGCGCCGGACATCGACACCGGGGGTGTCGCGCGGCACGAGGATCATGCTCTGCTGGCGGTGCCGCTCCGCCGACGGGTCGGACTTGCCCATGACGATGAAGATCCGGCAGTCCGGGTTCATGGCCCCGGAGATGTACCACTTGCGGCCGTTGATGACGTAGTCGTCGCCGTCCCGCTCGATCCGGGTCTCGATGTTGGTGGCGTCGGACGACGCGACGTCCGGCTCGGTCATCGCGAAGGCCGAGCGGATCTCACCGGCGAGCAGTGGTTCCAGCCAGGCCTTGCGCTGCTGCTCGCTGCCGAACTCGTTCAGCACCTCCATGTTGCCGGTGTCGGGCGCGGCGCAGTTGAGCGCGGGCGGCGCGAGGTGCAGGCTGCGGCCGGTGATCTCGGCCAGCGGCGCGTACTGCAGGTTGGTCAGGCCCGCGCCGCGCTCGCCGGGCAGGCTGTGCTGGTTTACAAGAAAGAGGTTCCACAGCCCCTGCCGCTTCGCCTCGGCCTTCAGTTCCCCCACCACCGGCGGCGCGGCCCAGCGTGCGTCGCCCACGGCCTCCTCGCGCTGCTGCGCGAAGACCGGTTCTGCGGGGTACACGTACTCATCCATGAAGGTGAGCAGCCGCTCGCGCAGCTCCTCGGTGCGGGCGTCGTACGAGAAGTCCATTGCGGCTCAGCCTTCCTGAAGGATGCTCAGGCCCCGCTCGATGAGGCCGGGGACGAGGCCGCCGATGCGGTCGAAGCCGGCGCCGAGGGTCTGCCCGAGTGTGTAGCGGTAGTGGATGCCCTCGGCGATGACCGCGAGCTTGAAGTAGGCGAAGGCGGTGTACCAGCCGATGGCGGACACATCGCGGCCCGAGCCTTCGGCGTAGCGCGCGATGACCTCGTGCGCGGTCGGGTGGCCCGGCGCGGCGCTCGCGGACGGCACGGGGGAGTCGGCCGGCACCTCGCGGTCGCTGTACATCACGAGCAGTCCGAGGTCGGTGAGCGGGTCGCCGAGCGTGGACATCTCCCAGTCCAGGATCGCCTTGATCCGGTCGTCGTCCTTGCCGACGAGTACGTTGTCCAGCCGGTAGTCGCCGTGTACCACGGTCGCCGGGCCCGAGGCGGGCAGAGCCTTCGACAGCCCCTCGTGCAGCTCGTCGATCCCCGTCAGCTCCCGGCTCCGGGACGCCTCCAGCTGCTTCCCCCACCGCCTCAACTGCCGCTCCAGGAAGCCTTCCGGCCGCCCGAAGTCCGCCAGCCCGACCTGCTCCGGGTCCACGGCGTGCAGCGCCACCAGCGCGTCCACCAGCCCGAGTACGACGCTCCGCGTCCGCTCCGGCCCGAGCGCCGCCAGCTGGTCGGCAAAGCGATACGGCACTCCGTCCACGTACTCCATGACGTAGAACGGCGAACCGATCACCGTCTCGTCCTCGCACAGCAGCACCGTGCCCGGCACCGGCACCGGCGTGTCGTGCAGGGCGCTGATCACCCGGTGCTCGCGGGTCATGTCGTGCGCGGTCGCCAGCACGTGCCCGAGCGGGGGCCTGCGTACGACCCACCGGGAGGTTCCGTCCGTGACGGCGTACGTCAGATTGGACCGGCCGCCCTCGATCAGATCCGCCTGCAGGGCGCCCTGGACCAGCCCGGGCCGCTCCCGGTCGAGATGCTCACGCAGCCGCCCGAGGTCGAGCCCCGGTGGGTTGTCCGTCCCGCTCATCAACGCTCCTCGCGTCTGATCGATGCCTGGCCCCTACCATCATGCCGACCAGTCGGTATGTCGTCCAGTCCGGCGGTGGCCGTCCTTGACGCTCTCTCCTGGGGCGATCTAGGGTCTGTTCGTGTACGCAGATAGCGTCCACATACGCGAACAGAGGTGGCAGGGTGTCGGAACGCAGCGACCTGACGATCGCCGGGATCCGGCTCACTCCCATCCTCGTCGCGGACCCGCCGCTGCTCAATACGCAGGGCGTCCACCAGCCGTACACCCCGCGCCTGATCATCGAGGTCGAGACGGCAGGCGGCGTCACCGGTGTCGGTGAGACGTACGGCGACACGAAGTTCCTCGACCTCGCGCGGCCGCTCGCCGAGGCGCTGGTCGGCTGCCAGGTCAGCGATCTGAACAGCCTCTTCACGCTCGCCGCCCTCGTCTGCGGCGACCCGCAGGAAGTGTCGGACTCGGTGGACGTCGGCGGCCTGCGCGGCGCACAGACCGCCGACAAGCTGCGGCTGTCGGTCGTCTCGGGTTTCGAGGTGGCCTGCCTCGACGCCCTGGGCAAGTCCCTCGGCCTGCCCGTGCACGCGCTGCTCGGCGGCAAGGTCCGCGAGACCGTCGACTACAGCGCCTATCTCTTCTACCGCTGGGCCGGGCACCCGGACGGCCAGGGCGGCGGCCGGACACCCAAGGACGACTGGGGCGCGGCCCTCGACCCGGCCGGGGTCGTCGCCCAGGCGCAGCGGTTCGACCGCGAGTACGGTTTCACGTCCTTCAAGCTCAAGGGCGGCGTCTTCCCGCCCGACGAGGAGATCGCCGCCATCCGCGCCCTCGCCGAGGCCTTCCCCGGCAGGCCGCTGCGGCTGGACCCCAACGGTGCCTGGTCCGTGGAGACCTCGCTGTACGTGGCCGAACAGCTCGGCGGCGTACTGGAATACCTGGAGGACCCGACCAGCGGCACCGCCCGCATGGCCGAGGTCGCCGCGCGCACCGACGTCCCGCTGGCCACCAACATGTGCGTGACGACCTTCCCGGAGATCGCCGAGGCCTTCACCAAGGGCGCCGTCCAGGTCGTGCTCTCCGACCACCACTACTGGGGCGGGCTGCGCAACACCCGCGAGCTGGCCGCGATCTGCCGCACCTTCGGGGTCGGGCTGTCCATGCACTCCAACACCCACCTGGGCATCAGCCTCGCCGCGATGACGCATGTCGCCTCGACCGTCCCCAATCTCGACTACGCCTGCGACTCCCACTACCCCTGGCAGACCGAGGACGTCATCACCCGCCCGTACGAGTTCACCGGCGGCCGCCTCACCGTCTCCGACGCCCCCGGCCTCGGCGTCGAACTCGACCGCGAGGCGCTGGCCGCCTTCCACCGGCGCTGGTTGGACGACGACGGCACGATGCGCGACCGCGACGACGCCGCCGCCATGCGCAAGGCCGAGCCCGGCTGGGAGACCCCGCCGGTGCCGCGCTGGTAAGAGGCCGCGCGAATAGGTGGGGTGGAGGAAGGAGCGTGTCGAGGGCCGGGTCTGGCAAGGCGTGGGGGGCACTCTCCCCCAGACTCCGTCCGGGGCGACGCGGTGGGGGCACTCCACCAGCCTTCGGCCGGTGGGGGTGCTCCCCCTGGCTTCGCCGGGGGCACCCCCACCGGCGAAGCCAGGGGGGACCCCCACCAGCCGCCAGGCTGGGGGACGTCGTCGACCGACGACAACGCCGCCAGGCGAGAGCCATCGGCAGGCGACGCCACCCCACCTATTCGCGCGGCCTCTTCCGTCGCGTGGGCCCCGCGCGGGCACCTCAGGCGTGGCAGGCCGGGATCCGGCCGCCGTTCATCGCCGCCATGTCGGTGAGGACGGCCACCAGGTCCAGCGGGATACCGAGCGGCAGGCCATCCATCTCCGCGTAGGCGCGGTGCAGATTGGCGACCAGCCGCTCCGACTCGGCCAGTTCGGCGAATTCCCCCAGATCGGCGGCCCTCGCCGTCTCCAGCGGCGTACGCCCCGCCGCTCGCCCCTCGGCGGCGAGCGCGGCCACGTAGTGCAGATAGTGCTCCACGACGTCGTACGCGCCCGGATCGCACACCTTGCCATGCCCGGGCACGACGATCTCGGCGTCCAGCGCCCGCAGCAGGCCCAGCGCCCGCAGCGAACCGCTCAGCGACCCGAACGGCACGAAGGGCGTCCCGCCGTTGAAGACCAGGTCCCCGGTGAAGACGATCCGGTGCTCCGGCAGCCACACGATGGTGTCCCCGACCGTGTGAGCCGGTCCCGGGTGGATCAGCCGCACCTCGGTGCCGCCGGCCTGCAGGTCCATCCGGTCCTCGTACGTGACCGTGGGCGGCGTGATCGGGACCTCGCCGTACTCCACCTCCGGCCAGATCATGTGGAGCTGGTGACCGGCGGCCACCTGCTCCTTCGCGCAGGCCGCGTGCCCGACGATCTCGGCCTCGCCGGCGAACAGCGTGTTGCCGTAGGTGTGGTCGCCGTGGTGATGGGTGTTCACCACATACGACGGCATGGGCGCGCCCGTGGCCAGCAGCGCGTCGCGCAGCAGCCGGGTGCGGCGTTCGGTGGCGGCGGTGTCGACCAGCAGGGTCGTACGCCCGTCGCTGACGAATCCGGCGTTGCTGAGGCACCAGCCGCCGTCCGGCTGCACGTACGCGTGTACGCCGTTGGCGAGTTCGGTGAGATACGGCTCGGTCGTGGTGCCCGGCATGCCTGCGCCCTTCTCTGGTGGCCCGGACGGAACCTACCAGGGAAGGGCGCAGACGAAGCGGAGCGGTCCTAGATGACGAGCGAGACCAGCAGCACGAAGCCCAGGGCCACCACCGAGATCACCGTCTCCATCACCGACCAGGACTTGAGGGTCTGCGGGACCGTCATCCCGAAGTACTCCTTCACCAGCCAGAATCCGGCGTCGTTGACGTGCGAGAAGAACAGCGAGCCGGCGCCGACGGCCAGCACCAGCAGGGCGGTGTGGGTCGAGGACATGTCGGCGGCGAGCGGGGCGACCAGGCCCGCGGCGGAGATGGTCGCGACGGTGGCGGAGCCGGTGGAGACCCGGATCAGGACCGCGATGAGCCAGGCGAGGAGCAGGGGCGAGATGTTCCAGCTCTGCGACCAGTTGAGGATCATCTGGCCGACGCCGCAGTCGATCAGGGTCTGCTTGAAGCCGCCGCCCGCGCCGACGATGAGCAGGATCCCGGCGATCGGGCCGAGCGACTTCTCGACCGTCGTGGAGATCCGCTCCTTGGTGAAGCCCGCCGCCCGGCCGAGGGTGAACATCCCGAGCACGACGGCGGACAGCAGCGCGATCAGCGGCGAGCCGATGACGTCGAAGACCCGGTAGACCAGGCTGCCCTGGTCCTTCTCCAGGACGTCGACCAGAGCCTTGAGCAGCATCAGAACGACCGGCAGCAGCATCGTGGCCACGGTCGCCGCGAAGCTCGGCCGCTTCTCCAGGTCGTCCGACGCGCGGGGCGGAGTGAGGTGCTCGGGCGGCGTGACCTTGACCCAGCGATCGGCGACCCGGCCGAAGAGCGGTCCGGCGATGGCCACCGTGGGCAGCGCGATGAGCACGCCGAGCGCCAGCGTCGTGCCGAGGTCGGCCTTGATGGAGTCGATCGCGGCGAGCGGGCCCGGGTGGGGCGGGACCAGGCCGTGCATGACGGACAGGCCGGCCAGCGCCGGGATGCCGACCCGCATCAGGGACTGGTTGCCTCGCCGGGCGACCAGCAGCACCACCGGGATGAGCAGGACGATGCCGACCTCGAAGAAGAGTGGCAGCCCGATCAGCCCGGCGATCAGTGCCATCGCCCACGGCAGCCGCCGCTCGCTGGTCCTGGCCAGGATCGTGTCGACGATCTGGTCCGCACCGCCGGAGTCGGCGAGCAGCTTGCCCAGGATCGCGCCGAGTGCGATGAGCACGCCGACGCCCGCCACGGTGGTGCCCAGGCCGGTGGTGAAGCTGGTGATCGTCTTCGCGAGCGGGGCCCCGGCGACCGCCCCGAGCACGCCGGTGCCGATGGTCAGGGCCAGGAAGGCGTGCATCTTCCAGCGGGTGATCAGCAGGATGATCGTGGCGATGCCGGCCAGGGCCGCTATGCCCAGCCGGGCATCACCGGCACTGGTGATGAATTCCGTGGCCGGGGGCGCGGCCAGCAACTCGACGCTGAGTGCAGACACGTACGTACTCCGTTGTCCGTAAGGGAAGGTCGTTAAGAGAGGTCAGTGGACGGTCAGTGGGGGAGAGCGGCCATCGCCCGCTCGGCGATCTGGTCCCGGCCGCCCGCGATGGAGACGACGGCCCCGGCCTCGTCCGGGTCGAGCGGCTCCAGGGCGTCGAACTGGGAGCGCAGCAGCCCGGGGGGCATGAAGTGCTCCATGCGCGCCGCGAGCCGCGCGGCGATCAGCTCCCGGGGACCGTCGAGGTGAAGAAAGAAGAGGTCCGGCGCGTCGGCCCGCAGCCGGTCGCGGTAGCGGCGCCTGAGCGCGGAGCAGCTGACCACGCCGCCCTTGCCCCCGCGGGCCGTGATCCATTCCGCGATGGCGTCCAGCCAGGGCGCCCGGTCGGCGTCGTCCAGCGGGTGGCCGGCCGCCATCTTGGCGATGTTGGCGGCTGGGTGGAAATCGTCCGCCTCGGCGTAGGGAACGCCGAGCCGCTGTGCGATCAGCCCGCCCACCGTCGACTTGCCCGACCCGGACACCCCCATGACGACCACCACGGGGCGCTGCTCCTCGGCTTTGTCCGCCGCAGTCATGCGCTGGTTACCTCCTCGTCCGCGCGATGCGCTCAGGAAACGCCATAGGTACTACTTATTCAAGAGTCCGAAACCAAATCGTCATATGAAGTGGTCCCTGCTTAGGCTGTCCGTCATGGCGATGGCACAGCAGGAAGAAGGCGGCGGCCTGCACGCGCAGGTACTGGCGGAGCTCGGCCCTGCCATCGCATCCGGCGCGTACCCACCGGGCACGGTCCTGCGCATCGACGAGCTGGAGCAGCGTTACGGCGTCTCGCGCACCGTCGTCCGCGAGGCCGTCCGCGTCCTGGAGGCCATGCACCTGGTCGCCTCGCGCCGCCGGGTCGGCATCACGGTGCGGCCGCCCGAGGAATGGAACGTGTTCGACCCAGCCGTCATACGCTGGCGTCTGGCCGGTGCCGACCGCCCCCGCCAGCTACGGTCCCTGACCATGCTCCGAACGGCAGTCGAACCCGTCGCCGCAGGTCTTGCCGCCGTCGCCGCGACCCCCGACCAGTGTCGCGAACTCACCGTCCTGGCCGCCGACATGGCGGCCGCCGGCCGCGCCTCGGACCTGGCGGCCTACCTGGTGCACGACGTGGCCTTCCACCGCGTCATGCTGCGGGCCTCGGGCAACGAGATGTTCGCCCGCCTCGGGGACGTCGTCGCCGAAGTCCTCACCGGGCGCACCGAACACCACGTGATGTTCTCCACCCCCGATCCGGAGGCGGTCACACTGCACGTCCGGGTCGCCGAAGCCGTCCGCGCCCGCGACGCGGTGGCGGCGGAACGGCTCATGCGGGAGATCTGCGTCGGGGCGCTCGCGGAGCTGGACATCCTGGCCCCGTAGGCAGCGGGCCGTAGCAGCGGGGTTCAGGGCGCCGCGTGCCGCAGGATCTCGTCCACCGTCTCGGCGGGGGTCTGGTCCGTGGTGTCCAGCCACAGCCCGAACCGGGGCGTCTCCTCGTGCAGCGCCCGGTCCAGGTCGGCCGGCGTCCAAGCGCCGTAGGCGGTCTTCCGCCGGGCTGCGTCGCGGTGGGCGACGGCGCGCGGGCTGGGGGCCAGGACAATCACATGCAGCGGCCGCGTACGGATCAGCGAGATGGTCCGGGCCAGCTCGTCACCGAGCATCACGTCCTGAAGCACCGGCACGAATCCCGCCGCCGCGTACGCGTCCGCCGTCGCCGCCGCGATCTCGTGCCGCAGCCGCAGCTGACGCAGCGCCTCCCCGTCCAGCGCGGGGGTCATCTCCGCGCGCCCGCCGACCACCATCTGCCGGAACGCATCGCCGTTCACATGCGCGGAGCGCGGCAGCCGCCCGGCCAACTCCCGGGCCACCGTGGACTTTCCGGATGCCGGGATACCGGTGATCAGATACATGGGTACGTGGGCCTTCCTGCCAGCGCGTAGCGTACCGGCGGGAAATCCGGGTGACCTGCGGGGGACCGGCGCGGTGAAATGGTGGCTGTGCCGACGCCACCGCCCCAGCCCTTCCGCTGGACGCTCTCGTCCGCCGGGGGAGCCCCGCCGGACCGCCTCGGCGCGCTCACGGACGGCGCGGAGCCGCCCCGGCTCTGGTATCTGCCCGCCCTCACCGTGTGCGCCGGCAAGGTGCTGGCCCGCGCCGGCGGGGCCGATCTGTGCTTCGTGGGGCGCTCGTTGGACAGCATGCACGACCTGCTCACCGGCGCCTTCGAGTCCGCCCCGGCCCCGGCCGGCCCCCGGCTGCTGCGGCTCCCGCTGTCGCTCCGGCTCACGCGCAGCGGCTGGACCCCGGCAGCCGTACGCCGCTTCCGCGAGCATCTGGCAGCGGTGGGGCTGGAGCCCTACGCGCTGGCGCGACGGGAACGGCCCATCGCCCTCGTGGACGTCGTCCACCGGGGCAGCACTTACGACATCCTGCACGCCGCGCTCGCCGACTGGATCGAGGAGAGCCGCGAGCCCTGGCCGGTGATCCGCCGCAAGCTGCGCTACGTCGGCGTGACCATCCGGGGGAAAACCAGCCCCAACACCTGGCGCTGGCAGCAGCACACCGAGGGCGGCTGGGCCCGGACCCTGCCAACCGGTCACGTCGTCAACGTGTCGCTGGAGTACGGGGAATGGGGCTACTTCGGCAATAGCCAGGCCAAGGTCCAGCCCAGCTTTCCGCCGCCGCACTGGTTCGACGAGGACGCCGCCGAGCCCTGGCGTCACGACGGACTGCCCTCAGCGCTGGCCGAGTCCCTCGCCCTCGTCGAGGCCGGCCGCAGCCGCGCCGTGCGCGAGCAGCTCATTCGTACGATCGGCAGCGAGCCCGGATTCGCGGACCGGGCCGTGCGCGCGCTCGTGCCGCCGCTGCGCGGTCAGGCGCGGTCGCGGTCGGTGTCGCGGTCTTCCATCACCGGCCGCAGTCGCTCCAGCAGACCGTAGAGCGTCGCACGCTCCTCCTCCTCCAGGGTGTCGAGCGCGCCGTGCGTGGCCTGCATCTCCTCGCGTACGCGGCGGATGGTCTCGCGGCCGAGGTCGGTCGCCACGACGTTCTTGACGCGGCGGTCGGCGGGGCTGACCTCGCGGCGTACGAAGCCGTGGGACTCCAGCCGGTCGACGATGCCGGTGATGTTGGAAGCGTCACACACCAGGGCCTCGGCGAGGCCGCGCATGGGCACGGGGCCGTGCAGCTGGGCGAGGACCTTGGCCTGCATGGAGGTCAGGCCGTGGCGGGCGGCAGCCGAGGCGAAGTCCTGCCACTGGGCGGTGCCGATGGCGGCCAGCAGTTCGAGCAGCTGGATCTTCGTGGGGGCAGATACCGAAGGGGCGGATACCGCAGGAGCAGGTGCAGCGGCGGGGGCGGAGGCACTCATGGTTCGAGTGTACTCAGGATGCTTGAGGATCTGAATCATTAACTTGACGACCTTAACTATCGACCTCTACCGTCGATCGAGTTGCTCAGCCTTGTGGCCCTGGTCGCCTGCTCGGCCTGCGCACCCCGGCCCCGGCAGCGGTGGCGGAAGCCCCGGCGGCGGTCGAGGCTGAGAACAAGTCCCTCACCGTCACCGTCTGAGGATCGACCATGAAGGCTGTCAGCTATCGCGCCTACGGCGGACCCGAGGTCCTGGAGTACGGAGACCTCCCCGAGCCCAAGGTCGGCCCCGACGCGGTCCTGGTCAGGGTCAGGGCCGCCGCCGTCAACCCCGTCGACTGGAAGGCCCAGGCCGGCCTGCTCGACGGCATGATGGACCCGGTCTTCCCCGTCGTCCCCGGCTGGGACGTCTCCGGCGTCGTCGTACGGCCCGGTGTGGACGCCATCGAGTACGAGGAGGGCGACGAGGTCATCGGCTACGTACGCGAGGACTTCCTCTCCCGGGGCACCTTCGCCCAATACGTCGCCGCCCCCGTACGCACCCTGGCCCGCAAGCCGGGGAACCTCAGCTTCGAGCAGGCGGCCGGCCTTCCGCTGGCCGGGCTCACCGGCTACCAGGCACTGGTCAAGGCGATGCGGCTCGGCAAGGGCGAGACCCTGCTCGTGCACGCAGCCGCCGGCGGGGTCGGCTCCATGGCCGTCCAGATCGCCGCGCACCTCGGCGCCCGCGTCATCGGCACCGCGAGCGAGCGCAACCACGACTACCTGCGTTCGCTCGGCGCCGAGCCGGTCGCGTACGGGGAAGGGCTGGCGCAGCGCGTCGCCGCCCTGGCCCCGGATGGCGTGGACGCCGTCCTCGACCTCGTCGGCGGCGAGGCGCTCACGGTCTCGCCCGAGTTGCTCGCCGTCGGCGGCCGGCTCGTCTCGATCGCCGACCCGGCCGTCCTCGGCCTCGGCGGCCGCTACTTCTGGGTCCGCCCCGACCCGGCCGACCTCGCGGCGGTGAGCGAGCTGGCCGAGCGCGGCGTCATCGGCGTCGAGGTCGCGGCGACCTTCCCGCTGGAGCGGGCGGCCGACGCGCAGCGGCTCAATGCGGAGGGGCACACCCGGGGGAAGGTCGTCGTCACCGTCGGCTGATCGGACCCGCCGTGTGCAAGGGGATCGTTGTTGCGTACGATACGCAATAACGATCCCCGAGCACCGCGAGGACCCCGTGGCCCTGACAGCAAACCTCTCCCGCATGGCCCTCACCCGCCGCGAGTGGGCCGGGCTCGGCGGCATGGCCGGCTTCGTCCTGCTGTTGCACCTCGTCGGCTTCGGCATCCTCGCCCTGGTCGTCGTGCCGGGGCACTACCAGCTCGCCGGCGGCGCCTTCGGCTTCGGCACCGGGCTCACCGCCTACACGCTTGGCCTGCGGCACGCCTTCGACGCCGACCACATCGCCGCCATCGACAACACCACCCGCAAGTTCATGGAGGACGGCAAGCGGCCGCTGTCCGTGGGCTTCTGGTTCTCGCTCGGCCACTCCTCGGTCGTCTTCGGGCTCACCTTCCTGCTCGCCCTCGGCGTCAAGGCCGTCGGCACCGGCCTCTCCGACGACAACTCACGCCTCCACCAGGTCGGCGGCCTCATCGGCACCTTCGTCTCCGGCGCCTTCCTGCTGCTGATCGCGGCCATCAACCTGGTCATCCTCATCGGCCTCGGCAAGGTCTTCCGCGACATGCGCCGCGGCAACTACGACGAGGCCCAGCTGGAGCAGCACCTCAACAACCGCGGCCTCATGAACCGCATCCTGGGCCGCGCCACCCGCGCCATCCGCCGCCCCTGGCAGATGTACCCCCTCGGCATCCTCTTCGGCCTCGGCTTCGACACCGTCACCGAGATCAGCCTCTTGGTCCTCGCCGCCGGCTCAGTGGCCTCCGGCCTCCCCTGGTACGCGATCCTCTGCCTGCCTGTCCTCTTCGCCGCCGGCATGTCCCTGCTCGACACCATCGACGGCTCCTTCATGAACTTCGCCTACGGCTGGGCCTTCTCCAAGCCCGTCCGCAAGGTCTACTACAACCTCACCATCACCGGGCTCTCCATCGCCGTCGCCCTCATCATCGGCGGCATCGAACTCCTCTCCATCCTCGCCGACAAGCTCTCCCTCACCGGCCCCTTCTGGGACGGCGTCTCCTCCGTCGACCTCAACACCGTCGGCTTCTGGATCGTCGGCCTCTTCGCCGCCACCTGGGCCGTCGCCCTCGCCGTCTGGAAGTACGGCCGCATCGAGGAAAAGTGGGACGCCGGCCTCCGTGCCCCCGCCGAAGAGCCCGCTGCGTAGGGCTCCGCCCGTACCCCTCCGGCAAATATTGAACGCGTTCAACTTTCTGCGCTAGGCTCGGCCCACACGGAGGGGGAGCCCCATGAAGATTGTGATACCCGGGGGAACCGGGCAGGTGGGCAGGATCCTGAACCGCGCGCTGACCGCCACAGGGCACGAGGTTACGGTCCTGACCAGACGACCGGTGCGTGACGGAGAAGTCCACTGGGACGGCGAGACCCCAGGGCCCTGGGCCGAGGCGATCGACGGCAGCGACGTGGTGGTCAATCTGGCCGGACGCAGCGTCAGCTGCCGCTACACGGCAGCAAATCTGCGGGCGATGATGGACTCGCGCGTGAACTCGGCCAAGGTCGTGGGCGAGGTGATCGCGGCCGCCGCTCGGCCGCCCCGCGTCTGGCTGCAGATGAGCACCGCCACCGTCTACGCCCACCGTTTCGACGCACCCAACGACGAGGCGACCGGCGTGCTCGGCGGCACCGAAGCCGGTGTCCCGGACTACTGGGCATACAGCGTCGAGATCGCCAAGGCCTGGGAGCGGTCGCAGGAGCAGGCCGAAACCCCCTGCACCCGCAAGGTCGCCCTGCGCTCCGCCATGGTGATGAGCCCCGACCGTGGCGGTGTCTTCGACGTCCTGCTGGGGCTGGCGCGGCTCGGCCTCGGCGGACCGGTCGCGGGCGGCAAGCAGTACGTGTCCTGGATCCACGAGCACGATTTCGTCCGCGCGGTCGTGTTCCTGGCCGGCCGGGACGACCTCTCCGGGCCGGTGAACCTTGCCGCTCCCGCCCCTCTGCCGCACCGCACTTTCGTTCGGGCCCTCCGCGCCGCATGGGGCGTCCCGGTCGGCCTCCCCGCCACAAAGTGGATGGCCGAACTCGGCGCTTTCGCGCTCCGCTCGGACACCGAACTCCTGCTGAAAAGCCGCCGCGTCGTCCCCGGACGCCTCCTCGAAGCGGGCTTCGTCTTCGACCACCCCCAGTGGCCCGAGGCCGTCGACGACCTCGTGCGACGCGTGCGCGGCGAAGCAGGCTCACGCCAGCACTGATGCGCCGAAGGCCGCGAGCGTGATGACGCACACCGCAGCCGCCACAGCCGTACGGACCGCCAGTGGTGCGGGCCGGCCGGAACCGAGCCCGATGATCCTTGCCTGGGCGATGGCGAGGAAGGCCAGCAGGGCGACGGCGCAGAGTGCCACCGCCACCAGCCCGAACGGCGAGAGCCCCTGGTGCACGGCCTGCCGCCCCGCCAGGACCGCCGCGACCGCGAAGGCGAGGGTCGTACGACGCCAGGCGAGCCGGGTGCGCTCCGGCTGGAGCCCCGGATCGCGGTCGGGAACGGGCCCGGACATCAGCCGGCCCACCCGACAGCCGCGACCACGACCATCAGCAGGGCCACGGCCGCGACGAGCAGCGCCAGAAGGGTGGGGAAGCGCGAGACGGGCAGGTCTTCGCCCCGCCGCATGGCGCGTTCGCAGCGCACCCAGTGGTTGACGGCCCGGACGGCGCACATCGCGCCGCCCACCAGGAGGAGTACGGCGAGGGTGACGCGTACGGGCCGGTGGAGGCGGAGCAGGAACTGGTCCACGGCGAAGCCGCCGCCGATCAGGGCGAGGGCGGTGCGGAGCCAGGCGAGGAAGGTCCGCTCGTTGGCGAGGGAGAAGCGGTAGTCGGGGGTCGTGCCCTCCGTACGGATGTCCTGCGGCGAGAGCCACAGCCGCGCCCGTACCGGGAGGCCCCGTACGAAGTCGATCACATCGGCCACACTAGGCCCTGTCCGGACGATCAGGGCCGGATAGCCTCCCCCAGTCTTCGGCCGGGAGGTGCCCCCCGCGTCTGGCTGGGGGAGCGTCGCGGGCCCGGCCATGATCGCCTGGGCAGGGCCTAAGCGCGGGACCCCGGTTCCCGCAGCCTGCGGTAGGCCTCAAGGCCGTCCGGCACCCACTCCCACACCGGGAGGACCCGGGCCAGCTCCTCCTCGGGCAGGAAGGCGTGCCAGGCGACCTCCTCGGCCTGCGGGGCGACCGGCAGCTCGCAGCGCACCTCGTAGACCCTCGACCACCAGGTGTTGCCCGCCGCCTCGCCCGTCCCCTCGTACAGGAAGCTGAACACCGGCTCCGGCTGCGGCAGTCCGGACACCCCCAGCTCCTCCTCGGCCTCGCGCAGCGCGGCGGCGTCGTAGGACTCGCCCGCGCCGACGACACCGCCGACGAAGAGGTCGTACAGGGACGGGAAGACCAGCTTGTCGGCGGTCCGTCGGTGGACGAAGACCCGGCCCTGACCGTCCCGTACGTGGATGAAGACGCACCGGTGCCGCAGCCCCCGCGCGTACGCCTCGCCGCGCGGCGCCTGCCCGATGACGCGGTCGTGCTCGTCGACGATGTCGAGCAGCTCGTCGTAGGGTGCCATGCGGCCACCCTAATCCGGACAGTCTCGGGCCAGAGAGCCCCACCCCGGCGCCCCACGGCAAGAATGGGCCCATGGCGACGGGGACAGCGGCGGCGGCAGCGGCGGTGACCCGCCGCTGCTGGGCCCGTTCCAGTTCCTGGGCGATCTGGGCGGCGGTCCGCGACACCGAGGGGCCGCCCGCCGAGGCGACGAGCAGGGTGTCCGTGGTGCCGGTCGCGTTGTAGAGGAAGCCCGCGTCGACCGTACGGTCCAGGATCTCCCGCCGGGCGGTGGCCTCGTCGGCGACCGGGGTGGCCGTCACCGGATCGCCGGCCAGCGAGTTGTGCTTGGCCACGATCTGCCCCCGAACCTGGTCGGCGGCGACCACCGCGACCGGGATGCGGTGCGGGGTGGGGGAGCGGAAGGCCCTGAGGTACGACACGATGAAGGCCAGCTGCACCACCAGGCCACCGAGCACCATCGTGAACGCGCGGAAGCTGATCGCGTCCCGCAGCTCCGCGCCGAAGCCGCGCGGCGGCGTCTCAGGTCTGGCGTGGCTCATTGGCCGTCCTCACTCCCGCCGGGGCCGTCGGGGGCTGTCGGGCACTACTTATTCGGACGCCGGGCCGGATTGCCTTCCCCCGCTCGGGGTAGTGCTCCGTTCGCGGCCGTGGGGTGCCTGTGCGAGCGTGGCCGCAGTACGTGAAACAGCCCCATGAGAGGCGAGCCATGAGTCGACCGAGGATCCTGGTGGTGGGCGGCGGATTCGCGGGCCTGGAGTGCGCGCACCGTCTGGAGCGACGGCTGTCGCCGGACGAGGCCGACATCACCCTGGTGTCCCCATGGAGCCACCAGCTGTATCTGCCACTGCTGCCCCATGTCGCGGCCGGTGTCCTCACCCCGCAGGCGGTGGCAGTGGCCCTGCGCCGCATGCTGCGCCGTACGGTGGTGATCCCCGGACGGGCCATCGGGGTCGACGCGCCCGCAAAGGCCGTGGTCATCAGGAAGATCAACGACGAGGAGTTCGTCGAGAGCTACGACTATCTCGTCCTCGCCCCCGGCAGCGTCACCCGGACCTTCGACATCCCCGGCCTCGCGGAATACGGCCGCGGCATGAAGACCCTCGCGGAGGCCGCGTACATCCGCGACCACGTCATCACCCAGCTCGACCTCGCCTCCGCCAGCAGCGACGAGGCCGAGCGCGTCTCGCGGCTGCAGTTCGTCGTGGTCGGCGGCGGCTACGCGGGCACCGAGACCGCGGCCTGCCTGCAACGTCTCACCGCGGCGGCGGTCGAGCGCTATCCGCGCCTGGACCCCGGGCTCATCAAGTGGCACCTGATAGACATCGCGCCCAAGCTGATGCCCGAACTCGGCGACAAGCTGGGCCAGAAGGCGCTGGAGATCGTCACCAAGCGCGGCGTCGAGGTCTCCCTCGGCGTCTCGGTGGCCGAGGCCGCCGAGGACATGGTCACCTTCACCGACGGACGCAAGATCCCCAGCCGCACGCTGATCTGGACCGCCGGCGTCGCCGCCAGCCCGCTGGTCGCCACCCTTGGCACCGAGACCATCAAGGGCCGGCTCCACGTCAACGCCGAGATGGAAGTCCCCACCGCCGACGGGGTCTTCGCCCTCGGTGACTCCGCCGCCGTCCCCGACCTCGCCAAGGGAGGCGGCGACGCCATCTGCCCGCCCACCGCCCAGCACGCCATGCGCCAGGGCAAGGCCGCCGCCGAGAACGTCGTCGCCGCGCTGCGCGGCAAGCGCCTCAAGCCGTACGTGCACCGGGACCTCGGCCTCGTCGTCGACCTCGGCGGCGCCCAGGCGGTCTCCAAGCCGCTCGGCCTCCCGCTCAGCGGACCGCCCGCGCAGCTCGTCGCCCGGGGATATCATCTGGGCGCGCTGCGTACCTTCCCGGCCCGTTTCCGTACGGCCGCCGGATGGATGCTCAACGCGGTGGCCGGCGATGACTTCGTACGCACCGGCTTCCAGGCCCGACGCCCGGCCAGACTGCGGGACTTCGAGGTCACCGACATCTATCTGTCGCCCGAGGAGGCACGTGCCCGAGTCGAGTCCCTGCGAGCGGCCTGACGTCCTGCGGATCGCCAACTGCTCAGGGTTCTACGGCGACCGCCTCTCCGCGGCGCGCGAAATGGTCGAAGGCGGCCCGATCGATGTCCTCACCGGCGACTATCTCGCCGAACTGACGATGCTGATCCTCTGGAAGGCCAGACAGCGCGACCCGGAGGGCGGTTACGCCGTCTCCTTCCTCGCCCAGATGCGTGACGTGCTGGGCACCTGCCTGGAGCGTGGCATCAAGGTCGTGGTCAACGCCGGCGGCCTCAACCCGGCGGGGCTGGCGAGGAAGCTCGGCGAACTCGCCTCGGCTGTCGGACTGCGGCCCCGCATCGCGTACGTACAGGGCGACGACCTGCTGCCCCGGCTCTCGCAACTCCAGGACCAGGGGCATGACTTCGCCCACCTGTCCACCGGGCGGCCGCTCGCCGGGGCCGGGGTGGATCCGGTCACCGCCAACGCCTACCTCGGCGGCTGGGGGATCGCCGAGGCGCTGCGGGCCGGGGCCGACGTCGTGATCTGCGGCCGGGTCACCGACGCATCGCTGGTCGTCGGCCCTGCCGCCTGGGCCTTCGACTGGGCGCCCGACGACTGGGACCGGCTCGCCGGAGCCGTCACCGCCGGGCACATCATCGAATGCGGTGCCCAGGCCACCGGCGGCAACTACGCCTTCTTCACCGAGATCGAGCGGCCCGTACGCCCCGGCTTCCCCATCGCCGAGCTGCGCCCCGACGGCTCCAGCGTCATTACCAAGCACCCCGGGACCGGCGGCGCCGTCACTGTGGACACCGTCACCGCCCAGCTGCTGTACGAAATCGACCGGCCCGCCTACCTCAACCCGGACGTCACGGCCCGCTTCGACACGGTGACCCTCGACCAACTCGGGCCCGACCGCGTCCTGGTCAGCGGCGCCCGGGGCGAGCCCGCCCCCGAGACCTTGAAGGTCTGCCTCAACTACCGTGGCGGCTACCGAAATTCGGCCGTCTTCGTCCTCACCGGCCTGGACATCGAGGCCAAGGCCGCCTTCGCCGAGGCCACGCTGCTCGACGCCACCGGCGGCCCCAACCGCTTCGAGACGTACGAAACCCGCCTGGAGCCCGGCACCGGGACCACGGCCCGCCTCACCCTCACCGTCAAGGACCCCGACCCGGACAAGGTCGGCCGCTCGCTCTTCTCCGCCGTCGTGGGCACCGGCCTGTCCGGCTACCCGGGGCTGCACCTGGAGCACTTCTCCCCGAAGGCGGAGGAGTACGGTGTCTACTGGCCGGCGCTGATCGCCGCCGACGCCGTACGGGCCGAGACCGTGCTGCTGTGGGAGGGCAGCGAGCCGGCCGTACCGGAGCCGCCCCGCGAGGCCCGGCGGGCGCCGACACCGGCGCAGGCCTCCGCCGCGGACCCGGCGGGGAGCCCCGAAGGCCGCACCCTCCGCGCCCCGCTCGGCCGGATCATCGGCGCCCGTTCGGGGGACAAGGGCGGCGACGCCAATGTCGGCCTGTGGGCCCGCGATGACGAGGCGTACGCCTGGCTGCGGCGGACCCTGGACGTGGACGCGCTCCGCGAGCTGCTCCCCGAGGCAGCCGGACTCCCCGTCAGCCGCTATGAGCTGCCCAATCTGCGCGCGCTGAACTTCGTCGTGCACGGCCTCCTCGGCGACGGGGTGGCCGCTTCGACCCGGGCCGATCCGCAGGCCAAGAGCCTCGGTGAATTCCTCCGCGCGTGCTCTGTTGAGATACCCGCAACGCTATTGAGCGGCGCAAATAAGCCGTGAGTATGGGGAGGGCAAAATGCCGTCTCTGCTTCGGTCATGGGTGCCCTCAGCGGGCTCGGACAGCTCTTGCGCTGCCTAATCTGAATTCATGGACAACGACATCCTGCGCAAGGCGATTTTCCTGCTGCGTGACTGCCACGAATCCGAGCAGCAGGCCGTGCAAGGTCTCAAGAACTACTTCCCTCATCTGCATCTCAGCGACCGTGAGCGTTACGTCGGCGAGGCGTGGGACATGATCCACGGTGTTCACGCCGCCACTTCATAACGCCGCTGACCTACCGTCGGCGTACCGTCGGGCGCCCTACACCCCCATCGTCGGCGCGGACCTCATCCTGGCGGCCGGCACGGATGCCCGACTCCCGCTGGAGCGCGACTTCGAGTACGCCGTCCTCGCCATGTCCGGCGCCGCCGTCGTGGACGGCGTCCCCGTCGAGGCCGGATCCATGCTCTACCTCGGCTCGAGCCGTACGGAGTTGCCGCTGCGGGCCGACGTCGACAGCGGCCTCATGCTGCTGGGCGGCGAGCCCTTCGCCGAGAAGATCGTCATGTGGTGGAACTTTGTCGGGAGGACCGGCGACGACATCGCACAGGCCCGTGCCGACTGGACGTCCCGGTCTCTCGCCTCGGCGAGGTGAAGGGCTATGACGGCGCTCCGCTGCCCGCTCCGGAACTGCCTCCGGTTCCGCTGAAGGCGCGTGGCCGGGTGAGGTGACCCGGGGCTGTGGAGGCCGGGGTGTTCAG
Organism: Streptomyces soli; assembly: GCF_003999195.1. GTDB lineage: Bacteria > Actinomycetota > Actinomycetes > Streptomycetales > Streptomycetaceae > Actinacidiphila > Actinacidiphila soli. The sequence continues at coordinate 53,652 of NZ_RJVR01000336.1, forward strand.
TCGGGTCCGTTGGGGCGCGCCAGGCCGAGGTCGTAGGCGGTGATGACGGCCTGGATCCGGTCGCGGGCGCCGATCTTCGCCAGGACCCGGCCGACGTGGGTCTTCACGGTGGACTCGGACAGCACGAGGCGTTCGGCGATCTCCCCGTTGGTCCAGCCCTTGCCGATGGCGACCAGGATCTCGTGCTCGCGTTCGGTCAGGTTGCGCAGCCGGGGGTCGTCGGCGGCCTTCCCGTTCTGCGGGTGGCCCGGCAGGTGGTGGGCGTAGGCGTCGAGCAGGCGGCGGGTGAGTCCGGGGGCGATGACGGCGTCGCCGGACGCGACGGCTCGGATGCCGGCCAGCAGTTCCTCGGGGAGTGCGTCCTTGAGCAGGAAACCGCTGGCTCCGGCGCGCAGCGCGGTGTGGGCGTACTCGTCGAGGTCGAAAGTGGTGAGGACCAGCACGCGGGAGCGTCCGCCTTCGGCGACGATGCGGCGGGTGGCCTCGATGCCGTCCATGCCGGGCATCCGTACGTCCATCAGGACCACGTCGGGGCGCAGCTCGGCGACCTTGCGTACCGCGTCGGCGCCGTGGGCCGCCTCGCCGACGACCTGGGTGCCGGGGGTGCTCTCCAGCAGCATGCGGAAGCCGAAGCGCTGCAACGGCTGATCGTCCACGATGAGCACAGTGGTCACGATGCGCCGCCCTGTGCGGTGAGGTCCTGGGGGGTGAGGTCCAGCAGGGCGTTCACGGTCCAGCCGCCGCCGGGGCGGGGTCCTGCGGTGATGGTGCCGCTGTAGAGGGCCGCGCGCTCCCGCATACCGGCGAGCCCGTGCCCGTCCTCGGCCGGTGCCGGGCGGCTGCGGGAGCCGTCGGGCGGCCCGGTGTCCTCGACGATGATGCGGACCTCCTGGCCCTCGGCGGCCAGTGTGAGCTGGGCGCGGGTGTCGGTGCCCGCGTGCTTGAGGGTGTTGGTGAGGGACTCCTGCACGATGCGGTAGACGGTCAGCTGCACGCCGTGATCCAGCGCGTCCACGTTCCCTACGGTGCGGTAGACGACCTGGGGCCCGGCGGCCCGGACGCGTTCGCACAGCGCGTCGAGGTCGGCGATGCCGGGCTGCGGGCTGAACTGAGGGACGGCTTCGCCCGCCTCCGTACGCTCCCGCAGGACGCCGAGCATGCGGCGCAGCTCGCCGAGGGCCTGGCGGCCGGTGCCGCCGATGAGCCGGAGCGCCTCCTTGCTGCGCTCGGGCGCGACATCGGCCGCGGCGGCGCCGCCGTCGGCGAGGCCGATGATGACGGACAGGTTGTGACCGATGATGTCGTGCATCTCGCGGGCCACGCGGGTGCGCTCGGCCGCGGCGGCAAGCTTGGCGCGCTGGTCGCGTTCGACCTCCAGCCGGGCGGCGCGGTCCTGCAACGCGGCCAGATAATCCTGCGCGATCCGCAGCCCCAGGCCCAGGGCGACGGCCGCCGTGGCGGCGCAGCCCAGGAAGAACAGCGCGGCGAACACGTCCACCAGGCTGTACACCCGGACGAAGACCACCGCCAGCGCGGCGACGGTGATACCGGCCGCCCAGGGCAGGAACCGCAGGGCGCCGTGCCGGGCCAGGCTGTACAGGGCGACGAATAGGGCGAGGTCGGCGCGCAGCCACACGTTCAGCGACCACTGCAGTATGAACACGGCCGCGATCACCGTGAAGACGACGAAGGGTGCCCTGCGCCGCCACAGCAGCGGCAGGATCAGGCCGGCCTGGAGGAGGAGCACGTTCGCCGTGGACGTGTGGGTCAGCAGGGCCGGCTCGTGGTGGCTGTCGCGCATCAGATCGGGAAGGCCGCTGGTCAGGAAGACCGCGAAGACCAGGGCGGCGTCCAGCATCCACGGGCGGTCCCGGTCGGCCTGCCACAGCCGCCGTCCGGCGCGGCTCAGCCGGGCGATCTGTGGGTGCCCCCAGATCGGGTCTTGCGTCGTCACGCGGTTCACCTGTCCATCGTGGGCGATGACCGCCCGGGCGACACCCCCGGGGCGTGTCGCGCTCCCCGGGGGTGTCGTCGGTTGCAGGCATGCCCTCGGTCAGGCGTCGGTCCGTACGAGACGGTACGCGGCGCCGGCCAGGGCGAGCACGGTCCAGCCGGCGAAGACGGCGAGGCCGGCTGCGGGGGAGAGCGTGTTCGCGGAGTGGTGCAGGGCGAACATCGACTCACCCGCGTTGCTGGGCAGGTACTGGCTCACGTTGTTCTGCCAAGTGGTCGGCAGCAGCTCGACCAGCCCGGGGACCAGCATCAGCGCGCCGACGAGGACGGCGATGCCACCGGCGACCGAGCGCAGCAGCGCGCCCAGGGCGATGCCGATCACGGCGATCAGGCCGAGGTACAGGCCGGCCGCGAACAGGCTGCGTACGACTCCCGCGCCGGAGAGCGAGAGCGCCGCCGGCGTCCCGGAGATGATGCCGCTGCCGAACAGGAACGCGGCGAACGCACCGACCGTCCCGAGGACCAGGGCGATCACGCCGTACACCGCGGCCTTGGACCACAGCACCGGCAGGCGGCGCGGGACGGCCGCGAGTGTCGAGCGGATCATCCCGGTGGAGTACTCGCCGGCGGTGACCAGCACGCCGAGGATGCCCAGGGCCAGCTGGGCGAAGTTGATCCCGAACAGGGACAGGCTGACCGCGTCGGCGGTGGCCAGATCCCCGCCGCCGTGCGTGTCGCCGGAGGTAATCATGGATTTGTAGCGGGCCAGCCTGATCAGGCCGAAGCCCAGCATGAAGATCAGCGCCAGACCCAGCGTGATCCAGCTGGAGCGCAGGGACCAGAACTTGGCCCACTCGGAGCGCACGACGCGCGCCCCCGTCACCTTGTAGACCGGACGCGTCGCCTCGGCGGGGGCGGACGTCGGTGCCTGGGTCGTCACGGTGCTCATACTGCGCTCCCGGCGGTCTCGAGGGACTCCGGGGTCTCAAAGGACTCGGAGACGGTGGTGCCGCCGTGGTACTCGACGGACTCACGGGTCAGGTCCATGAACGCCTCCTCCAGGGAGAGGGTCCGCGGAGTGAGCTCGAACAGGGCGATGCCCGCTGTGGCGGCCTTCATCCCGATGGAGCGGGCCGCCATGCCGGTGACCTGCAGCTCCTCCGAGCCGGCCCGGCCGGTGATCTCGACACCGGGACCGGCCAGAACCTCGCGCAGCCGCGCCGGGTCCTCACTGGCAACCTTCACCGTGTCGCCGCCGGCCTGGCGGATCAGGTCCTCGACGGTGGTGTCGGCCAGCAGCCTGCCCCGCCCGACGATGATCAGGTGGTCGGCCACCAGCGCCATCTCGCTCATCAGGTGCGAGGAGACGAAGACGGTACGGCCCTCGGACGCGAGACCGGTGAGCAGATTGCGGATCCAGAGCACGCCCTCGGGGTCCAGACCGTTGACCGGCTCGTCCAGCATCACCGTCGCCGGGTCGCCCAGCAGCGCGGCAGCGATGCCCAGGCGCTGGCCCATGCCCAGCGAGAACGCCCCGGCGCGCTTCTTCGCGACGGACTGCAGGCCCGACAGCTCGATGACCTCGTCCACCCGGCGGCGCGGGATGCCGTGCGTGTACGCCTGCGACATGAGGTGGTCGAAGGCGGAGCGCCCCGGGTGGATCGACTTCGCCTCGAGCAGCGCGCCGACCTCCTGCAACGGCGCCGTGTGCTCGGCGTAGCGGCGGCCGTTGACGGTCACCGACCCGCCCGTGGGCTCGTCCAGACCCACGATCATGCGCATGGTCGTGGACTTGCCCGCCCCGTTCGGGCCCAGGAACCCCGTGACGGTGCCCGGCTTCACGGTGAAGTCCAGCCGGTCCACCGCCGTCTTCTCCCCGTACCGCTTCGTCAGCTGCTGCGCCTCGATCATGGATGCTTCCTCACGCTCGGGTCGCCGGGGCTTCCCGGCCTTCCTCACCGGGAACGTTACGAGTGGCTGGAGCCGCATCCGTGGTACCCAGGGGCTGACCTCCGAGGGGAAGTGGTACCGCGGTACTACGGCCGGATCCTGTTCGTGTCAGGGGCAGCCCCTGTAGCCTCGGAAGGGTGACAGAGCGCAAACCACCAGGGGTCAGCTTCGAGTCATGGGTCGACAAGCAGATCCGCGAGGCGACGGAACGCGGCGACTTCAAGGAACTTCCGGGCTTCGGTCAACCGCTGCCCAGCCTGGACCGGCCGTACGACGAGCTGTGGTGGATCAAGCAGAAGATGCACCGCGAGAAGCTGTCCGCCCTGCCGCCCGCCCTCGCCCTGCGCAAGGAGGCGGAGGACGCCCTCGAGGCGGCCTCGAAGGCCGGGTCCGAGCGCCAGGTCCGCCGGATCATCGAGGACGTCAACAAGAAAATCGGCGAGGCGCTGCGCATGCCGCCTGCCGGACCGCCGCTCAATCTGACGCCGTTCGACGTCGAGGACGTCGTCCGCGAGTGGCGCGAGCGCGGCGATTCACCGCCCCGGACGGAATAGCCCGCCCACACCGCTCCGGGCCGGAGGGCCGGCGCGTCAGCGGTCCAGGATGATCCGGCCGTCCCGCAACTCCATGACGCGGTCGGCGAGTTCGATGAGCTGCGCGTCATGGGTGGCGACCAGCGCCGTGACGCCCTCGCTCCGTACGACGGCGCGCAGCAGCTCCATCACGGAGCGGCCGGTCTCGGCGTCCAGCTGGCCGGTCGGCTCGTCGGCGACGAGGAGAGCCGGGCGGTTGGCCAGGGCCCGGGCGATGGCGACGCGCTGTTGCTGGCCGCCGGACAGCTCGCCGGGGCGCTGGGCGGCGTGACCGTCAAGGCCGACCAGGGCGAGCAACAGGGCGGTGCGCTCGTCGCGTTCGCGCCGGTCGGCCTTGCGCAGGCGCAGGGGGACGGCCACGTTCTCGGCGGCGGTGAGGATGGGGATCAGGCCGAAGGACTGGAAGACAAAGCCGATCCGGTCCCGGCGCAGGGCCAGCAGCTCCTTCTCGCCCAGCCCGGCCAGTTCGGTGCCGTCGACCATGACCCGGCCGGAGTCGGGGCGGTCCAGGCCGCCGATCAGGTTGAGCAGCGTGGTCTTGCCGGAGCCGGAGCGCCCCTTCAGGGCCACGAGTTCGCCGCGCGGCACCGTGAAGGACACCCCGCGCACGGCATGCACGGCGGTGTCCCCGCTGCCGTACGTCCGGACCAGGTCCTGGACGACGACCATCCCGGCGTCCCCCGCGGACTCGTCCTCGACCGCTGTCCCGTGCTTTTCCCGTATGCCCCCGCCCATGGTGACCAGCGTACGGAGAATTGACTGCGTTACGCATGCCCATGGCCAAAACCGGGGGTATCGTCTCGGTGTCCGGGGGGTGTTGGTGACGGGGTTCGTACTGCTGCGCGTGCGCGCGCATCGGCTGCTGCTGTGCTCCGCGCTGCTGTCGGTGGTCCTCGCCACCTGCGTGCTGGCGGCGCTTGCGGCGTTCAGCGGTGCGATCGGGGACGCCGGGCTGCGGCGCAGCCTCCAGGACGAGTCGGACGCGCGGACCCTGGTCGAAGTGCATGCGGACATCAGCGGCCTGGACCGCGCGCGGATGGATGCGGGCGTACGGAAACAGGCCACGGCGGCGTACGGCGGGCTCCCGGTGCGGGTGGCGTCCAGCACGAGTTCGGGCCCTTACGCGCTGCCGCTCGTGCTGCGCCCGGCAGGCGAGCCGAAGAGCGGGGACCCGGACCTGACCTTGCTGGCCACCTTCGACCGGTCCCGGGTGACCATGGTCGAGGGGACCCGCCCGGGACGTGCGGCGGCGGTTGGCGCGGTGCCGGTGGCCCTGCCCGAGAGCGCCGCCAAGATGCTGCGGCTGAGCACCGGCGACGAGGTCACGCTCACCGACCGGCTGGACGGCCCGCCGCTGCGCGTCCGGCTGACCGGTGTCTACCGGCCGGTGGACCAAACCGCCTCGTACTGGCGGCTCGACGCGCTGCGGGGCAGGGGCGTGTCGACATCGGCCTTCACGACGTACGGGCCGCTGCTCGCCGACCCCCAGGCGTTCGACTCCGGCAGGGTCGCGGCCGCGGCCATGTCCTGGCAGGCCCGCGCCGACTTCTCCGGCATGACCGCCGACCGCATCGATGGGCTGCGAACCGCCGTCCAGCAAGGCGTGAAACGGATCGGCCAGACCTCGCAGGACGGCGCCGCGACCGCGCAGAGCGGCCTGCCCGACCTGCTGACCACCCTGCGCGGCACGCTTTTGGTGAGCCGGTCCACTCTGCTGATCGGCACGCTGCAACTGTGCCTCGTGGCCGCCTTCGCGCTGCTGCTGGTCGCCGGACTGCTCGCCGAGGAACGCGCCGGGGAGACGGCTCTGCTGCGCGCCCGGGGTGCCTCGCGTGCCAGGGTGGCAGGCCTCGCGGGCGCCGAAGCCCTGCTGCTCGCGGTGCCCGCCGCGGTGGTCGCCCCGCTCCTCGCCGGGCCGCTGGTGCGGCTGCTGGCCGGGCACGGGGCGCTGGCCCGGGCGGGGGTGCGCGTCGACGGGCTGTCCGG